>JBGSPC010000248.1:0-18251 GCA_041738805.1 Terrimicrobiaceae bacterium | reverse complement strand
GGAGGATACGGAAGTCAGCGTGGCCCTCGAAAAATCACTTTCCAAACAGGGGATCACCTTGCTGACAGGAACGAAGGTTGAAAAAGCAGAGGCCACGGATAACGGCGTTAAAATCCAAGTCAGCGGCAAAAAATCTGAAACCCTGGAAGCCGAGGTGGCATTGGTTGCGATTGGCGTGAGCCCTGTCATTCCAGGTGGTGTCAAAATCGGAACAGATGAAAAAGGCTGGATCAAAGTCGATGACAACTATGAAACCAATGTGAAAGGCATCTATGCGGCTGGCGACATTATCGGGCCACCCTGGCTTGCGCATGTTGCGAGCTTTGAAGCCGTGCAAGCGGTGGAAGGAATCTTTGGTGTGTCAAAACCCAAGAAGGTTTCGGTGTTTCCGGGCTGCACATATTGTCATCCGCAAGTCGCAAGCGTTGGTTTGACCGAACGCGCGGCCAAGGAAAAAGGCCTCAAGTTCAAAATTGGCAAATTCCCGTTTCTGGCCAGCGGAAAAGCCCTCGCCGTCGGAGACAGCGAAGGTTTTGTGAAGCTGATTATTGGCGAACCCCACGGGGATATCATCGGGGCTCACATCATCGGTGGAGATGCCACGGAGATGATAGCCGAGCTGGGCCTGGCCATCACGCTGGAGGCCACGGTGGATGAAATCACCAGCACGATCCACGCACACCCTACTCTCATGGAATCCGTCCATGAGGCGGCCCACGCGGCAGGGGGACACGCGATTCATATCTGATCACGAGGGATTTGTCGGGAGGACACCAATCAAAAACTCCATGCCATTGCGCCGGTTGCTCGCTATTGTGACCTCGTTTCTTGTTTTGGCCACCGCAGAGGCCGAACCCGAATCGGAAGAACAATCCTCGCAGTCTGCCAACTCACGGCAGAGGAATTCTGCCAGCGACACGAAAGAGCACGAGGATCACGTTTCACCCGACCAGCGATGGCGTGTCCATTTCACAAAGGACGGAGAAGAAGTCACGAAGATCACGATTCAGTCCGCAGAAGGAGCCGGGCAACCGCTGACGCTTTATGGTCACGAATTCGATGTCAGCTGCCCAATGCCCACATGGGTGGTTTGGAGTCCGGAATGTGACATGCTTGCCCTGCGACTCGGTGACGGACCGCGGTTCACAAGAACACTTCTCTACCGCTTGAAAGACGGAGCCTGGCAGCCTGTGGTGCTGCCTGAGTTTTATGCTATTGAAAAGAAGACGGCTCTTGCCAATGGCTTCAACCTACGGGATGAACTCATCGATGCCGATCACTGGCAGAACTCAAACACGCTCGTTGTGAAATACTTTGGCAGCTTCGAGAAAGGGGACGAAGGCGACGGGTATTATCAGTTTGTAAAGATCCACATCGACGCTTCTGGCCAAGCCTGTGTGACCGGAGCTGTGGATGTTCCGGGAGAAGAGTGATTTTTATGGTGAGCGGAAGCGTTGCTGGTGAAGTTCGTCAGAGCAGTTGCAAATTAAGCGGACAAATTACGATTGCCGATCGCTGAGTTTTGAATGTTGATCGGATGGAGCGATTGGCACAACCATCAATCCACGGGGATAATGTGCAGTCCTTTTGGTCGGCCATGCTGGCTCACTTCACCCGCATGCTCACGGGTTTGCCGAGCACTTCCGAGAGCACGAGAGCATCCCGAATGCCCTCGTTGGTCGAGAGGAGGGTCCGGAATCGGGAAGGTTTGGCAACTGCCACGGTCGCAGGCCCCCGTCTTGGCTGGGTCACTTGCGAGACCTCATGCACAAAAACTTCCTGAGGAGGTTCCGCGAGGCGCTTGTGGCTGAAGTTGGGTCTGACAACGATGGGAGGAGGTTCAGCCGGAGTTGGTGGTGCTGGCCTGGGCAGAGGCGGGGGAGCCTCTTCGACCGGCAAGCCCAGTGCCTCCATGAGTTTTCTCATCGCCTCGTCAGGGCGCTCCTCCTGTGTCTCGTAAGAGGGCTCCGGGACTAATGGCTCAGGAGGTTCCCCTTGCTGGGCGGCTTTTTCCAACCGCCGCTTTTCCTTCATTTCGGCCGAGCGCTGCATCAGCCAGTTGACAAGGCTGATCAGGCCAATAATGACCAGAATGACGAGTTGTTCCATGGCTTAAGCTTTGCCCTTTTCCGTGCCCGCAATCGAATCTCTCATGGAGGTGTCGGCTTCGACATTTTTCATTTTGAGGTAATCCATAATCCCGAGGTTGCCATTGCGGAAGGCCTCTGCCATGGCCTGCGGCACCTGCGCCTCGGCTTCCACGACCTTGGCACGCATTTCCTGGGTGCGGGCCTTCATTTCCTGCTCGCTGGCCACGGCCGCCGCACGACGCATCTCCGCTTTGGCTTGGGCCACGACTTTGTCAGCCTCGGCCTGCTCAGCCTGGAGTTTGGCACCGATGTTGTCCGCGATGTCAATGTCGGCAATATCCACGGAAAGGATTTCAAAAGCCGTTCCACTATCCAGGCCCTTGACGAGGACGGCCTTTGAGATGCGGTCCGGGTTTTCCAAAACATCTTTGTAAGATGTGGCAGAGCCAATGGAGGTCACAATGCCTTCGCCCACACGTGCGATGATGGTTTCCTCGGTGGCACCACCCACAAAGCGATCCAGATTTGAGCGAACTGTCACCCTGGCGCGCACTTTCACACCGATGCCATCACGGGCCACGGCATCAATTGTGACCTTGCCGGTTTGCGGATTCGGGCAATCGATCACTTTGGGGTTAATGCTTGTCCGCACCGCTTCAAGAACGGTCTTGCTGGTACCCTTGGTGGCAAGATCGATGGCGCAGGCCCGGTTGAAGTCGAGGGTGATCCCCGCTTTGTCAGCTGCAATCAGGGCAAGTACCACATGCGAAACATTCCCGCCGGAAAGGTAATGGGCCTCCAGCAAATCGGTATCCAACGCCAAGCCCGCCTTGACGGCGGTGATCCTGCTATCCACGATCAAGCCAACCGGCACTTTTCGCAGACGCATCCCAATCAGCTTGGCAAACGGCACGGGCGCATCCGCGATTTTTGCTCTCAGCCAGACACCAAAAAAGTTGAGAAGGACGATGACAAGAATCAGCACCAGAACGGCACCGATTCCAAGAGCAGCAAGGAGAATAAGAGAACCCATGATTGTTGTGTTGTTGAGGCGGGACTATCGCTCAATCAATACTTTCATGCCAGAAAAACCGGTAAACCACCCATTCCGTGGAGGAACCCCCGGCTGGCAAACCCCGGTAATTTGTAAACCTTTCTGCATTTCCTCTTGCATGCCCCTCCCGAAGCGGGTAATGATTCGCCTCTTTTCAAAAAATTATCCGATGGCAGGCTCCAAAAAATCTCCCACAAAACCCAAGGCATCCTCCAAGGCCAAGGCCGTTTCCAAAAAAGTGGTTGCGTCAACAAAGTCCGTTGTCTCCAAAAAACCCAGCCCGCTCAAGAAATCCAAGGTGACCAAAAAACAAAAACCTGCCGCCAAAGCGGCTTCCAGCAGTCCTAAACCGAACGCCAAAAAGCCTGAGCTGAAAGTTCCAAAAACCCAAAGCTCCAAGGAAAAGCCTGCAAAAAAGAAACCGAAAGCGGTCGTTGAGGTAGTTGTTCCTGTAAAGATTTCAGCCAAATCCGCGGGTTTTCTAAAAAAACAACGTGAGCGTCTCCTGATTCTTAAAGACACGCTGCTGGACTCCATGAATGGTGTTGCCAGAGACAGCCTGCGTTCCCGGGCCGAGGGCAGCGAAGCCAGCGCCTTTGGCATGCACCAGGCCGATGCAGGGAGTGATGCCTATGACCGGGACTTTGCGTTGAGCCTTCTCTCCATGGAACAGGACTCGCTTTATGAAATCAATGAGGCCATCAAGCGCATTGATGCCGGAGCCTACGGTGTTTGCGAAATTTCGAACAAGCCGATTCCCCATCCCCGGCTGGAAGCATTGCCTTTCACACGTTACACGGTGGAGTGTCAGGCAGAACTCGAAAAGCGAAATCGCTTCCAAAGCGTCCGCCAACCGGTAACCTCTCTCTTTGGATTGAATGACGAGGGAGAAGAAGACAGCGAAGAAGACACCTCAGATTCAAAAGACTAAAATTATATGGCACAAGAAATCGTCACTCTCGAATGCACGGAGGCCCGTGGGGAAGGCAAACCCCCATCCCGCTACGTCACCACCCGCAACAAAAAAAGTCCGCGCACCCCGAACCGGCTCGAAAAGAAAAAATACAATCCCAATCTCAAGAGGCACACCCTCCACCGCGAGATCAAATAATCACCCAGCATGCAGCCAAAAACCGCAAAACGCAGATCCAACTTCCGTCGTGCCAATCGCACGATGCCACGCCGTCGCACTGACCTCGCCGCAGAAGCCATTGATTACAAAAACCCGGAACTCCTCCGTCGTTTCGTCACCGAAAGCGGGAAAATTCTGCCCCGCCGGGTGACCGGCATGTCGGCACGCGCCCACCGCAAAATCACCCGCGAGATCAAAAGAGCGCGGGCAATTTTGTTGATGAAATAACCGGCCATCGCCCATGGGGGCGATCCGCCTGGCTGCGCGGTCTGATCAGGCCATTCACCGCGCCAAGCCGGCATGAGCGGGAACGAGCTTCGCCATGATTGAAGTCCGAAACCTCGTCAAAACCTTCGGTGAGAAGCTGGCCGTTGACCACATTTCTTTTGATGTGGCAAAAGGAGAAGTCCTGGGATTTTTGGGTCCGAATGGGGCAGGAAAATCAACCACGATGCGGGTGATTGCAGGCTACCTGCCCGCGAGTTCGGGTGAGGTCAAAGTCGGTGGGAAAAGCGTCCAATCCGCCCCGCTGGAAGTGAAACGTCAGATGGGTTACCTGCCGGAAAATGCCCCGTCCTATGGAGAGATGAACGTCCTCGGCTTCCTGCGTTTTGCCGGCGAATTGCGGGGACTTCACGGAACGGCTCTCACTCGGGCTGTCGATCTGGCCCTGGAAACCTGTTTTCTCGCCAATGTCCGACATCAGAGCATCGACACCCTCTCGAAAGGGTACCGGCATCGCGTCTGCCTCGCCCAAGCCGTCATTCACGATCCGCCGGTTCTCATTCTTGATGAACCGACTGATGGGCTCGACCCCAACCAAAAACATGAAGTCCGATCCTTGATCCAACGCATGGGCGAAACCAAGGCCATTATTTTCTCAACTCATATCCTCGAGGAGGTGGAGGCGGCCTGCTCAAGGGCCATCATCATCAACCAGGGAAAAATTGTGGCGTCTGGAACACCCGCTGAGCTCAAGTCCCGTGGCAAACATTACGGCTGCGTGCTTTTGAAACTTGCACCGGGGGACCACATGGGAGTGGCCAGCGCCCTTCGGGACATTCCGGAAGCCGGGGAAGTTGAGACGCTGACCCATCCCGCAAACACCTTCCGGATTCACCCGAAAACCACGGGCGACAACCTCTCACGATCTGTGGCAGAGCTTGCATCCACCAGGCGCTGGCCTTTGGTGAGCCTGGTGATTGAGGAAGGCCGATTGGATGATGTCTTTCGGGACATCACCTCGCCGCATCACGTCCCCCGGTCATGAGAGCCTGCTGGACGATCACCAAACGTGAATTGGCAGGGTTTTTCTCCTCCCCGATTGCCCCGGTGTTTATCATTATCTTTTTGCTGATGGCCGGGTTTTTTACGTTTCTGGTGGGAGGTTTTTTAGCCCGGGGAGAAGCGACCCTTGCGACCTTGTTTTTTTGGCTGCCATGGCTGTTTTTATTTTTGGTCCCAGCAGTCGGGATGCGCATGTGGGCCGAGGAGCGGCGAATGGGCACCTTGGAATGGCTCATGACAATGCCCGTGTCGCCATGGCAGCCCATTCTTGGCAAATTTTTGGCCAGCTGGTTGGTGGTTGCTCTGGCCCTCGCGCTCACGTTTCCTTTTGTGATCACCGTCAACTATCTCGGGGATCCTGATAATGGCATCATCGCTGCGGGATATCTCGGAAGCTGGTTCCTTGCCGGTGCTTACCTTGCCGTCACCTCCTTCACGTCGGCCCTGACACGAAATCAAGTGGTCTGTTTCATCCTGGCGGTGGGCATTTGCCTTTTTCTTGTGTTATCCGGCTGGCCGCCTGTGACGGGATTTCTCTCACACTTTGCGGGGCGGGATGTTGTGGAATTTGTGGCCGGTTTGAGTGTGATGACCCATTTTGAAGCCATCCAGCGAGGCGTGCTGGACACCAGCGATGTGGTTTATTTTTTGTCAGTTATTGTCCTCGGACTTTTGGGAACCTCATTTGTTCTCAAAGCTCATCGAGCCGCGTGAAAAAAGCCGCCGTATGAAACCCAAACTTTCTTCGGCTCTGTGGATGCTGGTGGTCGTCGGCCTGGTGGTTGCGATCAACGTTCTGGCGGGCGTATTCCGGGCACGGATTGATCTCACCCAGGACCGGTCCTTCACCCTCTCAGAAGGAACCCGCAAGATGCTTTCAAAGCTGGAGGACCCTGTTCAACTCCGGTTGTATGTGTCATCGGGAGATTCTCCCATGCCACCTTTCCTGAAAACTTATGTGCAGCAGATCGAGGATCTTTTGAAGGAGATGACCAGGGCGGCACCCGGAAAAATCGACGTCATCAAATTGGCACCCCTTCCAGACTCGGAGGCCGGGGAGTCGGCGCGCATGGATGGCATTGAGCCTCATCCCCTCCCCGACGGCAGCAGCTTTTATCTAGGGTTGTCGGCCACACAGCTTGACCAAAAGGTGGCCCTCCCCCAGCTCACCACGGATCGGGCGCGGCTCTTGGAATACGATGTGGCACGGGCTATCGCCCGCGTGACGAATCCAGAAAAACCAAAGATTGGAATCATGAGTCCCCTGCCGGTCATGGGAAAACCCGGCTTGGCAGGATTCGGGAGCGAGGCCACCAAGCCATGGGCTCTTTTTGAAGAGCTTCAAAAAGATTTTGATGTTCAGGACGTTCCCATGAACTCTTCGGAGATTCCTGAAGAGCTTCGTGTGCTGCTAGTGATCCATCCGAAAGAGATCACCGACATCACCCAGTTTGCCTTGGACCAGTTCCTTCTGAGAGGGGGACGGTTGGTGGTGTTCCTGGATCCCTATTGCATTTTGGATGCAGGCAAAACATCGGAACCCACTGCATCCACGCTTCCAAGGTTGTTACCGGCATGGGGCCTCGAATTCTCATCAGACAACGTGGTGGCCGATCTTGATTTCGAAGCCCGGTCGCGCGAGGGCCGTGCTCCGTCACTTTTGGATCTCACATCGGCCGCCCTGAGCCCCACGGACGTTTTGACGTCAGGTCTCGACACTCTGCTCCTGGCATTTGCCGGCACGATCAGAGTCATGGAGGTCAACTCCCCGAATCTTACGCGTGAGGTTTTGATTCACTCTTCGAAAAACTCCGAGTTGGTGGACCCTGGGGTTTCCCGAACGACGCCAGAAAAAATCCGAAACACCTTCACGCCTTCCGGACAACAATGGCCGCTGGCTCTCCGGCTGACAGGGAACTTTTCGACAGCCTTTCCCGGCGGGCCGCCCGGCCGTTCAGGCGGAACTTTGCCTGAGTTCTTGAAGTCCTCCGCCCGGGAATCCTCGGTGATTCTTGTTGGAGACGCCGACATGATCCACAATCAATTGGCGGTGACCGAGGTGCGCGGCCTGTTTCCCGGAGGCCAGACGTATGCCCCCACCAATGGCAACCTGCTCCTGGCTCAGGGGGCGGTTGAACAACTGGCCGGGGATGATGACCTGATTGCTGTTCGGAGCCGGGCGGTAAAAAACCGTCCTTTCACGATTGTGAAATCCATGCAGGCGCAGGCCGAACAAAAATTTCAAGCGACGATCAATGAGCTGGAGGTCTCTCTTCAGGAAACCCGATCGCGCCTCTCGGCTTTGGAGCTGGGAAATGAAAGCGGCCAAAAGATAATCCTTTCGGAGGCTCATCAGCAAGAAATCGCCGGGTTTCGGGCAAAAGAAGCCGCCGTAAAAAAAGAGCTCAAAGAGACCCGCCGTCAGCTTCGTGCAGAAATTGATGCGTTGGAAATCCGGCTCAAGTGGCTGAACCTGGCGGCAGTCCCCGCCCTCGTCGCGATGGTGGCCCTTGCCTTTGCCATTTGGCGTCACAGAAAGTCCTCTGCAAGATGAAACGCTGGCTGCTTGTGGTTCCTGTCATCGCGGTGGCCTTATTTTTTGCGCTACGTTCCTCCCAATCAAAAATCTCAGGCAAACTTTTCCCGGATTTCCGCCCTGACGATGTTAGCTCGATTCTGATATCAGCTTCGGAAAATCACGTCACCCTCATCCGGAGGACCGATGGATGGACCGTTCTTGAGCGGGATCACTTTCCTGCGGACTCATCCCGAATCACCCAGGTGCTTCGTCAGACCTGGGACATGATCCCCATCCAGGAAATACCGGCCCAATCCGCCCAACTTGACCGCTTCCAGTTGGCCGACCCGGGAAGCGGGGTGCCCCCCAACAAAAAAGCGATGCAGGTTTCCTTTGTGGATAAAAACCAGAAACCGCAGGCTGTGCTTCTCCTTGGCAAGCGCCAAGCCCGTGAAGGAAAAGACGGGTTGCCAGGGCAGGTCTTTGGAAGGTTTGTGATCCCATCCGGTCATCGGGGATCGGTCTATCTGACAAAAGAGCTTTTCCATGAGGTCCTCCCGTCACCGATGGCCTGGCTGGACACCGGTTTCCCGAAAATTCCCCAGCCTCAATCTTTTGAATATCATGCGGCCAAGGAGGGCTGGAAGGTTGTTCTTGAGGATGGGCGGTGGAACCTCTCGGAAGCCAAAGACAACGAGCTGATCGATCCCAACAAACTTTACTCTCTCCTGACCCAATGGGCTACGCCTTCGTTTTTTGATGTGGCGACGGCCTCCGATTCTCCCGACTTCACCCAGGCGGTCCAAATCACCATCAGGGATTTGAACGGCGAATCTGTCACTTATGAGATCGGCAAATCCACCGGCACGGCTTCTCCTGTGAAAGTGCGCTTGGGGGAATCAAAACCCAATCGATGGAAAGATCGCATCTTCTGGGTGGACTCACGGTTGGTGGATGGTATTCCCACGACCCGCGACGGCTTCCTCGCTGTCGCTCCCGCACAACAAGAAACAAAGAGTCCCGGCAAACTGTGATCTCATGGAGTCGGGAATGCCATCCCCTGGAACCGCTGGCAACCCTTCTCTGTGTCACTTCCAATCACTCATTCACAACCGGAGGCCGGCACACCTGACGAATTGTTAGCGGTGCTCCATGGCTCCGCAGCATGTCATCGATCTCCTCCAGGTCTTCTTCCGATAAAACCTCCCGATCCCATGTCGTTCGGATTTGAAAAGCAACGCCCGAAGCCTGAATGATTTCCAGACTTCCCAGGATGCCCCTGGCTGAATTCCGGACACCCGTCACAAGGTCGTAACGTTTGTCCAGCGGGGCTTTGATATCCATGCCGATCCAATCCAAAAATGGCAGACTTTTTATCAACCGTTCCGGAGACATTCCCGAGGTGTGGAGCCCCACCAGATACCCCAGGCCCCGGGACTCCTTCAGAGCCGGGGGCAGGGCGCCCTGGGCAAGTGGCTCGCCTCCGCTGAACACCACGGCTTCCAAAAATCCGACCCGCTCCTCCAAAAATTGACGGATGGCCGCCCAGGACATTGTTCCCAGTGACTGGAGTTTCCGAAGGTGGGGATTGTGACAATACCGGCATTTCCACGCACAGCCCTGACAAAAAATCACGGCAGCCAGCTTTCCGGGAAAATCAACCGTTGTGAGAGGCTCAAGTCCCCCGATAACCAGATCCCCCACCGAGCCATTCACCCCGCGTGAGATGATGAAGCCCCTGTGACCTCCTGGTAAAATTTGCGCTCCCGGTGCTCACTTTGTTTTCCGGCATTAAATTGCGAAACCGGGCGGTGATAACCCATCACACGGGTCCAGATTTCGCAACGTTGACGTTCATGCTCTTCGAGTTGGATTTTTTGCTTCATAGGAAATCTTAAGCCGCCATCAGCGCTGCCTGCTTTTCGGCAAGGCACTCTTCGTCACAAAGCGGACAGAAAGGATGTTCGCCGGCGAGGTAGCCATGCACCGGGCAGATCGAAAACGTGGGAGTCACCGTGAGGTAGGGAATCCTGAAGCGGGTGAGTGTCCGGCGCACAAGTTCCCGGCAGGCCCGGGCGCTGGAAATACGTTCCGGCATGTAGAGATGAAAGACGGTCCCGCCCGTGTATTTTCTTTGGAGGTCTTCCTGATTCATGAGCGCCACAAACGGATCACTGGTGAAGCCCACGGGAAGCTGGGATGAATTGGTGTAATACGGGGCATCGCTGGCACCGGCCTGCAGAATGCCGGGGAAGCGTTGCCGGTCGGCACGGGCAAAACGGTAGGTGGCTCCCTCCGCGGGAGAGGCTTCCAGATTGTAGAGATGACCGGTCTCTTCTTGAAATCCGACCATGCGAAGCCGCATGTGATCCAGTAACCGGACGGCAAATTCTTTGCCCCGGATGGTGCTGATGTTTTCGTGATCCCCGGTGAAATTGCGAACACACTCATTGAGTCCATTGACCCCGATCGTTGAAAAATGATTCCTCAGCGTGCCGAGGTAACGCCGGGTGTATGGAAAAAGACCCGCAGCCATCCGTGCGTCAATGACCTCACGTTTGATTTCAAGACTGTCTTTGGCCATGTCCAGGAGCACATCCAAAGCATGCATAAGCGCCGGCTCCGACCCTTGATACAGATACCCGAGCCTTGCAAAGTTGATCGTGACAACCCCCAGCGACCCCGTTTGCTCAGCCGAGCCAAACAGTCCATTCCCCCGTTTCAGAAGCTCCCGCAAATCAAGTTGCAAGCGGCAGCACATGGACCGCACCATATGAGGCTGCAGGTCCGAGCTTAAAAAATTCTGAAAGTAGGGAAGCCCGTACTTGGCTGTCATTTCAAACAACCGTTCCGCATTTTCATCCTCCCAGGGGAAGTCATCCGTGATGTTGTATGTCGGGATGGGGAACGTAAAAACCCGCTCGCGGGCATCCCCCGCCATCATCACCTCAAGAAACGCCTGATTCAGCATGCCCATTTCCAACTGAAGATCTCCATAAACAAACGGCATCGTCTCTGAGCCGATCACAGGATGAACTTCCTTAAGATCTGCCGGGCAGGTCCAATCAAATGTCAGATTGGTGAAAGGCGTTTGCGTCCCCCAGCGGGAGGGGACGTTCAAGTTGAAAACAAATTCCTCCATGCATTGGCGCACCTCCGGGTACGAGAGGGCCTCCCGCCGCACATAGGGGGCCAGATAGGTGTCGAACGAGCTGAAAGCCTGTGCTCCGGCCCATTCATTCTGCAAAGTCCCAAGAAAATTAACCATTTGGCCCAGCGCTGTTCTTAAGCGGCGGGGGGGACGCGATTCGACTTTGTTGGGAACACCATTAAAGCCTTCGGCGAGAAGCATGCGAAGCGACCAGCCCGCGCAGTAACCGGAGAGCATGTCCAAATCATGAATATGGAAATCCCCCTCGCGATGGGCTTGCCCAATCATCGGCGGATAGACCTGTCCCAGCCAATAATTTGCCGTCACTTTGCCTGCCACACTCAGAATCATTCCCCCCAACGAGAATCCCTGATTCGCATTGGCTTGGACGCGCCAGTCGGTTTTTCCGACATACTCCTCAATGGTCGAGATGGCATCAACCATGGCAGCGCTGCGGTCCCGGTTGATATTTTTCTGCTCGCGCCAAGCGATCGCCAAACGTAAAGCGCCAAAAAATCCCCGCTCCGCCAAAGCCTCATCAAACACCTCCTGTAACTCCAGCGCTGTCACAATCCGCAAGTCATGCCCGGTCGCCAGTTTTTGAAGCAGCATTTCGGATAATTCATCCGCCACCGGCCCCTCAAATTCACCACTTTCAATCCCGACCCGCTGGAACGATCGAATAATTCTGGGGGCCTCAAACCTTGCGATCGTGCCGTTCTGCTTCCTGACGCAAACGGGTAACGTTCTTGGAACATCCAAAAGCCATGCTTGAAGAGAGGGGTTATTCATACATAAGTATTTTTAATGCCATAAAAATACGTCCGTCAACTATAAGTTGACATTTTTTTCAGCAAAACCACTACCCCTTGTGGTTTTGCCTCAGAGCGAGAATGACGGGCACCATCAGGAACGGCCAAATTGCGGAGACAAGATACGCGGCTTTCAGGCCAAGCGCCTGAGGAGCCAAAGCCTCACCAAAGATGGCCGTGGCCCAGGCGGGAGAGGTATTTCCGACCGTATCCGCAATCACGCCGACCAGCCATGGCATCACAGCCGCCCCGCTATCCCCGGCGGCGGCAAGGAGGGCAAACAAGGAGGCCCCGGCAAGCGGAAATCGCGCAGCGGAGAGAGAGATCGTCCCCGGCCAGAGCATACTCACAAAAAACCCTGAGAGCCCGTTGGCAAGCAACGCCAGCACAGGCGAAGGCAAAAGGGCCATGGCCAGACAGGTCGCACCGGAAAGAGCGGCGCTGATGCTCATCACCTTCGTCAAATTGGCATGCTCCCCCTTCCACCCGAACCAAAGCCGTCCGATGATCATTCCCACCCCGAACAAGCAAAAACCGACAAGGTCGGCGGTGACTTTTGAAAAACCAAGGGCTGTTTCGACATAGGCCGACGTCCATTGGGCCACCGTCACCTCCGAGGCTCCTGCAAGAACCATGGCCGCAAGAAGCCAATAAAGCGGACGGCCCACCACCAGCGATCTGAGCGTCTGCCGCCTTTCGTGATCCGCGAGGGGCGGTAATTCGACCAGAAAAAACGCGGCTGTGTTCGCGAGGGGAACCACACTCCAAGCCAGCAAAATCCATGGCCAGGCTTGAACACCCCATCCATAAAGTGCGATGCCGGTCACCAAAATCACAGCCACCTTACCAATGGGATAAAACGCATGCAGAAACGCCATGGCGCTGCTTTTGTTTTCCGAGGGCAGGGCATTGATGATAGGACTCAGCAAAACCTCAAGGAGTCCGCAGCCCACGGAAAAAACCATGGTTCCCAGCATCAAACCAGTGAAAGGATCAGCGAGCTGGAAGGGGGCGATCGCAAAAACCCAAAGCCCCACCGCGGAAAGCGCATTCGCAGCCACAATCAAAGGTCGCGGTGGAACCCGGTCCGCCAAGGCCGTGCACAAAAGATCCACGACCAACTGGGTGGCAAAATTCACAAGCACCAAACGTCCCACTTGCTCAAACGTCAGACCAAACTGATCCCGCAGCGGAATAAAAAGCAGCGGGGTGATATTGATCACCATCGCCTGGACAAACATGCCCAGATAACAACACCAAACCACCCGGCGCATGGCAGAAGTCAGCATGGGACGGTGAGGCTCATGAACAGCTTGAACAGTGGTGAGTGAAAGAAATCAAGTGCCCTGCTGCGAACAGAACCCGCGCGATGCTCACTTCATCGCTCGCGAAAGGATATTAGCAACCCTCGCCGGATTTCGAGGCCGGGCAGGAGCCTTTGGCGCAGCATGGTTTGCCACAGCAAGTGCCTCCGGGTTTGCAGCATTCAGATTTTGCGCAGCAGCCTCCTCCCGAGGTGGTCGCACACCCGGAAAATGCACAGAGAATGACAGCGGCGGAAAGTGAAAGGATTTTTTTCATGACGCACGAGTTATAAGCCCAGCGGCAGCCGGGGCGCAAGGACGTTGATTTCGCTGATAAAAATGGGGGGAGTGGAACCGGCGGTGGCATTATGGGTGAAGCGGCATCGTAGAAGTCGCTTCCCCTAGAGTGAGACAAGTGGGCGGGCAAGGGACTGCCCCGCCCTACCAGCAATAGGGCGCTTCGCGCGTGCGCCAGCTCGTCATCTCCGGATAGGGAGCGTCAGTCTCTTGACCGCCGACTTCTTCTCTCCACGCCACGGACGGCGGGGGACCGCCATCCCTACCACTTTGGGATCACTTTCGCGCCTCATGGGCGGCTGCCGCCAAGGGAGCCACAAATTCTTCCACACGCTGGCCAAGCTCCGCCGGGTCTTCACACTCTGCAATATGTCGAACAATGGCACTTCCAACCACGACCGCATCCGCATGCTGCGCGACCTCCGCGGATTGCGCCGTGGTCGAAATCCCAAAGCCCACAGCAATCGGCAAAGAGGTGAATGTGCGCAGCATTGCGACTTGAGAGGCAATCGATGTTGAGAGGCTCGTTTGCTCACCCGTGACGCCTTCACGCGAGACATAATAAATAAAACCCCGTGCCGTCTCACAAATCCCGGTCATGCGTTCGGACGGTGTTGTTGGGGCGACAAGACGGATCGGATCCAATCCACCCGACCAGAGCATCCCCGCGTTGGCAGCGGCTTCCTCGGGTGGCATGTCGAGGACAAGTAACCCGTCTGCTCCCGCCTCCGCAGCGTCGTGAATGAAGGCTTCAAACCCAAACGCAAAAATCGGATTCAGATACGTGAACAGCACAATGGGCGTGGAGGATGTTTTTCGAAAGCCCCGCACAAGCTCCAGCACCCCCCGCACGCTCATTCCCGCCGCCAGGGCCCGACCCGAAGCTGCCTGGATGGTGGGCCCATCGGCCAAAGGATCGGAAAATGGAATCCCCAGTTCAATCACATCGGTGCCCGCCCGATCCAGAGCAGCCAGAATTTCCGGCATGGCCGCCGGCGAAGGATCCCCGGCCGTGACATACGCGATGAAACCGGATTTCCCCTGCGAGGCAAGATTCTCAAACACTTTTGCAATACGATCAGACACCCTTCAAAGCTGAACAGTCCAGCGCCAGGAGTCCATCTTTTCTGAACGCCCGTGAGGAATGCGGCCATACAGCGAACCACGCAGGGCAAAAAAGCGTTTGGCAAATTATCCCATGACTTATACTTATATCTTCGGATGACCGACTTTGAACAACTGGAAGCTGCTCTTTGGAGGCAATTTACCTCACCCGAGGCCAATGGCCTCGATATGATTCTTCCTATCACCGAGCTTTCCTTGGAATCTTCGACCTTGGTTTTGGGTTACGGAGGGGAGCAGAAGGCCACCCGCGAGGCCATGATTCCGTATTTTCATGTGTGCGGGGAAAATTCCGGAGATGATCCGCTGCGAGCTTTGATCATCGGGGGGTGGTTGGGAACAGAGCGGCTTTCGGTTTATTCTGTGGCCAGCATGTTGGGTGCCATTCAAAACCGTTTGCGTATTGTGGCCGGCATGGAAGTCACGGCCTACCCTGCCGTGAATGTGGAAGCCACCCGGGCAGGAGAGGATTTAACCTCCGGGCAGCAGGCGGAGGGGGTGAGCCTCTGGAAAGAATCCCGCTTCCCGCATGTCCAGGTCCTGGAACGGGAGTTACAACGCTACGCTTACCATTTGATTCTGGTCCTGCGTGAAAATCCTGCAAGATCCGGATTCCAGGTGACCCTGTGGCCAAGTGGCGAAGGGGCGGAAACGGTGTTGTGTGATTCGCTGCGCAGGCTGCAAACTCACGCCGGCGACGATCTCCTGGAGTGGACGGTCAACCCGCCTTCTCCGCAAGACGCACGCGCTTTGACCCCCATCCCGGGGGACAGCCAACCAACCGAAGTGGTTGTTGAAATTCCCACAGCCGGGGATGCCAAACTGGCCAAGGAACAGACCCTTGGGCTCGTCCTCACCCTTCTGCACGCTGCCCGTCAGGGCCGGATGGAAGGGCTGCTCTAATATCTGTGGCAAGCCTCTTGGCGCGGGCATCCTGACCGGCGAGGAGGAGGCAGAATTCGCCTTTGGGGGTGCGTGTCTGAAAGTGCGTCAGCAGTTGCAAAGGGGTTCCTTGCAGGAATTCCTCAAAATGTTTGGTCAGCTCACGGGCCACGCAGACCTCGCACGCGGGATCAATGGCATTCAGGGCTTCCAGAGTTTTCAGGATGCGGTGGGGAGATTCGTAAAAAACGGAGGTGTGGGAAAGGGCAAGGGCTTCAGTGAGGATGCGGGCGCGTCGTCCGGATTTGTTGGGGAGAAAGCCACCAAAATAGAAAGAGGATGTGTCAAAGCCGGAGCCCACCAAAGCCGTGATTGCGGCGCAGGGACCGGGCAGGACTTCGATAGGAAGTCCGGCGAGGCGCGTCTCGCGGATCAGCCGGGAGCCGGGGTCGGAGATCGCGGGTGTGCCGGCATCACTGACAAGAGCCACGTGAAGTCCTTCCCTCATGCGCTGAATGAGGTCCGCTGCACGGGATGCCTCATTGTGCTCATGCAGGCTGGTCTGGGGTTTGGAGATCCCGTGGTGTTTGAGGAGGATGCCCGTGTGGCGTGTGTCTTCCGCAGCCACAAGATCGCAGGCATGCAGGGTTTCCAGAGCCCTGAGAGTGATGTCGCCAAGGTTCCCGATGGGGGTTGGAACGATGGAGAGCACGTCCTTTTACCAACCTTCGGCGAGCTCCGTCACGATCTGGATGGCAGCATCCTGGGCGGCCACGGGAATAGCCTGACGTTCTGTGGTTTGGAGATCTTCGCTTGAGAAGAAAGAGGTGCGGCCACGCACGGTGCCCCGGGTGAGGACAGCCCCGGTCACGCGGTCGTAAACCACGTAGACGATGTCCAGAGACAATTCAAACTCAGCGGTTGCGAGGACATTGTTTTGGACCGAGCGGACAGAGCGGCGTTCGATTTTTTCAAGGGTGCAATCGAGGATCGCGTTTGCGGTGTTTCCATCGACAATCGTGTATGTGCCGTCCTGCTGGAACTGTTTGATGACGGTGTCTGCAAGGAGGACCTCAACCCGCGGCTCAAACGTGCGGTTTTTAAACGTGGGCACGGACAATGTCCGGATGGCGCGCATGGGGGTTGGACGGATTTCCCCGAGCTTGTAGCCGCACCCTCCCAGGCCAAGGATGAGCAGCAGGGCAAAGATAACAGAGCGCAGAGGAGGCTTCATTCGGTGGGCAAAGCAGGTTCAACGGCCGGCACGGGCTGCACATCCCGCATGTTCGTGCGCAGGCGTGAGGGCCTGGCGATGGGCAGTTCGTCAGGCACAAGGTCACGTCGGGACGGGCCGGAATAATCGGATAGGGCAGAGCTTTCCACTTGCGCCTGCAAACGGCGGCGGACGGCCGCCTTCTCGCCGGATTCGGCCCGCTCGGCACCCACGCGAAGTGAATCGTCTCCAAAATCACTGCGCAAAACCTGAACGCGATTGCGGGCCGTTTCCGCATCCGCTGAGCCGGGCTGACGGCGGATCACATCATTGTAATAAATCACTGCGGCCCGATAATTCTTTGACCAATCGTAGTATTGAGCGATGGCCATGATGTCTCCGGCCTCGCGATCCCCGATGGTTTTGAGATTGTCCCGGGCTTGGGCGGCTTTTTCGCTGTTGGGAAATTGGAGGAGAAAGTCCTCAAAAGTTTCCTTGGCAAGGACGAGGGACGAGAGGTCTTCGGAGCCGCCGGTCAACCCGGTCCGCATGTAGAGATACGCGATCTGGTAGAGGGCATCATCAGCCACCGTGCTGCTTGCGTAGTTGTCGAGAACGGTTTGGTACGCCCGTCGGGCTTCGTTGGCATTTCCCTGTTTTTCATGGGCGAGGCCGAGGTTGAATTGGGTCACCGCCGCATTTTTGCTGTAAGGGGCGTTTTTCAAAATTTGTTCATACATGGTTTGCGCCCGCTCCGCACCGGGGAGAATGGAAATACCGGCAATCTGCATCCGGCGGCCCTGCAGGTATTTGTTGGCAATCAGGATTTGCTGCGAAATCGCGGTTTCGAACTCCGGGGTGTCCGGGTAGCGGGTCACCAGGGTTTGGTAGGCATCAAAGGCCTTGCTCAGATTTCCCTGAAGTTCCAAGATTTCTGCCACACGATATTGGGCTTTTGAGGCCAAAGCGGAGCTGGGATAATTTTTGATGAACGTGCGGTAGGCGACCATGGCCTGGCCGAGAGCACCATTTTCGTAATAGTCGTTGGCGAGGTCATAATCCCCTTGCTCACTGCCTGTGGACGTTCGGGTCGCGGGCCTTGTGCCCTCAGGCTCCCTGTAGGCAGCGAGATCAGCTTCCTCCTGGCTGGACGTCTGGGCATGGAACACCTGCACGCTGGCGAGCGAACACAAAAATGAATACACGAGGACCCGAAAAAACATTGGAAAAACGAAACCTACGGAAACATGCCTCACCACGTCAAGCTATGAGCGGTGAAAGAGGGGAAACGCCCAAAGATATTTTCCGGCCCGCTACCACTCCACGAGAAGCGAACCCTCAACATTTTCCACCCGCAGGATGGGTCCGTAGGGAGTCGGGACGACCTGA
>JBGSPC010000240.1:0-23650 GCA_041738805.1 Terrimicrobiaceae bacterium | reverse complement strand
CGTCCCTCGCGATCATGCTCGGCCTCCTGGTTGCCGGTCCACCCCGTCATACCCCGAACCCGTGACCCCATGAATATCCCCGCCGTTTTTGGTATTTGTGCGTCCTTGCTGATCGGGCTTGGACTTTATGGAATCATCATCCAGGAACGGGTCCTTCGAAAACTTCTCTCCTTCAACCTCGTTGGCACCGGGGTGTTTTTATTGTTCGGCGTGATTGGTCGAAGGGGAGCTGCCGGCGGGCTGGGCGGAGATCCTGTCGTGTTTGGCCTCGTGATCACCGGGATTGTTGTTGCGTTTTCTGCGACGGCCCTTGCGGTGGCCATCCTGGTCAGACTCCATGAGGAAACCGGCGATGATTCCTTGGCGGAGGAGCCGCCTGACGAGGAGGGGTTGTGATGCACGATTCCATGACGGCAAACGGAGAGCTTTTGGTTTTTTCCCTTGTGCTTCCTGTGGCGGGGATGTTGTTGGCAATGCTCACCGGGGGACGCCACGCAAGAACGGTGGTGCTGTGGATGTTAGCCGCAAATCTTGTGGTTGTGGGCGGAATCCTAAGTGGTGTCTGGCAGACCGGTCAGGCGATCACTTATCATTTGGGCGGGTGGTCTCCCCCTTTGGGGATTGAACTGCGTGCGGATGGGTTATCCGCTGCGATGATGGGGGTTACGGCGCTTGTGAGCCTTGCCGCCGGGCTTTACGCGCCTGCGGGTTTTTGCTTCCCAAAATCAAAGGGGCGGCCCGCCTGTGAAACGAGGATGTCCTTCGTTTTTTGGTTCCTGTTATCAGCCATTGTCGCGGCGATGAACCTTGTTTTTTTGGCGCAGGATCTTTTCAGCCTTTATGTGGCATTGGAACTGGTGGCCTTTGCGGGCGTGCCCATGGTGGCACTTTCCGGAAGCCCCAACACTCTGCGTGCGGCCTTGCGTTATCTGATTTTTGCGCTCATTGGATCGATTTTTTATTTGTTGGGAGCGGTGTTGCTTTACGGATTTTATGGCACGCTCGATATTTCATTATTGGCAGGCCTCGTAGAGCCCGGGCCCGCTTTGTGGCTGATCCTGGCATTTATGACCGTGGGTCTCGCTGCCAAAACCGCGCTGTTTCCCCTACACATCTGGCTTCCTCCAGCTCACGCGGGTGCCCCCCCGGCGGCGAGCGCTCTACTATCGGCGCTAGTGGTGAAGGCTTCTTTCTTTTTGGTGGTGCGGCTGTGGTTTGATGTGGTTCCCGGTTTGCCGGCGCCTTCGGCTTCACAGGTTCTGGGGGCCATGGGTGCTGGCGCCATTCTTTTCGGGGGAGTGTTGGCGCTGCGGCAAGCCCGGCTGAAACTCCTGATTGCTTATTCCACAATTGCGCAACTCGGGTATCTCTTTCTTGCCTTCCCCCTGGCCTTCGGCGTCGGCGGGGGGTTTGATACTCAGGCTGCTCTCACCGGAGGGATGTTTCAAGCCATGGCCCATGCCTTTGCCAAAGCCTCCATGTTCATGGCTGCCGGGCTCATCGCCGAGGCCATCGGACATGATCGCATTGCGGAAATGGGCGGTCTGGGACGGGTCCTGCCTGTCACGTGTTTGGCCTTTGGCATCGCAGCCCTCTCGCTGATTGGTGTCCCTCCCACGGGGGGCTTTGCTGCCAAATGGATCCTCTTAGAAGCGGCGGCAATCACCGGTCAGTGGTGGTGGGCCGTGCTTCTTATCGTGGGGGGCTTCCTTGCCGGTGGTTACATGTTCCGGGTGATCGTGCCGGCTCTCGCCAGAGACGTCACCCCTCCCACGCTGATTGCGCCAGTTTCCCGGTTTCGTGAGGTTGTGGTTTTGGCCCTGGCTCTGAGTGCGTTAGCGCTGGGACTATTTCCCAACGCCACGGCCGAGCTCTTATCTCTTGGACGTCCACCCTCTGCCGGAGTGCAAGAACCATGAATTCTGAAGCCCTTCAATGGATGCCACTCATTGCGCTGGCTTTGCCGGTCGCTGCTTTGATCCTAGGCGTCTTTGCCCGTGTGCGACGTGTGTTGCCTCATGTGTTGTGGCTGCTTCCCTGGCCGGCTGTTGTGGCGGCGATTTTCGGAGCGGATGCTGATCCCGTCACTTTGGTTTGGCTGCCTTATCAACCGACGTTCTCCATTGATCCGCAGGGAACCCTTCTTCTCGGGACAAGTGCGTTTCTATGGAGTGTGGCCGGTTTTTCAATCCCCGTATTTTTTCCCCACAAACCCCCGGGATCGAGGTTCACTATTTTCTGGCTGCTGACCATGATCGGGAGCTTGGGGGTCTTCATGGCCGCTGACATTTTCAGCTTTTTGATTTGCTACGTTCTCGTCAGTTTGCCTGCTTATGCTCTGATCGTTCAGGAGAGTTCAGGAACCACCCGAAAGGCCGGCGCGATCTATTTGGGGTTTGCGCTGGTGGGCGAGGGCCTCTTGATCATGGCTTTTGTTTTATTGACCTCACAAACGTCTGAAGCTGGACTTCTGATCAGTGAGCTTGTTGCCGGGCTTGGCCGAAACCCGGAAAATCAAGTGACCATCGCGTTGCTGATTCTCGGGTTTGGAATGAAAATCGCGCTTGTTCCTCTGCACTTCTGGATGCCACTCACTTACACGGTCGCCCCCATTCCTGTCGCTGCTGTGTTGAGCGGGGCGGCTGTCAAAGCCGGCGTGATCGGGTTGCTAAGATTTTTGCCATGGGAGGGTGGAATGACTGAGTGGGGCAGTCTGCTTGTGGGTGTGGGTTTTTTCGGTGCATTTTTCGGAGTGATTGTGGGAATCACCCAATCGAACCCAAAAACGATTTTGGCCTATTCGAGTGTGAGCCAAATGGGATTCCTCGCCGCTCTCCTTGGCATGGGCCTCCTCACTCCGACGGAGGGTATTGGGGTGATGGCGGCCTTCTACGCTGCCCATCATGTGCTTCTCAAAGGCGGACTATTTCTCGCTGTCGGGCTTTCAGAGATCACCAACAAACACCGCATGGGATTGATTCTGATTCCTGCCGGATTATTGGGGCTTGGGTTGGCGGGGCTGCCTCTGACAGGCGGGTTCATCGCCAAATATGTGGCGAAGGAGCCATTTGGTGATGGGTGGCCGGCACTGCTGGCCACACTTTCCTCCGCTGGCACCGCGCTGCTCATGACTCATTTTGTGAGCCGGTTGGCGCTTGTTGAGGCTCGTCCGGCTTCAAAGGCGGCCCGTCTTCAGGTTTCGTGGCTCCTGATTGTGGTGGCGAGTTTGGCAGTACCGTGGATCCTCCTTGAGCACCTGGGACTTGGGTCCGTGAGGGGGGCTTTTGATGCTGAAGTCCTTTGGAAAAGTCTTTGGCCCGTTCTTCTTGGTGCCGGCGTTGCCGTTGGATTTATACGATGGGGAGGACAGATCGGCTTGATCCCTGGTGGCGACATCCTGGCTTTGCTCAACCCTCTGTCAAAAGTCGCTTCCGACATGGGAAAAAAATTCATGACGGGGGATTGGTTTCTCCGTCAATGGCCGGTGGCCTGCCTTTCTTTCCTGCTGCTGGTGTTGCTCCTTGCGATGAGTTCTCTCTGGTAGGAGGGGGGATCAGGCCGGGGAAAGAAAGTCCTTAAAAAGCTGGAGGGTGAGGTCGCGGGCCTCTGCGTGGTTGACAATGGGGGGTGGGTAATTCGGATGAAGTTTTGTGCCCGGTGGCGGAGGTTCGCAGAGTTTGTTGGCGGGGATGTCACGGAGTTCCGGAATCCATTTTTTAATGTAAGCAGCCTCGGGGTCATAACGAAGGGTTTGCGTCCAGGGGTTTTGAATCCGGAAGTAGGGGGCGGCGTCGGCTCCAGTCCCGGCGCTCCATTGCCAGCCGCCATTGTTGCTGGCGATCTCCCCGTCGATCAGCTTTTGCATAAAGTAGGATTCCCCAAGTCTCCAGTCGAGGTGAAGGTCTTTCGTGAGAAACATGGCCGTGATCATGCGGGTGCGGTTGTGCATGATACCGGTGGCATTCAGCTGGCGCATGGCGGCATCCACAATGGGAAAACCGGTCTCTCCCTGACACCACCGCTCGAAGTCAGAGCGTTTGCCCGGCCATGGCATCCCCCGATATTTGGGAATAAATTCGTGCTCCAACACCTCGGGATAATGCCACAAGATGTTCATGTAGAATTCGCGCCAGATCAGTTCACTGAGAAATTTATCGGCACTGGAGCGTCCTGCATGCGGCAGGGACGCCGCCTTCTCCGAGGTTTTTGCGAACACTTCCCGGATCGACAACAAACCAAAGCGCAGATCCTGGGAGATGCCCGAAGTGGATTCGCGGGCTGGAAAATTGCGGCGATCGCCATACTGGGAGAGACCATTCGCTAAAAAGTGCCGTAGACGTTCGCGGGCGGCTTTTTCGCCGGGAGCCGTGATCCGGCCTTCGGGGGTCAGGTTCCAATGGGCAATCGTTGGCAGTTCCCCGCTTTTCAGAGAGGGAGAAGTGAGCACTTTGAGACTCGTGCGGGGCGTGGGCTTGGGAAGTTTGCTCCAGGCTTTGGAATACGGAGTGAAGACCCGGAAAGGCGTTGCTGAGCCGGTCAGGACCTCTTCCCGTTCGTGAATGCAGACGTCTTGAAATGCCCGGATCTCGATGCGCCCGGACTTTGCCGCGAGTTGCTCCTCGACCCTGCGTCCGTGAGGGTCCGGGCCCCGATTGAAATAAATCGCTGACGCGCAGGCCTCCTCAGCAAGAGCTAACAGCGCAGACACCGCATCCCCATTCCGGATCACTAGTCGCCCGCCAATGGCCCGTAGATTTGCATTCAGGGATGCCAGACATCCGCAAAGAAATTCCTGACGCATGGCTCCGGTCCATTGATGGCCGGAGGACCATTCGCTCAGAATGTAAACACAGACGACCTCCGAAGCATGTGATGCCGCCGCATTAAGAGCGGTGTTGTCTGTGATCCGCAGATCCCGGCGAAACCAGTGGATGATTGTGCTCACCGACAGCGCCGCTGGATCTTGCAGGAAGCGATGTCAAAAATCACACCGGGGATTCCGCTTTGCGTCGTTCTTTTTTACCCAGTGCTTTGCGCAGCTTGTTGAGGGCGATGTTTTGCAGTTGGCGGATCCGTTCGCGGGTCACTCCAAATTTTTCGCCGACCTCTTCCAAGGTGAGTGGCTTTTGCCCATCCAAGCCGAAGCGTTGGTTGATGATGCGGCGTTCCCGGTCATCCAGAACGTCCATAAGTTCTCCGACCTCTTCGCGCAGGTCCTTGTCGCGCAGGGTCTCAAACGGATCATCGGCGGCCTCATCGCCCACAATTTCCCCGAACTCCGTGGAGTCATCATCACCGATTGGTTGATCGAGGGACGTCGGGCGGATCGCAGCGCTCTTGAGAGCGGTGATTTTGGTGGCCAGCATGCCGATTTCCTCCGCCAACTCATCATCGGTCGGCTCACGCCCGAGTTCTTCGGTCATCTGCGTGGAAACACGGCGGACTTTGGCAATCTTATCAACCAGGTGCACGGGCAGCCTGATGGTTTTTCCTTGGTTCGCAAGGGCGCGTTTGATGGATTGTTTGATCCACCAGGAGGCGTAGGTGCTGAGTTTGCCGCCCTTTTTAGGGTCAAAGCGGTCGACAGCTTTCATGAGGCCGATGTTCCCCTCGGAGATCAGGTCGAGGAGGGGAAGACCGAGGTTGGCGTAATCCCGGGCAATTTTCACCACCAAACGGAGGTTTGCGCGGATCATTTCGGCCTTGGCTTTTTTGTCTCCGCGTTTGATGCGGGCAGCCAGCTTGATTTCCTGGGCAGGCGTGATCAAGGAGTACTGCGCGATTTGGCGGAGGTAGAGTTGGAAGCCGGAGTCTGAATCTTCGAGTGCCATAATGTTAGGTGTCTATATTAATAACGTTTGAAATGGTGGATCGGTGCTGTATTTTTATCGTTTGACGTGTAAAAAAGTAGTTAATGAGGTTAATCATTAAGACAGCGGCCCCCGCACGGCGTTCAAAATATTTTTGAAGGAATTTCTGTCCGCCCGGTTTTCCCTGGTGGCGCAGCCAGGTTGCAGGGTCAGTTCCGGGTGACCAGACCGCCGCCTTGCAGAAACAGATTCAGGAGGGAGGCTGCCTGGAGCAGGAGGGAAATCAGGATCAGGCCGTGGGTGGTCAGGTAGAGACGGTTGGAGAGTTGACTTCCTGCGGAGCGAAGGTAAGTGGAGGCCACAACAAGGAAAAAAACCATTGGAATCCAGAGACTTCCCATGAATCGGTCCCCGCGGCCGATGGGCCAATACCAGCCATAAAGTTTTGCATATCCGAAGAAGCAGGCGAGGAGGAATGCCGCGATGGCGACCTGCGAAGCCGAGATTGGCGGCAAGCTTTTCCGGGCAAGAAAGGCGAGGGATCCGCAAAGGAGGGCCAGAGCTATCAAATAAACCCCCCGGTGGACGAGCGGTTGCTCCCAGGCTTTTTTGGTCGGATTTTTTCTCCAGAAAAAAGCGGAGGCCGGTTGTTTGGATTCCGGGAAAAAGAATCTTGTGAGAACCTGGGTGGTTCCCTGAGTGAGGCGCGTGACGGCTTCAGCGGGAGTATGCCGCTCAAAATACCATGAGAACGAGGGCCATTCTCCGGGGGGGATCGTTTCGAGTTGGGCACGCCCGGGATATTTGTCCTGCCATGGCCAGGCCTCGGTCTTGAAATCATCCATCCACATCCAATATTGAGGATAATTAAAAAATGGTTTTCCGAAATACTTCTGACCGTGAAACCCAAGCGGGGCGATGAGGGCGGCAAAAGCAAGGACTCCGAGGACGGCTCCCCCGATTTGTGAAGAGTCAGGCAGGATATCAGACAAGCCGCCTCTTTTGGCAGGAGCAACAGGTTCGGGTTTTTCGGAAGAAGGACGCCGGTTTTTTTTTGGCATCGCCCCATCGCGGCCGGGACGTTTTTTAAAGAGAAAGGTCGCGATGATTTTGACACCAATGGCACAAACAAACGCGGCTAAAAACGGCAAAAGCGAGGGTTTGGCAAGAAAAGCGAGGCCGCAGGTGATGCCAAAAAGCGGATAGATTTTCCATGTGGCTCCCGCGAGAATTTCCCATGCCATGATCGTGCAGCAGAAGAACAGAATGTAGAAGACGGGTTCGGGCTGAAAATAGGTGCCCCGCACGAGAAGGATGCCCAAGCTGCTGAGGAGGAGAAGATTGGTTGTGGCCAGTGGGCCGAGCCAGCGCTGAACCGAGATGCCAAGAATGCATAGAAATCCGATCACCAAGGTGGTGTTGAACCACTTTCCCCTTTGGAAGAACACGGCTTTGTCCTCGCTGAAGGTTTTTTGTGCGAGCCAGGAGAAGAGCGGGTGGCGAACGCCGTCGGTGGCTTGTGGGAAGGCATGCCCGCGGGCAATGGTGGCCAGCCACATTTCCGCGCCCTGGTCCGATGCCACCGGGTCCTGGTTTGACCGGGTGATTGTGTAGGCCGCGGCAACCAGATGAATTCCACAGACCAGCACCAAAACGGGCACCAGCCAAAAACGGGACATCAGTTTGGCGGGGAAGTCTGCCATTTTAGATAGATTGGTGGTTCATGAGAAAACTTTTGCAAAAACAAGGGTGGCCAGTCCGGCATAGAGACCGGCGATGAGGTCATCCCAAACAATTTTTCCAGAAATGGGCAGGTTTTCAACCCAGGAGACACCCCACTTGAAAATATCAAAAATCCGAAAAAAGAAAAAAGCCACAATGAGCATCCACCATGGGGACCCTGCAGGAAGAAATGCCCAGGTGAGTGCCATGCCCGCCACTTCATCCAGCACAAACTCCCGGGGGTCTTCCGCAAGGAATCTTGAGCCAGCCCATTTTTCAAGGACCACGCTGGCTATGGTGGCAAGGATGGCCACGGCGACCGCCAACAGAAAAAAGGAATGACTTCCCCACACCCACCAAACGGCCATGGCCGGAGGAAGCATCACCGCTGATGCCAGGGTTGCCGGCATGATGGGAAAGAGCCCTGTGCCAAAAAATGTGACAGCGAGTTCTTTGATGCCGCCGCGTTTTTCAGGGGAGACCGTGGAGGGAGAGGCAA
Source organism: Terrimicrobiaceae bacterium (assembly GCA_041738805.1). GTDB lineage: Bacteria > Verrucomicrobiota > Verrucomicrobiia > Chthoniobacterales > Terrimicrobiaceae > JAJTZA01. The sequence goes on along the minus strand of JBGSPC010000240.1, from coordinate 15,619 downwards.
GAAAAATCATCTCGGAATTGCCGGGAAGCGGCACCGAACAGGTTCTTGCTCCGACGGCATCCGAAGCGAGAAGCGGCGAAAGCACCTTTCCCAGCGGCCACCGGGCGACCCAGGCCCGAAGTGTGGTTGTCATTTTTGCAGGACGGTGGGCTGCTTCATGCGGGAGGGGGTTTTCTTTCACGCCCTTGGCAACCACCGACACAGCCTTCACGGAATCCGATGGGAGCATGACCTGAACCTCCGTCTGATCAGGTGCCCAAACAACCCAAAGATCCGGTGTTTGATTGTCATAACTCATCCCCTCTGCCCCGGCAGCAGCCTGAAGTGCTTCCGGGCCGGGGCCCCCGACGCGTTGTAAGCCGGGGCAGACAAATTGTGAGCGCCGGAGCAGCCCGCGCAAAGACCGGATTTCAATTTCCACCGAGGATTTCGAAGAAGTGGAAGGGCGTTGTGAGATCATATTTGGTGAAGGCCAGCAAGCTGGCAATCACAACAACCGCAATGGTTGAGGCTATAACCATGGGGCTTTTGAGCAGGTGCTCGGGTTCGAGCTTGGCCTCCTCCTCACTCATGGCGCGGTTCAAGTAGACGCCGATGGCGATCACAACCAGCGGAAAAACAAAAACCAGATTCGGGCGGTAGGTTGTGATGGCGATTCCCATACAAAAACAGAAAAAGTTCGCATGAGTGACCATGGAGAGAATGAGTGATTTCTCGGTGTAGACTTTGAACGACTTCCGGTATTGTCCGCTGCGTTCGGAGTCACCGATGAATCGAAATTCCGCGTAGCGTTTCCCGGCCATGAGGAGGGCTCCAAAAAACCACCATGCCAGAACGATCGACAAGGGAGGAAACATGGTGGCCGGCGCCAGGGCATACCAGCCCAACCACAGGCGGATCGGGTTGTTGAATGACTCGGCAATCACATCAAGAAACGCGCGGTCCTTCAGCCGGATGGGCTGAACATTATAAACAAATCCGCTCAGCAGAAGCAGTGCCAAAGCAATCGTGTAGCCGACATTGAAAAGGGCAAAAGACATCCCGAAACCCAACACACACAAAATCCCCATCAGCCCCCACAACACCGGAATCTTCACTTTTCCGGCCGGCACCGGACGGTCTTTTTTCGTCGGATGGATGCGGTCAAAGGGCGCATCCAGGATTTCATTGATGATGTAATTTGCCGATGCAATGAAGCAGGCCGGGATCAGGGAAAGCACAATCAGGAGAAGCGTCCGTGCGTTGACGGTGATCTCCGGCTGGCCGCTGATGGGATAGGCCAGCAGGGCGATGGCCACCATGTGACCGAAAACAATAAAGATATTTTTCAGCCAATGATCTGGCCGCATGACTTTTAAATACTCAAGCATCCGGCACAGTCTCGATTTTCAGCGGCGGGAATCAAGATCACATTTCATTTGCACGGCAGGACGAGATGGGTGATAATTTAAGGCTAATCCATGAAGGCCCTTATCCCTCTCATAGGACTCCTTGCCATCGCGTCCCAAGCGACTGGAACGGAAGCCAAACCCGTTTTTGCAAAGAGTGCAGAATTTATTGCGCAGGCCATGAAGATGCGCGAGGACACCCTGTTGAAGTCGCAACCCGAAGTGGTTGTCGGTGGCGGGACCCGCTCGGGTTTCAACCGGTATCCCTGGCGGAACAACATCGTGACCACCGTTTTCTGGGTGGGTGAGCAACCCACGGCCAACAACCCCACTCCGAATTGCAAAAGCTCCTGGGACCCCAACTGGAACAAAAATTTCGGGGGGTATGACAACCCCGATCCTGCCACCCGGGCCAACTACCTGCCAAAAAAATTCGTCCCCAGGCAAAATCCGTTTTACATCGCGCTCCCTTACAACGACACGACCCGTGGCACAACCAAGCCGGAGGCAAGGAAAGTGATCCCCTGGTTCAAGCAGGCATTTGTCAGACCTGGCAAGTCCGTGGTCAAAGGGCGCTGGATCGCCATCCGCCACAAAGGCCGCATCGCTTATGCGCAGTGGGAAGACTGCGGCCCGTTCCGCACAGATCACTATCAATATGTTTTTGGCAATGATCGCCCCAGGCCCAATCTGAATCAAGGCGCCGGCCTTGACGTGTCTCCTGCTGTCCGGGATTACCTCGGGCTGAAAGGCAAAGATGTCTGTGACTGGAAGTTTGTGGAAGCGCGTGATGTCCCGAATGGCCCATGGGCGAAATATGGAGACAACAACACGTTTGTTCTTCAGAAACGAGGCACCAACCTTTTTGTTGCCGATCGCAACAACGCCTACGGCGCCAAAAAATAGGTGTCTGCACGGATCGCTCTCGCCCTTGCGATTGTCGTTCTTTCCCTCACTCCAGCCCCAGCGCAGGAGTATCAAGGAAAGACGCTGGTCAAGGCGCAGCTGGTAGCCGACACATCAGCCATTGTTGCGGGGAAAGCCTTTCAAGTTGGTCTGTTGCTGGACATGGCCGAAGGGTGGCATACGTATTGGGAGAGCCCCGGAGATGCCGGACTCCCCACCCGCATTGCCTGGGAACTTCCAGAAGGCTTTGTGGCTGGTCCGATCCAATGGCCGTCACCGAAACGCATCATTGAGCCGGGAGACATCCACGCCTTCGGTTACAAAGGACAGATTCTTCTTCTCACCACGATCACCCCGCCCGCTGCGATTTCTGTGAAGGAGATTCGCATCCTTGCGGACACGTCCTGGCTGGTTTGCGAGGAGATTTGTATTCCCGGATCTGCAAGGCTGGAGCTAACGCTGGCTGTCAACTCAGAGGCCACACCTGCCAATGCAGAAGTCTTCGAAAAATTCCGTCAGAAGCTGCCTCTTTCGAGTCCTCCTCCTTTTTCGCTGAATTGGCAGGAAGCCGCGGATTCGATCTCGCTGAAAATTGGAGGGGTTCCTCCCGAAGCTGCCCTCGACCTCTTTGTCACCTCAGGTGGAGGTGTTCATCCGAATGCCACACGTACCGGCGGGGAGGCCCGATTCACTCTCGACTCCAAACCACCGGTCCGGGCCCTATTGGTTGTGGAGGATGGAGGCGTCGTGCAATCCTGGGTGGTTGGCTCTGCACAACAGTCTGATCCTATCGCTTCCCCTGCCGCGTTCGCAAAACCTTCTCAGCCTGGTCTTCTGCTCGCCTTGCTCTATGGTTTCATTGGCGGGCTGATCCTGAATCTCATGCCTTGCGTGCTGCCTGTGATTTCTCTGAAGATCTTTGGGTTTATCCGTCAGGCCGGCGATGCGCCCGCAAAAATCTTTCGTCATGGTCTGGCATTCACGGCAGGAATCTTTGCCTGGTTCCTTGGCCTTGGAGTGGTCGTGCTTGTCATCAAAGCGGCTGGTGGTCAGGCGACCTGGGCCTTCCAATTCCAGAACCCATGGTTCAACCTCATTATTTCCGTGGTCGTGTTTGTGTTTGCACTGAATTTGTTCGGCGTGTTTGAGGTGGTCCTGCCGGGCCGGGCCGCTCAGGCCATCGATGACACCGGAGGTGGAGAAGGCTATCTGCCCTCATTTTTTCAGGGCGTTTTTGCCACGCTCCTCGCCACACCGTGCACGGCCCCCTTTCTTGGGACGGCTCTCGGTTTTGCCTTCAGTCAGCCTCCGGTCATCATCCTTGTGATGTTCGCTTCCGTGGCTGCCGGCATGGCCGCTCCGTATCTGATTCTCTCCGCCAAACCCGCCTGGCTGAAAATGCTTCCAAAGCCGGGAGCATGGATGGAGCGGCTCAAGCAGTTCATGGGTTTCCCATTGTTGGCAACCCTGATTTGGCTGCTCTTTATCCTTGGCAATCAAAAGGGCCTCGAAGCCGTGATTTGGATCGCAGCTTTTCTGCTGTGTTTGGCGCTTGCTCTGTGGATCTATGGGTCCTTCTGTGGCCCCGTCTCCAAACCTCGCACCCGTTATGTCTCATTGCTTCTTGCCCTCCTCCTCGCAGGGTGGGGGACATGGTATTTCGGGATTGTCAAATTCGGGGCCTCCGCACGGAGCGCGGACAGCGGGCAGGTCCAGGACAAGGACGGCATTCCATGGGTCCCATTCACACAAAAATCGCTCGATGCGTTGTTGTCAGATCAGAAGGCGGTCTTTCTGGACTTCACGGCGGATTGGTGCATCTCCTGCAAATTTAATGAGCGTACTGCCATTGATCGCCCTGCGGTCAGGGCGGCCCTCGCAGAGGCTGGGATCGTGCCCATGAAAGCGGACTGGACAAATTCCAACCCGGAAATCACGGCGGCCCTGGCGGCGTTTGGCCGGGTGGGGGTCCCGTTCTATGTGATTTATCCCGCAGGACGTGCCAATGACCCCATCATCCTTCCAGAAATTTTGACCGAGCAAATCGTGCTCGACGCCATTGCCAAAGCCTCTCAATAGACCGAGAAAGTGATGCTCACGGCTTGAGACCCGCTTTTGGCAGTGAGCGTGTGATTCCCGCGCGTGAGAGGAATAACCTGGCCCGGCAAAGGGACATCATTCAGAAACCAATCACAGTTTGGTTGAGAACTTTTTGGCACGATCTGTTGACGCGCAACTGACAAGGCCGGATTCCACTCAAAGGTGGCTCCGTCATTTGGATACGTGATCGTTAGGGATTTGGAGCTTCGAAGCACAGCGCCGAGATGATTGTGCGGGCTGTCACACCATGCGGCATATTCAGGCGGAAGGGTGAGCCGGCCATCGAGATACCATGATGCTGCTGATTCCGTTGGCACGGTGCCGGGCAAAAACCACTCGCGGATTGTTGGTTCTCCCGCCCGGGCAAGGAGTCCGGTTTCGGCAGCAACCTCCATCGCCAGTAGATTTTCCGATTCCACCGGCAGGGGAAGCGGTTGGTCGCCCCGGGCATAAAGAAGACTCATGATTGCGGCCCAAAGAGGAGCTGATGAGCGCACGGCCAACAATTCCCCGATGGGCCGGGAGTCAAGATTTCCAGCCCAGACCGCCACTGTATGGTTGCGGTTAAATCCGACACACCATCCATCACGGAAACCCGAACTGGTTCCTGTTTTTACAGCCGTCCGTTGGGGCAGATGCAGAGCCGAGGCATTCCCAAAGCTTCTTAGGCGTGCGGCATTATCAGAAAGGATATCGATCAAAATATCGCAGCCCTCCTGCGATGCCACCTTCCTAATGTCAACCGGCTCAACCGTGCTGAATCGGGGCGGAAAGGCCAGGCCACCTCTTGCAATCCCTGCGTAAGCACCAGCCAATTCGAGGGCGCTCACAGGGGCATTGCCAAGAATAAACCCGGCACCATAGGCATCAAACCCCCCGGGAAGCGAAAAGCCCCAGTCGTTTAATGTCGCAAAAAAATCACGGGCGCCCAGACGGGAGAGGGTTAGCACGGCTGGAACATTCATAGAGTTTCCCAGGGCTTCCCGAACTCTCACCGGCCCATAATATTCGCCACTGTAATTTTTTGGATCATAGTCCGCATACTCCCTGGAGATGGCATCCGGCGTGTCCGGCAGGAGAGAGGCTGCCGTCAGTAACCGGCGTTCCAGAGCGGACAAATAGAGAAACGGTTTGAGTGTGGAACCGCTGCTCCGAAGCAATGACGCAGCATCCAAAGAAAGCCCGCCACCAGAGACCGCATAGGCTCGAACCAACCCCGTGGAATTTTCGACGACGACTGCCGCTGAGCCACCCACTCCAAAGGGATTCACCGATGCCAAATGCCGTATCAGCAATCGCTCAACCGCATCTTGCATGCGCAGATCCAGGGAGGTCTGAATTGAAGAACCGAGCTTCAGTTTTCGGGACTGAAGAGCTGATACAAAATGCGGGGCGCGGGCTGGGGGATCATGACGTGCAGTCGCTGGCGCGTATTGTCGAAGGGTTTCGATGGGGAATGGAAGTCTGCCAAGACGTTGAAGATGCGTTAGATTTCGTTGATAGCGTTTTGTGGCCGGGGCAGCATCCCTCCAAGGATTGAGGCGGGTGGGCGATTGCGGCAGCCCGGCAAGAAAGATCGCCTCGGATGCGGTCAGATCCTTTGCGCTCTTCCCGAAATACGCCCTGGCCGCCGACTCGGGGCCAATCCTGCGATTCCCGTAATCCAGACGATTCAGGTATTCTTGAAGAATCTTTTCTTTGCTCCACATCCGTTCCAGCCTCATGGCGGCAAGTGCCTCTTCAAGTTTTCTCTGGAAAGAACGTTCTGTTTGGCCCGAGGTGAGTTTGATGAGTTGTTGGGTGATCGTGGAGGCCCCTGAGATCACCTTCCCCTGCCGCACATTGCGCCATGTGGCACCAAGCAGCGCGGTGAGATCAGTTCCGCAGTGCTGATAAAATCGATGATCCTCAATGCCAACGGTCATTTGAGGAAGCCAGGGTCCCATCTCGTTCATACTGACCGGATGGCTCGCCCTTGCGGTCTTTGATGGCAGAACCGCGATAGCGATTCCCCGGAGATCAAAGATCGTTGGCGTGGCCTCCGGCCCGTTGAAAAGTGCCGCGGGAAGCTCAGCACTCCGGATTCCCATTTCCAAAACAGCACACGCCACCACCAAAACCAAAAATCCCACGGCCAATGCCGTTTTCCATGAGATCACTTTCATCACGACCTGGAACTTAACCGGAAACCATCAAAGGAAACCATCCCATCGTTCCAAATACCGTCAATATTTGCCGATGCATCGATAGGGATCTCCTGGCAGGTTTTTATGCCCAAGGGTTCTGATTCACGGCGCTTGATTGCCGGGTGATCCCACGTTAAAACCATCATTCACGCATTTAACCTGTCATGATCCTGAAACTTTCCTGCTCCGACCGGCGGGGTCTTGTTGCCGAGATCACCGGTTTTTTAGCGGCTGAAAGCGCGAACATCCTGGAGATGTCGCAGTTCACAGATGCCTCCGCCAATTGGTTTTTTATGCGTGCGGACTTTGAGGTCGCCACAGATGCCGGCGGTGTTTCCGCGCTGAAAGAGCGGTTTTCAATCCTTGGCAACAAGCTCAAAGCTGACTGGACCCTTCGGGAGGCGGAGGAGCGCACGCCGACCGCGATTTTGGTGAGTCATGAACGGCACTGCCTGCTTGATCTGCTTGCCAGGATTGATTCGGGAGAAATTCCCATCGATTTGAAAGTTGTTTTGTCAAACCACACCACGTTGGAGCAAGTCGCTGCTCGCGCCGGCATTCCCTTTGTGTGCCTTCCTGTGCAGCGGCCCTCCCGGGATGCCGACCTCGCAAATTATGGCAAGGTGATTGCTGACCATGGGGCCGATCTGATTATCATGGCACGTTTCATGCAGATCTTGCCGCCGGACCTCTGTGCGCGGTTTGCAGGCCGCGCCATCAACATCCATCATTCCTTTCTCCCGGCTTTCACCGGCGCCCAACCCTATCGGCAGGCCTTTGAGCGGGGAGTCAAAATCATCGGTGCCACTGCCCATTATGCAACCGCCGAACTGGATGCCGGACCAATTATCGACCAAGAGGTCAGCCGGGTGGAACATTTTCATACTCCTGCCGACTTGCAGCGTCTTGGACGGGATTGTGAATGCCTGGCTTTGGCTCGTGCGGTCCGCTTTCATTGCCGTGACCGGGTCCTCCTTCACGGAAACAAAACCATCGTCTTCCGCGATTAGCTTTTAAAAGATAACCCGATTGCGCGATTGACGAAGTGGTGCTGCGTCAGGTCTTTTGCTCGATTTCCTCATCCACTTTTTTCCGGTCTTTCCCTGACGATCTTTCTTCAGATTCTTTCAGACGGTGCAGGTCTTTCTCCTTTTCGGGAAGGTTCTCAAAGGTCTTCACATGCTCATCCGTTTTTGTGACGGGATTGTTGGGGTCATCACTCATGATTTTTTAAGTAGGAATCGGAAAAACAACGTTCCCTGGCTGTTCCTTTCGCCCACAAAACCGGTCTGCGCAATGGCAAATAAAGAAGTCGCCCCGCTCAGCAGAACGACTGCAGGACGGGCAGGCGTGATATCACGCGGGACAGGAAAAATGTTCCTGCGAGGAGGTCAGCCGAGCCGCCGGGAGACAGTTTTCTTGCAACAAACTCATTGTGGATCTGACAGGCATGATCCTGCCATGAGCGATTTTTGATCCCGCCACTTTGCAGGAAATCTCTTGCCCTCTGCATGACATAAGCGGCGCCCTGCGTTCCCCCCCGATGAATCAAATTGGTGTCTGGAACGGAGGACATCAGCACAAACAAAGTTTCCACGCCCGCCTCTTGAAACCGGAAGCCATCCTTCTCAAGCATGGTGAAATGAGGAAGCGCCAAATCAAAGATAGAGGGAAATCCCAGTGCCGCTTCCCGCCGTGCCCCTCCAAAACCGGAATTCCGAAGGGCGGCTCCGCCATGGGTGGTGGCTTGTTTTCCGGCATTCGCATGGGCCCTCAGACTCACCCCCCATTGGGAGAGTATAGAGTCGCGAATTTCGTTGGCTGTGACTTCGGATTTTTGAAGGGAAGCGGTGGCTGCAACAAGCAGCCCCATCGAAAAGACGGCACCACGGTGGGTGTTGATACCTCCCGTGACTTCCATCATTCGGCGCTCCGCGCGAATGCCGATTGGAATAAGACCTGTGTCAAAGGATGCCCCCAAAGCACCGATCCGGGCAATTTCTTCGAAGCTGTCATGGAGGCAATTGGCAGATGCTTTCAGTAATGCATGGTCCATGTCTTTGTGGGAGCCGGAATCGACCGGGCTCACAAGACCGGGTTTGGGAAAAAGGTCCAGTTCCATGATTAACGCGGTCACGGCATGGCCAGCAAGACGCGCCGGTGAGAGCAACGCATCGCCTTCCAGACAATGGTGATTCATGCCCCGGCTGTTAGGCTGATCCATGCCCGTGGTTGCAGATCCACGGAGTGGAGGGATTTGACAAGTATGGTTTCTGCATTGGAAAGCCACTCTCTCCAGTGAACCTCTCCGCGATGTGGGATTGAAATCTCGGCATCGATTTTCCATGGCGACAGAGCATTAATGCCGGACAGAAAAGTGGCTGCCTGACCCAGCAGGTGCGCATCAACAAGATCAATGACCAGATCGAGGTCGGATGTTGCGGAGGTATATCGGACACCTGTCAGGAATTCCCACATTCTGCTTCCGACCAATCGCAGCGTGCAACCCTCCGGAGCCGTTGGCCAGCCGGCCCATGGCAGCCGTCGTGCGGGATCTGCTTCGAGATCTTGCACCGGCAGGGCGGAAATCTCCATCACGTTTGGCGGTCTGCGGATCTCCTGAATGTCTCCAAGTTTCCCATGAGCAGCCAAACGACCGGGAGATCCGGGCCCGTCCCCCTTAGGTGGAACACAAAATCCAAGAGACAGTTCTTCATTTGCCCGGGTTCGGCAGACCATAAACGGATTTCCTGCCTCATGCCATGCTTCGACCGTGTGAGAGGATTCCGAAGAAAAAGGGGGGGAGTTAAGCCAGACGAGCGAATGACGGCGGATCACCGCGCAGACTCCGCAAGAACCCTCTGTTGCACGTCATAGGCTTGAGGTCGTCCGCCACGCTCTTTGCCGAGTTGGGCGCGGGTGTCCTCCGTGGTGGCTTCGGCAATGGCGGCCGACAGCTTGCTTTCAAGCCCCGCGTCCACCGGCCAAACCTCTTTGACTCCACCAAGGAGGGCAAAGGGAGCCGCACCAAATTCCAGGGCAGGCAACGATTTTGAAAGCTCTTCCAGAGTGGCCACAGGGATCTTGGTGACGGCCGACATGGCCTCAACCGGCATCAATCCCACAGAGGCCGAATCCAGGGCATAAATGGCATCGGCGAACATGCCATAACAAATGAAAGCTCCTGCAATGGCCTTGCCTGTCGCTACGGTCACAAGTTTGTGACCGGACTGGCGGGCCACTTCCAGGCAGGTCAGCAGATGACCGAAATAAACCGGCAGGCCCAACATCTCGGCGGTGCGGTTGGGTTCCTGGCCCGCGCTGTCCACCAACATGACAATGGGAATTCCCGGCCTGGTTTTTACGCAATCGATCACTTGGGCTGCCAGATGCAAAGCCCCCGAATCATTGATGTAAGTGCCATCCACGGTTCCAAGCACGCAAACTTCCGCGCCATCCACGGAGGCATAACCGGTGAGCAGTTTGTCTGTGATGGTGAGTCGGGACGCGGAAGCCCCGAAAAACTGTTGCAGAAGATCGGAGGTGTTCATGAGGTTTTCCGGGTGAAGGCTTTGATAAAGTCCTCTGCCTCGTCCAGCGTGGCAGTTGTCACATCGGTCACGCCGGAGGCCATCCAGATTTCGTCGGGATCAGTCATTTTTCCGAACTGATCAAGCCGGGCCTGAAGCTTGGCCTGCTGGGTCTCGGCAAGCGGAAGGTCCGGCTTTGCCGATTTTGTGAGAACTGAAATAATCCCTTGCTTCACGGCGGAGGTGGAGTCGTTAACCAACGTTTCCACATCTCCCAGGATATATCGGGTTTTTCCTCCACTGGTTTTCCAGACGAGGGCGCGGTCAGAAGAATCATAGGCCTCTTTGCCCATCCATTTTTCGATCACGATCGGGCCGGAAATCCCCAATCTCCCATGTTCGGTCATGATGCGGCAATCGCAGCAGGCCGAGAGAATCCCCATGCCGCCATAGGCACCAATGTCAGAACCAATCACAGCAATCGTGGTGGCTCCCACCGAGCGGCATGCAAAGATCGCACGGATGGCCTCAGCAATGCCAATTTCTCCGGAGGATCCCTCGTGGAGGCGCACCCCGCCACTCTCGATAAGCAGCACGCAGGGGATCTTGTCGCGGGCTGCGGCTTTGAGCAGACCCACCAACTTGGCGGAGTGGACCTCCCCCACTGATCCTCCAACAAATTGACCGGCTTGGGCGGCAAGGTAAACCCGCTTGCCGCCAATGGTGGCACTCCCGATTGCCAATCCGTCATCAAAAGCCACGGGGATTCCGAGTTTTGGCAAATACATACTCATCACGCGCTCTGGCGGCGGAATGATTTCATTGAAGGAGCCGGCATCCGCAATGGCTGCGATGCGTTCGCGGGCCTTCAGCTCATGGTAGGGTGTCTGGCTCATTGGGTATTGGAAACGAGAAGGTCCAGAGCTTGGCGGAGCCGCATTTTGATCACAACGGGTGCAGCACCCTGATCATGGATCGTAATTTTTGAACCGCCGATAGCGTAGTGGCTGGCAAAGTCATTGAGGGCTGCCAACCAGGAATCTTTGAAGTCGGGAATGGATGTTTCGACCGAATAGGCGACCTCTTCGGGGGAGGCGGGATTGGGCTCGATGAGGACTTCAAGATTACCCGAGCCCACCACTCCGGCGAGTGCCCACGAGCGGGATTTCGGCCAGATCAGTGTCTTGGAGGAATAGGATTGTTGAAAAGCTTCCATGATAATTACCAATCGACAAATTTTGCGGGCGGATCGTACAGGCCGCCCGACCAGCGGACGAGATCCTTGATTTCTTGCGCAGCAAGGAGGCTGCGATTGGCGCGTGCCGGGGAAACTCCAATATCCTCGGGTAGTTGAATGATGCCACGCTCACGCAGCGCCAACGTGTCGGCCGCAGAGCGCTTGAGGCCCACAGGCGTGTATCCTGCGACCCCGCGAATGGCGGCCGTTCGCTCCTCATTGGAACGACAAGCCGCAAGATTTGCGATCCCTTCTTCGGTCACCACATGGGTCACATCGTCCCCGTAAATCATCACGGGAGCCACACCCTGCATAGCGGCCTTGATCGATGGGTCCTGAGCATCCAGGGATTCGACGAAGGTCGGGACTCGTCCGGTCTGGAAGGTTTCCACCATTTGCACCACCAACTTGCGGCCTGGCAGCGCGCCCGGTCCGGGATTGGCTTCACTCCCGGCTTTTAACCAGGCCTTTGAGGGGTGGCGTCTTCCCGTGGGCTGACACCCCATGTTGGGTGCCCCTCCAAATCCGGTGATCCGGCTTTTTGAGACGGTTGAGGAATTTCCATGAATATCAATCTGGAGGCTGGCACCGATAAACATATCAATGGCATAGTGCCCTGCGAGTTGCCCCATGGGACGGTTGGAATGAAAACTCCCATCCCGTCCGGTAAAATAGATGTCCGGGCGGGCTGCTGTGTAGCGTTCCATTCCGACTTCGCCGCCCACGGAAAATACCGTATCCACCCAGCCGGATTCAATGGCAGGAATCATGGTGGGCAGAGGATTTACCATCCAGTATTTGCAAATTTTGCCCTTGAGTCCGAGCTCTTCGCCATAAGTCGGCAGAAGCAGTTCAATGGCCGCGGTATTAAATCCGACTCCATGGTTCAGGGACTCGACTTGGTATTTTTCGTAAATCCCCCGGATGGCAATCATCGCCATCAACACCTGCACATCGGTGATGGCTGCCGGATCACGCGTGAACAGCGCGGTCAGGTGCATAGGGTAGGGGGCCTCAACCACAAAGTCGACCTGGTCGGAGGGGATATCAATTCTGGGAAGCGTGTCCACGATTTGGTTGACCTGAGCAATCACCACTCCGTCATAAAACGCCGTCGGCTCCACAATGGCAGGGGTCTCTTCGGTGTTTGCTGCCAGAAAGAGATTTCCGTTCCTGTCAGCCTGAGCGGCGGCAATAAGTGCCACGCGCGGCGTCAGATCCATGTAGTAACGGGCGTAGAGCTCGTTGTAAGTGTGAATCGCCCCTATCGGAAATTTGCCATCGGCAAGGAGTTCGGCAACCTCATTTCCCTGCGGACCGGCATAGCAAAAGTCCACCTGACGTACAACACCTTTTTTAAAAAGCTCAATGTGCGAAGGCAGAGTGATGCAGGACATGACAAGGTGCAGATCACGCAAGTCCCCGGCATCAAGTGAGGCCAACTGGGTGGCCAAAAAGTCCGCCTGCTTCTGGTTGTCGCCCTCCATACACAAAATGTCGCCCTTTTCAATGATTGCCCGCAAGAGGTCAGCCGTTTTTTCGTGGTGGACGATTTTCCCCTGAGCCAAAGTTGAGGCCCGCTTAATTCTTGCCGTCTTATTGATGCGGCGAGTGTCTCGGGGGGTGTCGGGCATAGGTGCGAAGCAATAGTCAATTTGGGTTTTTGATCAATACATTATTATTCAAGCGGAGGCAGTTGCAGGTTCACCCGCAAGCACCGTGAGCTCGGGACTTGCAGCGCAAGGGAACTCGCGTATGGTGATCCGATGCAACTATTGACTGATCGGGAGGTTCGCTTGATCGCTGCCGTGCTGGCTGCCGTTGTCCTTGGCTTCGGGATCAAAACATGGCGCGCCCATGCTGCCATCGAGCCCGCTCTTGCGCTTTCTCCCGCCCGCTGACGCATGCAAAGTCTTGGATTTCACGAAGCGGTTGATTCTATTTTTTCCAGGGAACCCCGTTATGCCAAGGAGGCGTATACCTTCTTGAGGGATGCCCTGGAGTCAACACTCAAGCGACGCAAAAAGACCCGCAAGGAGAATGGCAGTCATGTCTCGGCGGCAGAACTTCTAGATGGTTTCCGCCTGCATGCCCTTCAGGAATTCGGCCCAATGACCCTCACGGTGCTGGACTATTGGGGTGTGCGGTCCTGTGAGGATATTGGCCACCTGGTTTTCCACCTCGTGGAGGCAGGTGTGTTTGGAAAAACCGAGGAGGATTCTTTGGAGGGCTTCCGGGCCGGGTTTGACTTTGAAGATGCTTTCTCACGCCCATTCCGTCCGGAAGTTCCAATTTTGAACGATTCCGGTGATCGGAATGTCCGACCTTTTTAATGAATCGATTCTTTTTGCTCTCCTGTATGCTTGTTACCACCGCTTTTCACGCACCAGCCAAATCAACGGCTGACCCCTCTCCCGGCCTTGCTGCAACCACAGCCCGTAAACACATTCTGCCCAATGGGGTGACGGTGATCATCGAGGAGGATCGCAGTGCGCCCGTGGCCAGCCTTCAAGCCTGGTGTGGAACGGGGAGTATCCACGAAGGGAAGTGGCTGGGAGCGGGCCTCTCACACATTCTGGAACACATGCTTTTCAAAGGCACAGAGACCCGACCCGCAGGGGAGATCGCACGCCAGATTCAAGATCAGGGCGGGGGAATCAACGCTTACACAAGTTTTGACCGCACGGTGTATTGGATCGATGTGCCTTCCACGGGGGCGCCGCAGGCATTGGATATCCTTGCAGATGCCGTGCTGAATTCGACGCTGCCCGAAGAGGAATATAAAAAAGAGCAGGAGGTGATTCGCCGGGAATTTGCTATGGGGTTTGATGATGTGAACCGTCAGAGTTCCCAACTGATGCTGCGGACGGTTTTCGGCGAAAGCCCGTTCCGTCACCCGGTTATTGGTTACCTGGATGTTTACAACAAACTCACGCGCGAGGATGTGATGGAATATTACCGCGCCCGTTACGTGCCGAACAATCTGACCTTTGTGATCAGCGGGGATGTGGACGGCGATGCGATGCTGAAGCAGCTTCAAGAAGTTTTCAAAGATCTCCCCCGCGGGGCCTTGGAGCCCGTCTTTGTGAGCTCCGAACCCGAGCAGTTGGGGCGTCGGGATGTGCATGAGGAGTTTGGGGCCACTGAACTCAGCCGTGTGAACCTGGCCTGGAGGATTCCCGGCATGGACAATCCGGACACACCGGCTCTGGAAGTCCTCGGTGAGGTTCTTGGCTCCGGACGAAGCAGCCCGCTCAATCAAGACCTGCGGGAAAAACAGCGGCTGGTCCACCAGGTCGCCGCCGGCATGTTCAGCCTTCAAACGGATGGAGTCTTTGTGGTTCAAGCTGTGACCGACCCCGACAAGCGCGAGCCTGCGACAGAAGCAGCGCTGGCCGTGGTTGAAACCCTCAAAAAGAACGGCCCGACTCCGGAACAACTCGAGCGAGCGAAGCGGTCTCTGCTGGCCTCACAAATCTCGGGACTGCAAACGGCCCGCGGACGCGCTTCCGACCTTGGATCCAACTGGCTCCTCACCAAAAACCTGAACTTCAGCCGCGATTACATCAACGCGATTTCTAAAGTGACTGCCGAGGATCTTATTCGCGTCGCCGGCAAATATTTGCAGGATGACCGTCTGAACGTGACGTCATTAAATCCTGTCGGTTCTCTTCAGGAATCCACGGCGTCTGCAGCGGCCATCGAAAAATCCGGGGTGCAGAAATTCACCCTCTCCAACGGCCTCCGCCTGTTGGTGCGGGAAGATCCCCGGTTGCCAATGGTGACCGTGACAGCAACCTTCCAAGGCGGGGTGCTTGTTGAGACGGCCCAAAATAACGGGATCACCAAACTTCTGGCCAGGACGCTTTTGAAGGGAACCAAAAACCGCTCAGCCTTGGAAATTGCCGAGCAGATCGAAGGCGTGGGTGGTCGCATCGGGAGCGATTCTGGAAACAACAGTTGGAGCATCTCTTCGGAAGTCATGACTCCGGATCTTCAGATTGCGATGGATGTGGTTGCCGATGTGATTGCGAATCCTGTGTTTGAAGCTTCGGAGTTTGATTTGGAAAAACAGTCACTTCTGGCCGGCATCAAAGCGGAGGATGAGCAAATCACGGCCGTGGCGCGGAATGCCACCCGGGAAGCCTTCTTCGGAGAGCATCCCTACGCTCTGCGCTCGGGCGGCAATGCCTCCAGCGTTTCCAAACTCACCACCGATGATCTCAAAGCCCTGCACGCCAGATTGGCAGTTGCCAAAAATGGTGTCCTTGC
>JBGSPC010000038.1:0-57380 GCA_041738805.1 Terrimicrobiaceae bacterium | reverse complement strand
GCGACGAGTACATTTGCAGTTGGTTGTTGAGTAGCAACTTCCGGAGGTGCAATACTCTGCTCCACCTTCAAAAGATCAAGAAGGCTTTCAGACCGCTCTAAATATGTCGTTGCTTGGGAAATCGCGGCGAGACTTTCTGGTTTCTGACTTTGCCCACGGATCGCATCAAGAATGGTCTTAATTCCATTAATTGTATCAAGGCGATCTGTGTCGGAAGATGCAGAGTCCTGATAAATCCGAAAGACATTGGGTTGAAAGGTTTGAGTTGGCTTTGTTGGGGCAGCCGGCGGTTTATCCGGATCGGCGGCCGGGTCTTTATACTGCTGTCTCAAAAGATTGGCATGTGCACGAAGACTATCATTTAGCACCTTAATTGATGCCTTGAATGTAGAAAAATGATAGCTTTTCATGGAGTTGACGCTCGACGAAAGGTTAGTTGCAATAGAAGAATAGACCGATGGAAGTTCTAAAATGGGCTTTTTGCTAAGTTGATCTATTTGATACTGCACATCAACAATAGTCACTTCGCTCGGGAAAGAATCTAAATTTAAACTTTTAAGAACACGTCTCTGTGTTCCATCGTAACTTGAATTGATGCGTTTAACTGATGCCAGCAGTGTTGGGTCTGGAGAATAGGCATTCGCGATCCGTTGTGCATACATCGCCTGCAGTCGAAATGCGGCGAGTCCACCACCGACTAAAACTATAAGGACGGCTAACGCTACTGCCATAGTAACGAAGAGGCGGGCGAAAAAGTACTTATGTTTCTTCATATTATATTCCAAGCGTTTCAAGGGCGTGCTTTTGTTCAAATTCTTTGCACTTTTTGAGCGTGTCATCATCGCTGTCTCTACGATCAATTATAGTGGCTTTCCCAAATAAATCACCCGCGGCAGAGTATTTTTTATCATTGAAGAGCTCCTGCGCCTGCGCTCGCAGGGCATCGGATTCCGCAATTTTCTTTTCGAGAGCCTCTGTTAGGGGGGCAAATAGCTTGTTCGCACCGCTCCGCAAAGCGTCTTCTGAGCCATTAAAATCTATTATTGTTTTGAGTTCAAGCAGCGCATTTGAATGCCTGTTTTGATTAGCCATGTCTACTATTGAAAAAACCTTCGAAAACGAAAGAATATAGCGTTTATCATTAGCCAAATCACTCGACGAAAGGTCAATAGTTTGTTCTGAAGTTTGCGATGAGAGAGACTTCTCAACCCATTGGTCCCAATTCTTTTCATCAATGCCTGAATGTTCAATCAAGGATTTTCGGTTCAAGTTGTTCGATTCGATTGCCCATGATACGGAAGCTGCCAGTGTCGATAGCGTGTTAATCCCACTCTGAATGAGAAGTTTCTGCTGCTCCTCGCGCATACGTTCTCGTGCCTGCTCCTCTCGGGTTGCAAGTTCTTGCTTACGCTGCTCAGCAATTTGATTTTGGTTTTGTCGTTCATCTTCTTCTTTTTGCGCCTGCAAATGAACGGCGGCTCTTTGCTGTTCGTCTGAAAGAACTTTTTCCCATGCATTGCTGACCGACGTAAGCACATTCGAATACTGTGGATATCTTGTGTTGAGAACTTCTATCTGTGCAATTAGTGAGGGGATATTGTCGAGTTTTTGCGGGGTCGTTGACCCTGGATAAGGGATGTCTGCAATCACCGAATCAGTGCGGACTTGAAGAACACGACCATCTTTTAGTGTTAGATTCTGGATGTGAGCGCCCGGGCTTCTGATCTGCAAATAGTAGGCGATGTTGACGTATGAAGAGCCCCCAATCGTATAAAGCATAATCCCGCTTCCTTGAAGAGCAGCGCAAAATGAGAATGTTAGAAACGCGATTAGTGCGAGCTTCTTCATCACTTAATCACACAGTCGGCTAATTGTTTTGTCAACGATTTATAATGGCAACGAATACAGCGCAAACAACCGAGCCTGCTTGCCCCGGAGCCAGTTGGCCCCAGAAAAACGCATCTTCAGTTACCTCGTATGTGCACTGCCATACCCACGTTCCCCTTCAATCCAGCCTTTGAGGCTCAATCAGCTGAGGAGCATTGTTGCGGACATTCCCCACAGCCCTACCAACCGGCCAGATCTTCAGTTGCCCATCAGGTGCAGGCACCAACATCTGGCTGCGTTCCTCATCGGTCAGAGGAGAAGGCTCAAACCACCGTTGCCAGAATCCTCGCCGTAAAATCACAGGCATTCGATCATGGACTTTCGAAGCCTCTGCGTTGGGAACCGTGGTGATGATGCTGACAGTCTCTCCGGCCTCCTCGTTGCTTTCCCAGATTCCTGCAAACGCCAGAGGGTTCCCGTCAGCCCTCTCAAAATAGAATGGTTGCTTGGGAGTCCCTGCCCTCCATTCAAAATATCCACTGGCAGGGACAAGACATCTCCGGGTTTTGAAGGCCGTCCTGTAGCTGGGAAGTTTCGCCACTGTCTCAGCCCGGGCGTTGTGCATCATGGGCAGTTTTGCATCAGGCTTTGCCCAGCTTGGTCGAAGTCCCCATGTCATTTCCACCAGTTCACGGCTTTCAGGAGTCTGGCGGACAACCGGGATTTTGGCGGTAGGAGGGACGTTGTAGCTTGGAGTCCATGAAGTGAGAAGATCGTTGATTTCAAAAAAGGATAGAATGGATTTCGCCGTGTCTTTCCGAACGTAACGCCCGCACATGAAGAAAGTTTAGTTCAGCCAACACGGCCCGGCAATGTGAAGTTCAAGCAGTTCAGTTCTATCGGGGCTTGTCAGGCCATGGGTGTAGTCAGTGGGTTCATTCCTCGACTCCGCTATACCCTTTACCGTTCGCATTTATTGTTTTCGGTGAAAATCCTCGTCCACTGCGCCTTGGAAAATGTGCGCTGTGGCTACTCGTCGGCTCGTCGAAGTGAAATCTACCGTGGTGCAGTAACCAGTGAACCCTGGGAACATCAGGGAATACTGGCGAAGCCACTCGATATCATATGGGAACAAAACGGGCAGGCCCGTCTTCTTCCTTCTTGCTTTCCATTCAATTATTGCCATCGGGTAGCGGACTGGTCTCCATAGGGAATCCCACGTTGTAGTGGCTGGGACATCCCATATCACCATATCCTTTCTCGTTGCTGGTTTGATGCCAATCGAAGGTGGCTGAGGCACCCCGACCTCAATGCACACTTGCGTATAATCCGATAGTGGTCCGCTAGGATGTATCCGTGAATAGACAAACCGATGAACGAAAAGATTGACACAGTCGTGCTCTTTGCCGCGCCAATCAGACGACAGAAGCCATGCTTCATACTCCGAAAAAGCATCCGCGAGAAGATTGTGGAGCGTGGACACAGCAATATTATTTGCGAGAGTCCCGGAGGGACAGGGATTAGGTCGACTGGCCTGTTCGCATTTGTGGTTTATTGAAGAATACATTCCCGAAGAATTGGCCCCATTATATTGCCTGATACCTTTCCTATAATCATAACCTTCTGACCCTTCTCTAATTCTGAAAGTCTTTTAGTTTCCTCCTTGTCAAACATGCACTGCACGTAAGAAAACGTTTTATGGCCTTTCAAAGCGACATATGGCGTCCCCATAATGTCCTCGCCAATGTTGTCAATAACTCCAATAATTCGAACCTTAGCCCCTTTATATTGTCGGTTGGCAGCAACCTCATTGTCATCATATGCCTTGGTCAGGTCATCAGCGATTAAATACTCGTATTGGACATCACGCAGTTCGACAGGGCCTAGTTCTTCCTCTTGTTGCTGTTTTAGAGCGGCATCCCGTATGGCATTCTGTTTTTGAAGATATTGTTTTTCTTTCTCTGGATCGTAATTGAAACGCAGTCTTTCTTCGAGAGTCATGTCCGAAAAGCGTATTTTCGTGAGGCCTGAAGAGTTTGATATGGTTACGCCGTCAGGGTAAAAAGTGGTGACTACTCCATCCCTAAATGAGTTTTCAGGCGGTGCTGATTTCGGTGTAGATGATGATGCTTCGGCAATTTCCGGAACATTGGAATCTAAGACAACGTTCTTCTTTGTAATCCAGCTTTCTTTTATTCGTTCCAGTTGTGTCTTAAACTGAGGAAAGCGGGCGATTGTTGCATCAATTCGCGTTAAAATGGCATTGGGCTGATCCGATGATCCTTGGACAAACGGGATTAATACGAGAGATCTTCCTGTCGGAATATCGAGTTTGTTGCCGGTCTTCAAAGTTACGGTGACCATCTGTGGAATTAAATCGGCAGTGACATACTCAACGACCTTGGCTTGCTGATCGCTGTGAAAACCTTGTTCCTTGTAAATCAGCAGGCCATTTGCCATCGCGGTTGACGACAAAATGCATAAGGAGGCGAGGAATCGGAAATAGTGTATCATAGCGAGATAGATATTTCTGGCGAACAGTATTATTGAGCAACGCGCTGCATTTTACCAAAAAATGCGGAGCGTTGTATAACTCATGCAAATGCGGCATCGGAGGGTAGACTTCGTCCATGGCGTCTCATAGGGATTTTTTAGCCGCACGGAGACCCCTGTTCAAGCAAAATGGGGATTCTCACTTCGTCAGCCCTCCCTTGGCCCACCAATCATTCCAGGGTGGTTCTCACCCCAAAAGAAGGCATCCTCAATCTCAATCTGAAGCCCCCTGCCAGGAACGGTGGAAGACGGGTCATTTTGGGTAGTCAGTATAACTTCGCCTAGGGTAGGTATGCTCCACCTTTCTCAGCCTTCCTACCCGGTGCTCAGAGCTGTAGCGTGATCTAGTTCGGCGTCCTCCAGACACAAACCTGGAGATGCTGCTTGCTATACACGTAAAGCCCCCAGACCACGAATATTTGCTTCTGTCCCGCGCTACGGACCCAGAGGTAGGCTTTCGGCATGACCACAGAACAGATTCACGGACATGAAATCATCGAACTTGTCTCCAAATACCCGGAGGGCATTGCTGCCGCAACGCTGACAGACATCGTGGCCGGCGAATTCGGCACCGGGGCAAGGTTCTTCACCTGCTCGGCTGAGAACATGTCCCTTCCAGAACTGCTAACCTTCCTTGGCGAGAGGGATAAGGTCCAGTTCCGCGAAGGCCTCGTTTTCCCCGGTGGATCGCCTGCCTGCAATCACGATTGATTGGGCCGCGATATGAGAAAAGAATGGAACAGCCGTTCCGCGATCATTTGCGCCTTTGTGGCGGTCCTTGTTCTCACGGCCGGTTTCGAGTGGTGGCTAGGGCGTTCGGTTTTTGGACCTGACGGCAAGCCAGGCCTCTGGGAAGGCAGCATTTGGAGCAACGAATGTTCCCAGCGCTTTGCAGATGCCTACTCATTCTCACATATTGGCCATGGACTTCTATTTTTCTGTCTGCTTTGGCTCGTGGCGCGGCGCCTGCCGATCCGGGTTCGATTCCTGATTGCCGTGCTGGTGGAGGCAGGATGGGAAATCCTCGAAAACTCGCCGATCATCATCAACCGCTACCGCGAGGCAACAATGGCCCTCGGGTATTCGGGCGACAGCATCTTCAATTCCGTGAGCGATATTCTGATGATGAGCTTTGGGTTCCTTTTGGCGTGGAGGCTCCCGGTCTGGGCGAGCGTGATGCTTTTTGTCGCGATGGAGGTTGGCTGTGCACTGTGGGTGCGGGACAACCTCACCCTCAACATCATTATGCTCATCCACCCGGTTGAGGCGATCAAGGCCTGGCAGATGGGCGGCCAGCCATGAGGTTTTAACAGAACAGCAACTCCATCATTTTCCTTCGCTTGCTACCTGCCCACGGAGAGGCGAACCTTTTGGCATGAAATCTCTCTACAAGTTGTTACGAAACCTTTTCCGGAAACCGGACCCTCAACCTCGGATATGGACCCGGTGGATGCGGTAGCCGGTCATCGGCCCATGTGATGAAAGCATTCCTGGAGCGTGGGGGGATGTGGGTTGCCGGGCAGTTCCTGCTTTTTGCTGTCTTGATCATCCTTGCCTACCTGTATCCGGGCAGTGGACCGGTCGCCTTGAAGTGGGTCGGAGCACTGGTTCTTTTGCTGGCGGGGATCGTTGCCTTGGCCGGGGCAACCGCTCTCGGACGAAACCTCACCCCATTCCCCAAGCCAAGCATTAACGGTGAACTGGTTCAGCATGGGATCTACTCAAAGATCCGGCATCCTCTTTACACGGCCGTGATTCTGGCTGGATTCGGATGGGCACTGATTTGGATGAGCTGGCCTGCAGCAGTGGTAGCTGCCGCGTTGATCCCTTTCTTCCACGCAAAATCCTGCCGGGAGGAAGCATTGCTTCGCCAAAGATTCCCAGGCTATCTGGAATACGAGACTCGCACGCACCGGTTCATTCCGCTGGTGTATTGAGCTGAATCGGGGAGGGCTTGTGAGGGTGGTAGGCCAATTTTGGCATTGGTCATTTTCCGGGATTTTTACGGCAAATACTTTGCGGAGTCTTGGCAGGACTGGGCGGGGCGGGATACAAACGGTGAATGCTCCAACCCGGTGAATCCCTCGACGGCTATCGCGTAATCCGCCTGATCGGCTCCGGTGGGTTCGGGGAGGTCTGGCTCTGTCAGTCGGAGGCAATGGGCGACTTCCGGGCTTTGAAGTTTATCCCGGCAGTTGATCCGGGGCGGGTAGAGAAGGAGTTCGACGCACTCTGCCGATACCGCACGGCTGCTGGACAGCTCCGCTCACCATCGATCATGCCCATTGAGCATGTGAACCGCAGGCCCGGCGGGCTGTTCTATATCATGCCGCTGGCTGATGGGTTTGGGGCTGACGATCCGAGGAATCTGACCTGGTGCCCGTCGACAATGGCAGCCGCCATCGAAAGCAGACGGTCTGCGTTTTCATGGTTTACCAGCGAGGAAATCAAGGAATTCATTGCCCCGATTCTCCAAGCGCTCCAACTTCTCTCTGACGCCGGCCTCGTCCACAGGGATGTGAAACCGGACAATATTCTCTTCCTGAATGGCACACCCTGCCTTGGGGATATCAGCCTTCTGGGGGAGGATTCTCACCAGATCACCCGGCGAGGGACGCCCGGATATTCTGCTCCAAGTTGGTTTGTGGAGAGTGGCGGTCACCCGGATATGTTTGGGGCGGCAACGACGCTCTATTCCCTGCTGACCGGGAACCCACCAGACAAAATGGGGAGGGTAGCTTTCCGGTGGCCGCCACAGGGCGAAGGCTCTCTCTCGGCTTCTGAAAAACAGGAATGGCAGCGAATTCACCGCATCATCCGCCGAGCTGTTGACGAGCGGCCAGCCGAGCGGTTCGTCACCTTCGATGCCATGGCCAAAGCGTTGGATGGCAGTGCTGCTCCAGAGAATTCACGCGGGACTTCCAGATATCGCGGCCGTCTGTTGCTGGCGGGTCTTGTTGGATTGATTCTGATTGGTGCCATCGTGGCGGCACTGAGGCATTCGCCAGATAACCAGAAACCTCCGCTTGCTCCCCCCACCGCCGCTCAAAAGTCCGACCCCAGCAATCCCGGCGGTCTGACTGACAAAGAACTGGCAGATTACAGAACGCTTGCCTCCTTGGCTGCTATCTACTTTGACGAAAAAAACTACCAAGCGTCGTTGGAGATGCTCAAGCAGCTGAATACCGCCTACCCCGTCTCAAACACGATCCCGTATTATTCGACCATCAGGGCGAGGTGTTTGTATCATCTTGACCGACATGAGGAAGCGCATGCGGAGTTGCGGCGAGGGCTGCTCGGTAAGCGGCTCGATCTGGCGAGCTTCGGCGAGCGAATGAAACTCTGGGACGCCTTGGACGACCTTTCAGGGGCAGAAGCAGAGGTTTCTCTCATCATCGAACAGGCATCGCCAATCACCCTCCACTACGTGGCCCGGGCAAGGCTCCGGCTGCGGCAGGGAAATTTCGAGGGTGCCGAGGAAGATATCCTTGCGGCCTCCACCCTCGACGATGACCCAGCACGAGCTGGCCTCGCAGAAAAACTCCGAGTCGGTTTTGCACAAGAGTTTCCTGATTACGCGCAATTTCTTTTTAAACGCGGGCTCTTACAAGAAATGCCTCCCCCGGCAGTTCCTGACATGCCCGCTGTCGATTCGGGTACTCCTCCTCCAACGGCACCCCTCAGTGAAAGCACGAAAATCCCTGCGCTCTATCGCAAGGATTTGCATCGCCTTGATGAGGCATTGGATGCCGCGAGAAAAATACTCGTCGGCTCACCTGAGCTGTTGTCGAAGCCTGTGGACGCTGCTGTTTACTCACTACAGAAGCTTGCGGAGGACTCATCTT
The DNA here is from genome assembly GCA_041738805.1 of Terrimicrobiaceae bacterium. Classification (GTDB taxonomy): domain Bacteria; phylum Verrucomicrobiota; class Verrucomicrobiia; order Chthoniobacterales; family Terrimicrobiaceae; genus JAJTZA01. The sequence continues at coordinate 49,155 of JBGSPC010000038.1, read as the reverse complement.
CCCCAAGCACATTGGTTCCCGGGCGATTGCACGAGATCCAGAAAGAACTGGAAAAAGGGCTTCGCTTGATTCCTCGCAGCCCCACGGACGACGAGATAGCCCAGGCAAGAAATCCAATCGACACCATCGAAGAAAAAATCCGTTCCCTTCCAAAAACAACCGATGAAAGAGTCACCTACCAGTGGGAAATGGTTCCCCTGATTGACGACAAGATCGGGCAACTAGACCAGGCAGCGGTAGCTGCGCAGAAGTTTCGAGTCGAGCAGGCGGAAAGGGTCACCCAGGCCCTTTCCCTGTTTGAGAAGAATCTGTTTGAGAAGAGTCTTGCAAAGCAGTCTTCCTCAGACGCCGAATTGGACATTGATGGTTACAATACCGATTTAGAGATCACAAAGGCGCTCAGGGCATTCAACGAAAAAGTTTACGAATTGATCCCGTAAAGAAAATATCCCGAGAGATTTTCAAGATCTCCACGAATCCGTGTTGTGAACGATCACCATCTCGCAGGATTCCAGCCTGAGCTTTCGACTTTCGTGCAGGGGGCCGTGATTCCCATTTTTGGGTCAACCGCCCCGCTTCCGGCATGGAGCCACGAGCGTCTATGACAAGGCAGAATCAGCCAGAGTCAACTTCACTACCACACATCACATGAAAAACCTTATCATCACTGCCCTCGTATTCGCCGCCATCACTGCAGCAGCCTATGCGGCCATGAAATGCACCTCTTGCAAAGGAACCGGTTGGATTGGCAACAACTCTTGCCTTCGTTGTAAGGGAAGTGGTCAATGGCCAGCCCCACGGTAGTAACGCATGAACATCGGTAATACGCAATCGCCTCAAACTAAGGAGTCTGGATAGTTGGCAATGAGCCGGTAAGCCTCATGGTGCACATCTTGATTTCCAGACCAATCAATCGCATCCCTTGAAGAAATCTTCCCAAGTGCACTTCAGGGTGGCTCTTATCCGAGCCAGAGTAGCTAGAGGAGGAAAATACTCACCGGCCTCAAGGCTCTGCCAATACCGAGTACTCAGACCCGTTCTTTCGGCCATTTGCTCCTGGGTGATTGCCGCGCCGACCCGTAGCGCGGAAACATTTCGCCCGAAGCGTGTCCGCAATCGGCATGGGGTTGGCTTTTTCGATGGCATACCAGTCATCGTCGCGAAAACGCAAAAGCGGAAACACGAGGCTTTACCTCGCCATACTGACTGGTGTATTCAGGTCGATGTGTGGAAAAAGAAGATAGTTCCCTCCGCAACAGAAACCCGATACCTATAAAAAAATCCCTTCCTGGAAATGCCTCTCCCGGACACATCGTTGAGCCTTCTTTCGCGTTTGCGAGATGATGGCGACCATGCCGGGTGGCAGGTGTCTTGGAAGCGGTTCCTGGAGCTCTACCACGGCCCGCTCATGGCAATGGCATCCGGCATCTACCGCCACCATACCGGCAACGCCTTTCCGCCGCAGGAGGCAATCGAGGATGTTGTCGCCACGGTGGTCATTGATTTCTTCAAACGCGACCGCTTTGAGCCAGAGCGAGGGCGCCTCCGCACCTATTTGCGAGTCCTCACAAACGCTCGGATCGTGGACATGCTCCGGAAGGAAAAACCGCTTGACCACGATTCTCTTGCCGACCGGGAGGAATTGCTCGAATCCCTCCCGTCCGAATCCCCGGAAGAGGAATTGTCATTCCAGCAGGCCCTCCTGGCCACCCTGATTGAAGATCTCCGCGAACAAATACCGCTCCGGCAGTTCGAGATTTTCGAAATGGTCAAATTGAAAGGGATCGCGCCGGAGGCTGCAGCCACCGAACTCGGTGTCCACAGGGGCGTCATCGACAATACGATCTACAAAGTGATGCTTCGCCTGAGAGAAATCGCTTCAACCCCCGAATACGAAGAGGAGTATGAAAAATCCTCTTTTTAAGAACCCGGACGAAAAGCTCTCACCCCGCGAGGAGGCGGAAATTACCCAAGAACTCGCTGCCGCCTACCGGCAAAACGAGATTGTGGAGAAGCAGCCGGAATTCCGGCGGATCGTAAAAAACGTGGAAAAACGGATTATGAAAGGCGCAAGAATCGAGTGAGCCGGGTCCTACCAATTCTCAAAAGAGCAATCCATTCGTTGAGGAAATGGATGCTTGGCCACAAGGCGATCGAAGTGCCCGAAGGAAGTGACTCAGCCCAATGACCAACTTCTGCATTCTTCCCTCCAACAAGGCCATACTCCGAAAATATTTCCGGCAATGCAGAATCGGAGAAAGCCAATGTTTCACTCACTCCCCCTCCAAAACCAAATTCAACAGCGGTTGATCAACACATTCTGAACCTTGTGGACCTTATTGACGAGATTGCTTTATTGAAGGAAAGCAAGCCCGGGGATTCCGAATCGCTTTGCATTGTCGAATCGCGACTGTCCGACATCATCACTCTATCAGGTGGGGAGATCATCCAAGACACAGATTGGAATCCACAACGTCAGCGACCAGTTGAGGTGGCGCTAGGGCAATCACCTGTGTCCACCATTTTATTCTCACGCAGATCAGGACTTGCCATGAATGGCCGAATTGTTCGCAAACAAGAAGTCGTTATTTCGAAATCAAACTCCAATCCAACAACCACCACTTAACACCTATATGGACTTTTACATCGGAGACCCTGACAACCAGACACAATTCTGGGAACCCCAGAACAGCAATGACACGTGTGCCATTGTGGCACAAACTAGCATACTAAACCAGTTTTTGGATGACCCGATTTCACAAGATGAAGCCACCTATGTGGCTGCCTCAAATGGCTGGTATCAGCCTGGCACAGGAACAATGCCAGATGATGTCGGCAATCTACTACAAGCCTACGGTGTGCCAGTTCACTCAGTGGATAACGCCTCGATAGAACAGCTTGCAAGTGAGCTCCAGCAGGGGCATCGAGTCATTGTGGGGCTTAATAGCGACCAACTTTGGGATCAAGGACCACTCTCTGACTTTTGGAATTGGGTCATTCAAGAGTTTGGCTTTGATAATTCGACCTTTCAACCGGCGGACCATGCAGTTGTCGTGACAGGGCTTGATTTGAGCGACATTGATAACCCGAAGGTAATCATTAATGATTCGGGGGCACCCGATGGGGCCGGACATTCCTATCCTTTGGACCGCTTCATGGACGCATGGGAAAACAGTGATTTCAATTACGTTGCCACCTCGATTGCACCAAACGGTGGGGGGCCACCAAATATTGATATTGGCCAGTTTCTGGGTTGGGGAGCAACAACCGCTGGATTGGTGATGGGTCTTGATCCAATCTCCGCAATCTCAGCGGGTCGGTTTGTGGATTCGCTCGTAACCAACACGGATTGGGACAGTGTGCTTTCTAACATTTAAAAAAACATGAAGGAAGCACCGCAATCGCAGCCAAGTCTGGAATCCGTGGCCAATTTGATGACCCGAGTGGGTCTGCTTGAGACCCAAATCGAGGGGCGAAAAAAAGACGAGGAATATTTTGCAAATATTACCCCGGTGGCACTTGGTTTGTTTCGTGTTGTCGTGATGGGTGAAGTCAAGAAAGGAAAGTCCTCGTTTATCAATGCCCTCTGTGGAATCAAAGGCCTTGTGCCCGTGCACGACGATGTCGCCACCTCAACTATTTTCAAAATCCATTATGGGATGTCACAGCAATATTCTGTTTTTTTCCTGCCTGAAGCAGACAAGGAAAAACTTGAGATTTCTACGGAGGAACTCTCCGCCTACGGGACCGAAGATGGTAATCCCAGCAATGAGAAAAAGGTCGATTTTATCGGCGTCTCAGCCCCATCGCAGGTTCTGAAAGACGGCTTGGTCCTTGTGGATACTCCTGGAGTTGGTGGCCTTTTCAAAAAGCACCGCCAAATAACTTTTCGATACGCCCCCAAAGCGGATGCCGTGTTTTTTATAACTGACAGCATGGAATCACCAATCGGTGCGGACGAAATCAGCTTTCTGAAGGAACTTCGGGCGATCACTCCTCTTATTTACTTTGTTCAGACAAAAGGCGCAGATGCAGACGGTGATGCTCGAAAGTGTAGAATGGAGAATAATATCGCGATCTTGACGGGGAAAGGGGGGTTCCCAAAGGATGAGATTCGGTATTTTGTCGTTGATTCCGAACTCAAGTTGAAGGGTGATTCGACCAAGAACATGAAATATCTTGAAGCCAGTGGGTTTGCTCCCCTGATGGCATATCTGAATAATTCCCTAAAACCGGCCCGAGATCGGAATATTGCAACCACAGGAGTTCGCAGAGCGTGGGCAAAACTTGGGGAGATCCGTGGCCTTGCTGAACAGATGCGTGCTGTCCTCGAGGCAGACACTTCGGAAAAGCAAGGAAAGCTCACCGAGGAAATCAACGCTACAGAGGCGAGGATAACCGAATGGAACAACAATATCCGTCCTCAACTGATCAAGGATTTTCAAACTCAGGTTTTTGCTATTCAATCAGACATTTCCTCTCGACTAAGTGACAAACTGCGCCCTGGCGGAGAAATCTCCGAAAAAATCGGTGATTTCCTTGCTCATACAAAAGATGCACAACCCGAGGAGATCTATCAACTTGCTCAACCATTGGCAGATGAGGCCAGGTCTCAGGCCTCTGAATTGATGCTTGAGATTAGTAACGATCTCGACAAACGGTTTGTGATTCTGTTGGAAAACCTCGCAGTTAAAGCAGGCGTGAGTATGAACCCTTCGCAACTGGCATTGGTAGATGCAAGTCGGGAACAGACTGAAATTCACTTTGCAGAGGCTCAGTTGCGTGAGCTGGTTGCCCGGGGAAATGAGTCTCGCCTTTTTGAAAAGGTAAGAAATGGACTCTACGGCGGCATAGCAGGGGTAACCATCGCATCTGTTGCAGGAGGGATCATTGGTTCGGTCGTGCCAGTGGTCGGCACGATAATTGGTAGCACCGTCGGAATGCTGTTGGCCGGTGCTTGGGGAGGAGTACAAGCGACGGAGATTGTGCGCGTCAAAGAAGCTTCTGCCGCCAGGCAAAGTGTTCACGCATACATTGAAAAAGACCTCTCGGGAATTTTGGCGCAGGTTCAGTCTGGATTTAATAAAACATTCAATGCCCTGCGAGTAAAATCGGAAGATGTCATTGCTGAAATGGTGAAGGTGTCGATGGCAGAATTGGCAGATGCGCGCTTAAAACTAAAAACCCGCTCCCAAGCCACGGCGCAGGAGATTAACAAATCCAAAAGGGACGTGGAGAACCTTGAGTCTAAAGTCACCAGTCTCCTTCGGGAACTTAAAGGGTTGGACAAGAGTCTGAAGTAATTCCATGGCAGCATTGGGACTGAATGATTTTTTGAAGGAGGCATCAGAGGAATTCTCTCATTACGAGGGATACAGACACGTCTCTGCAAACCTGCTCCAGATTGCTGAATCTGCTATTCAGCCATTCAACTTGGCTGTGGTCGGGCGGATGAAAGCAGGAAAGTCCACCCTCATAAATGCCTTGATTGGACGCCCGCTGGCCATATGTGGCGTCGAGGAGGCTACTGCCACACTCAATCGCATTTGCTTTGGCGAAGGAGCGCAGACACAGCAATTTGTGGTCCAGTGGCGGGATGGGCGGGCAGAGCCGTTTCCTCTGGCAGACCTTCAAAAATGGACTGGCAAAAGCCCGGAAGTTCTGGAGCGCACAAAAGAAACCTCCTTCCTCCGTCTGTTTTCCGATTCTCCGAAGTTATTTGAGACGCAGATTGTCGATACTCCAGGAACTGGCAGTGCTGTCGAAGAACATGAAATAACCAGGGAATTTCTCAATCCAGAGACAATCGCGGAATCTATTGCCGAAGGCGGCAAAGCAGATGCCATTGTTTATGTGGTTCCACCGGTTGGAAGAGAAAGCGATGAGGAGACCTTGAAGATTTTTTCATCAGGGCGACTGCCCAATTCTGATCCCTACAACAGTGTGGCCGTCCTCCATAAATGGGATGCATTAAAAGTGGATAATCCGAAGCTGCGTGCTTCTGAAAAGTCCGCTAGATTGCTTGGCGATTTAAGGGGAATGGTCGCAGATGTTCTCCCGGTGAGCGGTCCTCTTGCTTTGGCCGCACAGTGCGCACCAAATCAGTTTTTTGAAGACCTTGTGTCCGTAATTTGTGATCAATCTCAAAACATTGAGGAGGCACTGGAAAAAGACGATTGGTGGTCCGAGAACCCAGCCAGACAGTCAGTTCGTCAGCTGCATCCGATGCCGTGGGCCAGCTTCCGTTTGCTCGTTCGCATATTAATACGGGATGCGGTGGTAGATTCTGAGCAGGCCAGACTTACCTGCCTTGAGGAAAGCGGAATTCGCGCCTTCGAAGAGTTCCTACAAACGAAATTCTTTTCAAAGGCGTCTATCATTAAGCAGTGTCAGACACTTCAGCGAGTTGCATCAGTCATCGAGCCTGCGCTGCGGAGACTCAACGAAGAGGCCAACTCTGGCTTTCGTGATGCTGAATCTGCTGACCGGGCCGCAAAGATAATAAAAGAGCACGATGCTGGTTTGCACCAATGGTTGCTGAACACAGGAACGAAGCGTCGGGCCAAATCATCTAGACTTCAAAACACTGCTGTCGAGTTGGACCGTCAATGGCAGAAGCATCGAGAGGAGCTTGAGCTCTCACAGATGGATCTACAAGTTTGCCAGAAAGTCGATGAGAGCTCAGAACTATTTGCTTCAAACGACAAGGAAACCATCAAGGCCATTTGCAACCACTTGGCCGGAGTTCAACGACGAAGTGATTTGGGGCGTGGGAAAATCCCGAAAATAAGTGAAATCGATGGTTTAATTAACAATTACCGCGCCATGGAAAATCTATGCAGGAACCGGGAAAAGCCATTTTTTGAACATATCGTCAAACGACTTGAAGAGATTCATAGGAATCTCTCCCAGGCATAAGCATGGATTTTTATGAAAAACACAATAGGCATTGACTTTGGAACGACCAAAACCCTCGTTGCATCCGTGGACCAAGAAGGGAAGCCGCAACTTGTGTTTCTCGGTCGCGATGGAGATAAAATTCCAACAACAATTCATGTGGATTCAGATCGGCAATTTCTTTTCGGTGAGGATGCTGATGATCAACTCGCCTACGATCAAGGGGGATATCTCCGCCGGGTAAAACGCGACTTGGGTAAGACAAACCGAACCCATGTCTTGAATGGACATGTGTTTAAGCCGGTTGAGTTGGCCACAGAATTTCTCAAAAATGTCAGAAAGCGGGTGGAAGAGGAGCATTTTCAAGGAGCTGTTGACCATACGGTTGTTACGGTTCCTGCGAAGTGCGGCCCGGCTGCCTCCGTCGAACTGGGATCGGGGTTATCAAGCCGGAGCTCGATCACCTCGAAGTTGAGTGTTTTGGGTAAGAGCAGGTGAACCGCTGCGTTGGTGGCATCGGTGCAGAGGTAAATGCGGTTGGTATCAAGATGCATGGTTGTGTTGGGTTCCGAGCCGGGGAGCCATCCCGGCACCTGTTGAAAATCCCGATGGTCCGGGAGGGGTGTCATTCGTTGCGTTCCTCCCATTCGTCATGACAGCACTCGCACCGGAAGACCGATGCCTCGGGGATCTCCCGGTTGGCTTTGACGATGTAGAGGAATTCCCCATCGATCACCTGCTGACCGGTGATCGTGTCGCCGCAGTCGCAGCAACGGAATGACATCTCCGAAGTGACGCCTGATTTTGCGAGGATGGCCATGGTTAGTAGCCCTCCATGCGTTTTGTCGCGATGAGTGTGCCCTCGGCATCGAAGGCCCGGAATTCGCAGTAATCGGCTCCGGGGTCTTTGAAGTCGGAACCGTGGATTTCCAGGGTTTCGGTTTTCGCGATGATCTCAGGATCGAACGCCGGGCCAAAGGGAGGCACAGCAGCCGCTTGTTTTCGGGCGCGGCCTCCCTCGAATTTGACTTCCAGTTTCATGCCGCCTCCTGCTCTGGTTCCCTGCGAAACTTGAGTTGATCCCGGGTGCATTCGGCGGCCATGATGTCGTCCCGTAATCCAAGATACACGGGTTGAAACAGGCAGCCGCTGCCCGGCATTGCGTAGAGGTAGCGGACCTCCACGATATCCCCGACCTGCGGGATGACCTGGTCCACCGGGATAGTGACGTTGCCACAAGGGACAAGCTTTGCGTGTTCCCAGACAGCAATGGCCACACTCCGCTTCGCGTTGATCGCGTTGACGATCACCGAGGCGGTCTCGACGAATTTGTATTTGAACTGGTCGCCACCAGAGTTTGGTCGTCCCTGCGAACAAGGGGCTGTGATTTTTTTGAAGACAACCCCTTCGGCATTGTCCTCCCGGAGTTGATCAAAGACTCGGGTCTTGGACTCGCGGCCACTCATGGTTGCCACCCACTGGATCGCGCTCTGCGGTTCATTCGCGAGCAAGTTCAGCAGTCTCACGAGCCGGTCCCGATAAGGGATGGCCCGCAGGTCGGTGAACTCCACCTCTAGGAGGTCGAAGACGTGGAAGGTGTCACCCACGGCCTCGCCATCAAGTAGGAAGTTGTGGGGCAGAGCGGCTGCGCCTACCCGGATGGATTCCGGAAACCCGCATTCAATTCCCCGGCGATTGATACCGGTGATCTCAAACCCCTGCTTGTGGATGAGCAGCCGTTTGCCGTCGTGCTTGGGCTGGAGGTAGAACGCGTTGTCCGCGAGCAGTGCTCCCGGGTCCTCGACGGCATTGAGGAGCTGGGGACGGATGTCCGTCACCTTCCGGCTGCCAGTGACGTAGGTCTGGCTGTCGGCGGCGAGGATGTATCCCTTGGCCAATTTCTCTTTGACGACGCGGTCGTAGATTTTCTGCGCTGCTTCGAAATACACCGGGCAGGCGGTTTTGGTTCCGGTGTTGAGCGTGGTGCCGCTACGCCCGTAAGCGAAGTTGACGACGTAGAGGTCGCCCTGAGGCTCGATAGCGATCCGGTAAACTTTGTTGGATCGCTGGTCGATGTAATGAAGTGTTGTGTGCATAGGTTTTGTTGTTGAAATGAAAAAGGCCGGGAGCGCGACGTGCCCCCGGCCTAGTTGATGTTGGTTAGCGGCCTTTATTGATCCAAAGCCAGACGACAAAGGCGATGAACGCCAGAGCCGCCAAGGGCAGGAGCACGGGGCCAATCGAGGCGATGACGACTCGAAGGCACAGGAGCACGAAGATGAGCGGGATCAGAACCGCCCCGATGTCGAAGAGAGTTCTCATGGCTATTTGTTGCCTCCGCTGAAGAGGCCGATGATTGCCGACAAGACGAGGGCCAGACCAAGGAAGGTCAGGCCTCCGCCAACCGGACTGAGGTCAACGGGGATGGGAACTCCTCCTCCCCCACAGCCGGTCAGGAAGACCACTCCCACCATGAGGACGGCGAGAGAGAATTTGGTGCTCTGATTCATGCCACTCCCTTCCATGACCTGCATTCGTTGAAGAACTCGCAGGCCGTGCACTGTAACCCCGGCGATGGGACATAGTCCTCCCGCTCGACTCCGTCCACGAAGGACTCGATCAAACGGAAGAGTTTTGTGAATTGAGCCTCGGTGGTTGCCGGGGATTCGCTCACGACGAGCTTGGGCACTTTGGTTTTTACCAAGTGATGGAGTTCAAATCCCGACTCCTGCTTGCCTGTGGCTTCCCGGTAAAGGAGGCCGTAGGCGGTGAGTTGGGTTTCGTTCCGGTGGAGGACTTGCTCAGCTTGCGGGGTGGCAGCGGATGTTTTGAAATCCACAATCCTCCCGCCTGGACGAACAAGGTCGATGATGCCAAGCAGGGTGGGCAGTCCATGCTGGGCCAGATCGGCTTCGACACGAACCTCCACGGCTTCAGGCTTTTCCTCGGCCGGGATTGGGGTGTCCCGCAGATACATTTCCACGAGCCCCCAAGCTTTTTCCTGCTGATCGTCTTCGTCGGCCTCCCATGAAACCGGCGACTCTTCCTGTTCGGTGATCCAGTTCATGAGGAATCCCTCACGCAGAGCCGGGGCACCATGCTCCTGCCCCCGCCAGCGTGCCGTGCTCCATTGCTGAAGCGCGGCATGGACGGCCTTGCCCACGAAGAGCGCGGCAGTGGCTGGCTTAACTATCGCCAGCACATACCGGAAGTAGAACTTCAGCCGGCAGGAGTGGAAGCAGTTGAGACGGGAAGCAGAAACCACACTGGTGAGGTCATCTGCTGGGATCTCTGGCTCCCTTGCTGGAGGTGCGAGGGCAATCACCGGGCACCTCCGTTCTGATAGACCCGGCGTGGTGGGGCCGTGCGTCCACGGGAGCGGGCGGGCTTACGGCCGCCGTGGTCCTCGAGGATGCGGTCAATGAGACCGCTGGCCTGAAGCTTGTTGAGCTCCTTAACCCCGACACCGAACATTTCCCGGCTGGTTTCATCCACCTGCCCCTTGTCGAGGTGGTGCTCGTCCACGAGTTTGAGGATGAGTTCCTGCTGCTTTTCCGAGCAGGCCCAGGCATCGCCGTTGGGCTGGGTATTGGTGTGGCCGTTACCGTTTGGCGGGGCGGTGTGCCTGTTGCGGACATTGCGAGTTTGCTCGCTGATCCCATATCCCTCATCCGGGACGAAGCCGGTGTGCTGGATCTGCTCGTCAACGCTTTGCTGGAGCGTCTGGTAAAGCCGGGTGCTTTCGCCGGCCACGTCGTTGATGTTGGTGATCTCGGTCTCGACGCTGACAGAGAACTGGTGGCTCGAATACCCCGGCAAGCCGAGGCGCTTCGAGTAATTGGCAATGAGTTTGAGTGCCATGGTTTTCCTTTCGTTTTGGGCACAAAAAAGCCCGACCGTGATGGCCGGGCTGTTCTGCGCAGGTTAATGGTTTCAGGCAGCGACGTCGGTCGAGGCCTGGTTGGTTGCGCTGCGGAGGGCAATGATCTTCGACGGTGTTTCGCAGATACGGGAAAGCGATTCTTCCATGAGTCGGTCGTTGAGGACCGTCATGGGAACCCGCAGACCCTTGGCTGCGAAATACAGACGTTTGACCAAATCCCTCCGCAGCGGCGGTGAGTAATATCCCTTGCGGGGCATGTGCTTCCTTTCCGGTTGTGATTTGGTGAGAGAGACATTCGTCCGTCTCAAAGATCTATAACCCGGAACCCCACTTCGTTTCACTTCCTGCCAGTGTAATCGCGTGCAACAACATTGCCCTCCACAGCTCCTGAAAGTCCTGGAATCACCCCATAGAAACTCCAAAGCCGTGATACTGCCATTGGTGCGAAGTTAAAGAATGGTCGAACACAAGATGGGACGCTGGCCCAGGGTGAGCCCAAAAACCATGAATCAACTGGTCGAGGCCAGAAAAGGGCTCGAAAAAGAGAGTAAAAAACCAATCGGCCTCAGGGGGGTCTAAGCCGATTGGTGTAAAAAAGGCCATCGTTCACTTCTGACAGTCGTCGATTATCAACGACTTACGAGGAACTATTTAGCGCAAGCTAAACACCGGCTTTTGCCGAAAGGCGAAAAACGCCACCTTCCGCCATGACCCCCTTGGCGATTGGTGCTCTCCTAGCAAGCGAGGGGGGTAGCGATTTCTAGCCCGGGCGTTGGAGAAAAGTGGGGGTCTGCCTCGAAGCGGGAGAGGTCCTCGTGAAGAGCGGCGCCTCTCCCGACTTGAAAATGCCGAAAAACGCTGATCTTCGTCTATCCCCCGGCGTAATGCTGTGCCACCATGGCCGGGGATCTGGCAGTTGCCCGCCTCCCTGTCGATCTGTGCAGGAGGCTTGGCGATTGTTATAGACCGACACCGGATACCTCCGTTTAGGCTCTTGAATGAAATGCCCCGAAGGAGAATCGGCCGTGAAATCCACTACAGTGAATTGGTGATACCGTTGATCCGCAGAACCGCAACCGTCCTGTTGTCGATTCGCTGCTTTACCACGTACTTGACCTGAGAGCCAAGCTTGAGTTCAGATCCCGGGGATGCACATGGAGCAACTCCGCGAGCTTTTGCTCAGCTTCCCCGGCGTGACCGAGGAGGAGCCTCTCGGTCCGGAGGTTGTCGTTTACAAGGTCATGGGGAAGATGTTCGCCTTGGTGGACTACGACTCGGTGCCGCCGACGATGAACCTCAAGTGCGACCCTGACCGGGCACTTGACCTGCGGGATGTCCACGAGGCGATCACGCCGGGCTGGCACATGAACAAGCGCCACTGGAACACTCTCGATTTGGACGGACGTCTGCGCGGCGCACTGGTGACGGAGCTTGTCCGGCATTCGTATGAATTGGTGGTTGCGGCCCTGCCGCGTCGGGTCCGCGAAATGCTCGCGTGATTGCTGCGCGCCGTTGAGACTGTCGAAAAACATGCCAAACTCGATATTTCCAACTTTTCAGGGAATCATAACAACAGCGGACACCCCGTAATTCGGGCCTCCCAGGGCCGTTTCTGTGCAATGCTTTTTTTAGCTTTTTTTGCACACGGGGTTTTCCGCCTGTCTCGTTAGGCGCGGATTGACTTGGTCGGCGAAAGGATATTTCGCTGCTGTGTCTGGTCGGCCAGCTATTTTTAAGGGCAACTTTAAGGCAATGGCGGTTGCCCTTATTACCCTAATCTGTTTTTCTTCCTACTTAACTAACTCATTAATAACGAGTTAAATTGGTCGGGCCGACAGGATTCGAACCTGCGACCTCTTGAACCCCATTCAAGCGCACTACCAAGCTGTGCTACGGCCCGCCAAGGTTGGAATATCTGCTATCCGCTCTTTTCAATCAAGCAACTTCGGGGAGAAGAATTTTATACGGGGTGGCGAACATTATTCGCTGTTGCTTCCGGTGGCCGTTTATTTGTAACCAACGCGATCGGGGTCCAGGTGGAGGTTTTCGGAATCTGATTCGCTGGGGGCAAAGCCGGGGCGGTAGTCCATGGAAAGGAGTTCATGACGCTGAAAGAGGGGCCGCCCTTCTCTCGGGTGCCGGGTGAAGCTCCATCGGTGACGGAGGTCAGCGATCAAATGCTCTCCGCTCCCATCTGCTTTTTTCCGCCAGGTTTCCCAGATCATTTGCGAAGTGATCACGAGGGGAGGCCCGTCAGATTCTATGGTGTGGTTATAATAAAGGTGACTCTCGTTATAGAAGGGCTCCTTCAGCAGGTGATGCGCCTGAAGGCCAGCCAACCCGATCATCTGAGTCTCTCCAAAAACAATGGCGAAGTCTTCTCCTGAGGTGAAGCCGTAAATGATTTCGGGTGAGGCATGGGCATCAAACAACTGAGACCACTTTTTTGTCATTTCAACGGCCTCATAAAAACTCACAGCATGCATGGCCATACCCTAAATCACGACCCGGGAATCTTTCAAACAGAATGGAGCTCCGCGGTGGTTCACCCGAGCAGTTTTTGCGAATACTCTTTCAATCCCTCAATCAAGGCCTGGGTGATTTCGCCGGGTTTGCCACGCCAAAAGGCACCGATGGGAAGCGTAGGAAAGCCAGGGAGGGGAAGCAGTCTCACCGAGGGATCATTTTCAAGATCGGGGGTTCTCACGGCGAGACCGGCCCCCAGCCCATTCCTCACATAAATAGCCACCAAATCCTGGGAACTGGTTTCCAATTCAGTTCGCCAGACAATGCCGCGTTTGGCCAACTCCTTCTGAAACAGGTGGGGTAACATTTCGTGGGCCGGCAGGCTGATCAAGGGGATGTGCCCGGCGGCACCGGCTTTGAGCAAATCCGCAGCTTTCTTCCAAGGGTGTTCCGCAGGCACAAGCAGGCACAGGGGGAGCCGGGCCAGAGTCAGCGAGCGAAAGCCCGGTGGCAGCCGGGTTTCCAAAACCGTGATGGCCAAATCGGCTTCGCCATGGGCAATCAAACGCTCGGCCCCGCGTTGATCAATTTCTTGCAGTGTGATTTTCAAACCGGGGAAACGTTTTCGCAATCCGGCCAGAAGCACGGGAACATGCCCGCGCATCACTTCTGTGAGCCCAGCCAAACGCACAACCCGCGACACTTTGCCGCGGATCAAATCCTCCATCTCTCCGAGCTGGCCGAAAAACGGGCTGATAAAATCATACAACGCACGCCCGGAGTTGGTCAGCCGAAACGGCCGTCTCTCAAAGAGTTTGGCCCCAAGATCTGCTTCCAAGCGCGCCACCTGCGAACTCACCGCCGGCTGTTGAACGCCATAAGGCATCTGACGGCAGGCAGCCACGATGCCTTCAAAACGTGCCACGTAATAAAACAGCTCCAGGTGATGAATGTTCATGTATTGATGCAATCAATATACCTAATCAAACTATCGATTATGTAAAATGATATTCCGGCCGCATTCTTGCCACTGATGAACACACAGCAGCAACATGTCAGCCTCAACCAACCCAGGGGGAACGGACGTCCCGTCCGTTTAGAACAAGCCCTCTCCACAAATGGATCAGCCACTCACAGGCATGACGCCTGTGCTCCCTGGTCCGCCATCCCCTCCGGCCTGCTTGGGCTGATCCGCAAGCTTGCTCTCTGGCTGGCCAGTTGGCGATATGACGTCAAAACACTGGGGCTGAAAAACATTCCCTCCACGGGTGGTGTCCTCCTGGTTTGTAATCACGTGAGCTATGTGGACACAGTGATTCTTTCCCTGGCGTGCCCGCGCGCAATCCGGTTCCTTTCGTTTGAGGGCCTGTTCCAGGTGCCTCTTCTGGGGGCTATCCTGCGCCTGGCGGGGGCCATCCCGGTTTCGCCAACACGCGCCACGGACGCCATCCGTCGTGCCTCCGACTGTGTGCGTCAGGGGGAGATTGTTTGTATTTTTCCCGAAGGGCAGCTCACCCGCACAGGGTGTTTGATGGAATTAAAAAGCGGGTTCGAACTCATTGCCCGTCACGCCGGGTGCCCGGTTGTGGTGGCCCATTTGGATGGATTGTGGGGATCGATTTATTCCTTTGCCGGGGGACGATACTTCACCAAATGGCCCACGGGATTCCGCCGGCAAGCCACGGTGTCATTTTCGACTTCCTTGCAAGCTGTTGAGGCTTCCACCGGGCGGGTGAGAGAGCAAATTCTTGATCTTGGAGCCAAGGCCTTTCAAGCACGCCTGGCCCACCACTCACTCACGCTGCGATTGCTGCAAGCGCTCAAATCGAAGGCGCTCAAACCAGTGATAATGGACCCTTCGTCGCCGATCAAAAAGCTCCGTGGGATTGAACTTTTGACGGTGGCATGGACGCTGGCCAAACGGTGGAAAAAACTTCCCGGGCGCCGGGTCGGCATCTTGCTCCCTCCGGGAATCGCGGGCACACTGGCCAACGCCGGTCTGCTCTTTGCGGGAAAAATCCCCGTGAACCTCAACCCCACCCTCACTTTGGAGGCAACGGCGTCCTGTTTAAACCTCGCTGATATTCAGACGGTGATCACCGCAGGGATCGTGAGAACCAAATTCCCGGATTTTCCATGGCCTGACGACGTGATTTTGATCGAGCGGGAGTTGAAAGACGTTTCACCGTTTACTCGTGCGCTGTCCGGTTTTGCCTGCCTTTTTCTGCCTGTCAGGGTGTTAGCTCAGGGGTTGCGGCAGATGGTTGGGGATGAAGAGGCCCTACTGCTTTTCACGAGTGGGACGAGCGGTCTGCCGAAAGGTGTGGCGTTGACACATCGTCAGGTGCTTTCAAATTTCGACCAGGTTGCAGAAACCGGTTTTCTTGAAACCGGCGATCGGATTCTCAGTGCCCTGCCACTGTTTCACAGCTTCGGGCTCACGATGGGACTGTTTATGCCGATGCTTGCGGGTCAAAAACTGGTCACAGCTCCGTCTCCCCTGGATTGCAGCGCAGTGGCCAAAGCCGCCAGCGAAGGACAAGCAACGGTTTTGCTGAGCACCCCGACTTTTCTGCGCAATTATGCCAAACGGATTCCCAAGGAAGCCTTTTCATCGCTTCGATTGGCTGCCACAGGAGCAGAGCGCCTACCCGCCGAAACAGCCGGACTTTTCCGCAGCCGGTTTGGGTGCGAAGTGTTTGAAGGATATGGTCTCACCGAAGCTTCTCCCGTGGTCAGTTTTAACATGTCAAATCCCCCACGGGGCTTGGGGGCGCAGTCCGACCACTGCGGAGCAGCCGTGGGCAGTAGTGGGCGGCTTCTTCCTGGAATGACCATGCGTTTGCTTGACCCCGAAACAGGGATAGAAGCTCCAGACCGTTGCTGCGGAATCCTTGCCCTCCGTGGCCCGAATATCATCAATCATTACCTTAATGACGAAAGTCCCGAGAAATTCCAAAACGGCTGGCTGATCACCGGTGATATCGTGCGTGTGAACAATGAGGGGTTTCTGTTTTTGGAAGGCCGACTTTCAAGATTCTCAAAAATCGGAGGTGAAATGGTTTCCCATGCGGCGGTGGAAGAAGCTCTTGTCCGTGCGTTCCCTGATCCTGCCTCGTCGGCTCAAGATTGCGTTTTGGGACGGCCCAGCAGCGAAAAAGGGGAAGAACTCGTTCTGCTAACCACCCGCAAAATCACCCGCGAGGATCTGCGCCGGAAATTGGATGTGCCGAACCTGTGGATTCCCCGTCATGTGATCTGCATCGAAAGCATGCCAACCCTCGCCACGGGCAAGCTTGACCTTGCAGCCTGCCGTCACCTGATCGAAGATCATCATGTGACTGTATGAAAACGTATATCCTCGACGGCATCTGGGGCTCGCACCGGCGATGGGAGGGGTTGCGTCAGCGCGTGGAAACCAATCTCGGTCCCTGCGAGATCTGGCGGTATGACAATTCCGGCCGCACGTCTTTGGAAGTTGAGGGAGCCCGCCTGCGTGAGGAATTGGGGCAAATCACCATGCCATTAAACCTTGTGGGATATAGCATGGGAGGACTGGTTATTCGGGAAGCCCTTCGGGGAGCAGCAGACTTGTCAGTGCGGCGGGCCGCCTTTCTGCATTGCCCGCATCGGGGATCTCTCGCAGCCCACACACTGGGCCTGCCTGCCTGCCGCGAAATGAGGCCGGGGAGCGCTTTTCTGAAACGGTTGAATGAGTCCCCATGGTCTATTCCCACCCTGGCCACATGGTGTGCATGGGATGCGGTGATTCTTCCAGGACATTCCGGCCGATGGGAACGAGCCACGACACTCCTTCAAAGTCACATGCCCGCACATGCCTGGCCGGTCATTTCGCCGGGACTTCACCGTGCGGTTATTGATTTTTTCGGTGCGGAACCCGACTCCACATCGAGCCAGGACGCCATCACATCCTGAACCCTGCCTGAATCTTCATGGGGGATTTTTTGTCCGGCCTTTGGCTTCAAGCGTTCCGCCCATTTTATCGCAGCTCATTCCTGATCCGATTTTCTTTGGGAACGCCAGAACTCGAGGCGCTCTTTGACTCGTTTTTCCAGGCCGTGATCGGTGGGCGTGTAGTAGGTGCGTCCTTCGGGCAAATAAGCCTGCGGCACAAACCCTCCTTCAAAGTCGTGGCCGTATTTGTAGCCTTCGCCGTGACCAAGCGTTTTTGAGCCTGCGTAATGGCCATCCCTCAAATGACGGGGAACGGCAAGCGTCCGGCCCCTGGCGACATCCTCCGAAGCCGCCCCAATGGCCACCGTGCAGCTATTGCTTTTGGGGGCCGTTGCGAGGTAAACGACGGCGTGGGCCAACACGAGTTTGGCTTCCGGCAGGCCCAGAATTTCCGAGGCCTGGTGCGCAGCGACGGCCACTTGCAGGGCGTTGGAATCCGCCATGCCAATATCTTCGCTGGCAAGGATCATCATGCGCCGGGTGATAAACCGGATGTCCTCTCCGGCATGCAGCATTTTGGCCAGCCAGTAAAGAGACGCATCGGGGTCACAACCCCGCATGCTCTTAATGAAGGCACTGGCCGTGTCGTAATGGGCATCCCCATCGCCATCATACACCACCGCTTTTTGTTGGATGCTCTCCTCAGCGACCGGGAGGGTGATGATGATTTTTCCATCGTCGTTGGCGGAGGTGGTGAGGGCTGCGATTTCCAGGGCATTTAGACAGCGCCTCGCATCGCCATCGCTGATGGTGGCCAGGTGGACGGCAGCTACCTCTTCGATTTCGAGGGGCATTTTCCCAAGTCCCTTTTCGCAATCAGCAAGTGTCCGTTTGATGAGTTCCCGCAAATCGGCCACCGAGAGAGGCTCTAATTGAAAAACCTGCGAACGCGAGACGAGGGGGCTGTTAACGTAGAAGAAGGGGTTATGGGTCGTGGCCCCGATCAACCGGAGAACGCCGCTTTCCACATCCGGCAGGAGAATGTCCTGTTGAGATTTGTTGAATCGATGGATCTCATCGATGAACAGAATCGTCTTTTCTCCCGCATTCGCGAGGCGGTTCGCCGCCACAGCCGCCACTCGCCGGATGTCGGCAACATTGCTCTCAACCCCGCTCAGGCGCTCAAACCGGCTGGCTGTGCATGCCGCAATGATCTGGGCGAGACTGGTCTTCCCGGTTCCCGGCGGGCCGTAAAGAATGATGGAGGAGATCCGGTCAGCCTCAATCGCACGACGCAGAAGTTTCCCCTCCCCAAGGATGTGAGCTTGCCCGATATAGTCCGCCAAGATTTGCGGTCTCATCCGGGCCGCCAGGGGTGCTTCTGGAGAAACGGCTCCGGGAGTCGATGTTCCAAAAAAATCATCCGTGGCTGCGGTCATTCACCCCATGGTGGATCAATTCGCCCGGCTGTCCAAAAGAAATCGGGTTCTACCAGGAATGGGGCGCTTGCCCGGAACACGGAACGTAGAGAGGGAGGGTGAGGCCAGAAATGAGAGTGAACTGCTTGAATCCGAATGTTTCCACGGGTGGTGCAACTATCATCTCAGGAAGTGGCGTATCCACAAAACCGAAGTGGGCGGGCAAGGGACTGCCCCGCCCTACCCAATAAGGATTGCTGGCGCAAGCGCGAAGCGCCCCATGGCTGGTAGGGCAGGGCAGTCCCTTGCCCGCCCATTTGTTGCTTTGGGAATTGAAAGGGGTTTGGAGGTTTCCGCAACCGAAGGAGAGGGATAAATCTTCGTAGGCCCGCAGGATTCCAGCGGTCCCAGGCTCTGCAACCTCTTCTGCAGCGGCATTCCATCGTTGCTTGGACAGTCTTATTGCACATTGCGGGGTCTCACGGCAGTATGCGGCGTTTCGATGAAGCCATACCACGACCTCCTTCGCCTTGTTCTTGAAAAAGGAAAATTCAAGGCTGACCGCACGGGCACAGGCACCTATTCGGTCTTCGGGGCTCAGGAGCGTTTTGATTTGCGAGAGTCGTTTCCGCTGGTGACCACCAAGAAATTGCATCTGCGGTCGATTATTCACGAGCTTCTTTGGTTTTTGAAAGGTGACACCAACGTGGCGTATTTGCATGAGCAGAAGGTGACAATCTGGGACGAGTGGGCGGATGAATCCGGTGACCTTGGCCGCATCTATGGGGCGCAGTGGCGGGATTGGCGGGGGCCGGATGGATTGAAGGTGGATCAGATTGCAAAGGTGATTGAAGACATTCGCAAAAACCCTGACAGCCGGAGGTTGGTGGTCTCAGCCTGGAATCCGGCGGAGTTGCACCTTATGGCGCTTTCTCCGTGTCATGCCATGTTCCAGTTTTATGTCCAGGAAGGGGAGCTGAGCTGTCAGCTTTACCAGCGCAGCGCGGACCTGTTTCTGGGGGTGCCCTTTAATATTGCGTCCTACGCGTTGCTGACCTTGATGATTGCCCAGGTTTGCGGGTTGAAGCCCGGGGACTTTATCCACACGTTTGGTGATCTGCACCTTTATGCGAATCATTTGGAGCAGGCCAGGGAGCAACTCAAGCGCGAACCAAGACCCCTGCCGGTGATGCGACTAAATCCGGATGTGCGGGAAATTGAGGGATTCCGTTTTGAGGATTTTGAGTTGGTGGGTTATGACCCCCACCCGGCCATCAAGGCCCCCATAGCCGTATGACAAGAAACCTTTTTGCTGAATGATTGCCATCGCTGCCATGACACCCTCCCGCGTGATTGGTGCCAACGGAGGAATTCCGTGGCATCACTCCGAGGATCTGAAATTTTTTAAACGAACAACCGTGGGGCATGTGGTGCTGATGGGCCGCACAACGTACGAGTCCCTTGGTCGACCACTTCCTGGCCGTGACAATTGGGTGTTGTCACGCGGTCCGTCGATTCCGGATGTTCTGACAATCCCTTCTCCTACGGAAATCCCGCCAGCGCCGGCTGACAAACAAATCTTTGTGATTGGTGGGGCGCAGGTTTACGAACTTCTTCTGCCACGCTGTCAGGAAATTCTTCTCACAACAATTCACCGTGATTACCCGGGCGACACGTATTTTCCGGCATTTGAGAACGCTTTCACTCCTGCGCAGATCCTGTTGGAGACTGAGGATTTTTTGATCCAACGGCACGTGAGGAACATGGACACACTGTGAGTATTTTGCGGCTCCATCATCCATGAAAACTCATCTTCTGCTTGGGATTTTAACGGTTTTATTATTAGTGATCGTCATTTCGAACCGGCATGACGAGCCATTCACCTACGACTCGGTGGTGGCCATGGCGGAGGAGATGGCCAAAGAAGGTTACCTGAGTGCCGTGGCGGCCCTTCCCCTGCCCTTGCGGGAACTGAACTACGATCAGGTCCGGGACATCCGATGGAAGGACGAGCTGACCCTCTGGCGCAAAGAGGGGTTGCCTTTTCAGGCGAGGTTCTTTCATCCAGGAGGCCTGCATGGCCGCGCGGTCGAAATTTTCCAAATTGCCGACAATGGGGTTGAGCCGCTCCGGTATTCTCCCGAGTTTTTTGATTTTGGGAAAAACCGCCTTACCGGCCTGCTTCCCCAGACCGTGGGATATGCAGGCTTTCGGATCCACCATCCGATCAACAAGCCTGAGGTCCTGGATGAAGTGCTGTCATTTCTGGGAGCATCGTATTTTCGGGGCGTCGCCAAGAATCTTCAATATGGGCTCAGTGCACGGGGACTCGCCATCAACACTTCCGCGGCCGATGCAAAAGAAGAGTTTCCGGTTTTCACCAAGTTCTGGCTCAAGCGTCCGGACCCCTTTGCAAATCATATGACGATTTTTGCGTTGATGGAATCGAGATCCGTCCTGGGGGCCTACCAATTTGATGTCTGGCCGGGGCCGGAGACTCACATGATTGTTAAGGCGACGCTATTTTTTACGAAGGCCCCGGAGAGTGTCGGGTATGCCCCTTTGACAAGTATGTTTTGGTATGGAGAAAACACGAGCAACACCTTCGGGGATTTCCGTCCTGAAGTTCATGATTCGGATGGGCTCTTGATGGAACGCTCCAATGGGGAGTGGGTCTGGCATGCACTCTCCTGGTCCCAACAAAAACAACACAGTGTTTTTGGTGATGAAAATCCAAGGGGTTATGGGTTGATGCAACGCGATCGCGAGTTTTCTCACTACCAGGATCTTGAGGCCAAATATCATGAACGTCCCGGTGTCTGGGTTCAGCCGATTTCCGGCTTTGATGCCGGTGCCGTCCACCTGATCCAGCTGCCGACAAAAGACGAATTTTTTGACAATGTGGTTGCCTATTGGTCGCCGGAAAAACCTCCTGAACTTCTTCAGCCGGTTCGATTGGAATATTTATTGAGATGGCTTGGAGAAAGCAAAGACCTGCCGCCGCTGGGCCGTGCGATCTCGACCCGTGTGGACGATCAGGACAAGCCCTACTACCGACATTTTTTTGTTGAGTTTGCAGGCGGCCCACTCCAAAGCCTGAAGCCTGGAGAAATCCCCGGGGTGGACGTCATTTCCGTCACAGGAGCCACAATATCGGACTCAAAAATCGAGTGGAACGATTTTAATTCTTCGTGGCGTGTCAGCTTCTATGCCAGCACCCCGGAAACCAAAAAGCCCAATGAATTCACGTGTCGTTTGAAGTGGCAAGGGGAGCCGATCACAGAAACCTGGAGTTACACATGGATGCCATAAACACTCAAGAGACCTGGGATGAAGCTCTTGAGCGGCTTCTGCTGCTTTTTGAATCGATGGATCTCGCCGGAATCGAGCACCGTCATCGCACCGCCCTTCAATTGATAGAACATGCCAGGCAGAGGTTTAATCCCGACCTCGGGCTTTCCACCACGGAGGTAACGATGGATGTGGTTGGCGAAAGCCTCGAGGGTTGGTTCACAAAAGCCCTGGGTGAATCGGCGGACCGCGTCAGGAATCGGACCGCTGCAGGTTTGCTGGCATGGCGGGTTACGGGAGGCTCGCAGCGATGGGGTGATGTTCTTCTGGCGGGTGATCCGCCGGCCGATCTGCGTCGGGCGTTTGAAAGTGTGCGTGCCCAAACGGGCCCCGACCTCGCCTTTTCAAGCATGACCCACCGGGAGATGGACTATGGGCCGATGGAGAGCATTGCTCAGGAAACATGGCATCGTTTTGCGTGGGCCCCCCTGCTGACGGCGGTGATTTTCTGGACAGCCATCTTCTTCCTTGCTCTCGCGATCCACGACCACTTTTTTCTACCATGAGACCAGCGATTCAGCCTGAACAATTAACACCGGATTTTGTCGGATTCCGGCGGGCGTCTTTTTTCGGGGCCATTCTGGCCACGACCGGTCTTGGGTTGTGGCTCTTGTGGCGGTCATTTCTGCCGGAAGGAATCTCCGCTCTGGAGTGGGTCCAACTCGTGTTGTTTGCCCTCCTATTTCAACAAATCGCCACCGGATTTTGGCTGGTCACCTTCGGGTGCCTTGTGCTTCTTAGCGGCGGCGACCGTGCTGAAATCGAACACACGATTGATGAGGAAACCGGAGTCTTAAACGCACCGACGGCGATTATCCTGCCGATTTTTAATGAGGATGTGGCCAGAGTTTTTCGAGGGGTCGAGGCCATGTGGCAGGGTTTGGAAAAGGCTGGCGGCGATGAGGGCTTTGATTTTTTTATTCTGAGCGATTCCAATCGACCCGAAAATTGGATTGCGGAAGAAATCGCGTGGTTGGATCTCTGCCGGAAACTCAATGCTTTTGGCCGCATTTTTTACCGCAAACGCCGGGTTCCCCGGAATAGCAAGAGCGGCAATGTGGCTGATTTTTGCAGACGCTGGGGAGCCCGCTACCGCTACATGATTGTGCTGGATGCTGATAGCATCATGACCGGCCAGCTCATGCGGAGGTTGGTGGCCATGATGGAGAAAAACCCGAGGGTGGGGATCATTCAAACCGCGCCGCAACTCGCCCTTGGGCGGACCCTCTTCCGGCGCATGCAGCAATTTGCCGCCAAGGTTTATGCCCCCCTCTTTGCGGCCGGCTCGAATTATTGGCACCTCTTTGCCGGAAATTATTGGGGCCACAACGCCATCATCCGTGTCCGCCCATTCATTGAACACTGCGATTTGCCGGAACTCCCCGACCCCGATGAAAAGAAACGTCATATCTTCAGCCATGACACCGTGGAGGCCGCCCTCATGCGCAAGGCCGGGTTTGATGTGTGGTTTGCAACCACGGAAAAGGGAAGCTACGAAGAAGGGCCCCCGAATCTCAGTGATAGCCTTGGCCGCGACCGGCGCTGGTGTCTCGGCAACCTCCAACACTTCTGGTTCCTCTTTGCGCCGGGTTTCGATTTTGCAAATCGCTTCCACATTTGGACAGGCGTGATGGCTTATCTGAGTTCCCCACTCTGGCTGCTGTTTTTGGTGACCGGAGTGGTGGATCTGGCATTCAAGAATCGCTTTTCTCTGCTGTCCGCACTGCCGGGCTCGGAGTTTTCGTATTCCGGGGGAGCCGTCCAGGTTCTCATCATTGCGACCTTCGCTCTCTTGTTTGTGCCAAAGATCCTCGCCCTCCTGACGACACTTCCGCGTTCACGACCTTTTGGCGGACCCCTTCGACTCACGGCCAGCGCGATGATTGAGACCCTGACATGGACGCTGCTCGCCCCGGCGATCATGCTTTATTACACCCGCTTTGTGATTTCCAATTTGCTGGGCATTACCATTCACTGGAGCAATCAAAACCGATCCGATGACAAGGGCCTTGGGTTGTGGGAATCCTACAAAATTTTCTGGCTTCCGCCGGTTGTGGGGTTCCTTGCAATTTCGGCACTGATCATTTGGTCACCGGTCCAAATCATTCTGCTGAGCCCCATCCTGGCGGGATGGCTGCTCGCACCACTGATTGCGTGGGTGACGAGTCAGCCGTGGCTTGGCGATTTCACACGCAAAGCCGGCCTTTTTGCCATTCCCGAAGAAGATCCAAAGACCTGTCCTGCGGAGCTTCAGCATGCGGGCCAATCAGACGAGATAGAGCCAGGATTCGGGAGTTTTCCGCATAGCGGGCTGGCGCGAGCCGTGATTGATCCTGTTGCTCATTCCTTGCATGTCGCGCTTCTGCGTGAGCGGGAGGCAACCAGAGGCAAAACCAAGGATATCCGAGCCGACACCACCACCCAACTGCTGGAAAGAGGTCCCGAGGCCCTGAACGCCTCTGAGCGTTATGCCCTGCTTTGGGATGCGGAATCCCTTCGCCTGCTTCACCACGAAGTCTGGAGCCGTCCCACCCACCGGCTGCACCCTTGGTGGCAAAAATCGCTGAAACACTTGTGATCTTGGCTTCCCATCCGGGGACGCTATAAGATTGCTCTGATTTGAGTAAAAAAATCCCAGTCTCCGGGTCGCAGATTCCCTTACAAAATCCCTTTGCCTCATTGGAGCCATCGGTATTTCCTGATGTGGCACCAACACCCACGCCTGAGTCCAAACCCATCAAAGAGAAACGTCACCGGGTCGTGATCCGCAGAGAGAAATCTCATCGCGGTGGGAAAACCGTGGTGGTGGTCAGTCAGATTCCCACGCACATTTCCCCACCTGAGATTGAAAACCTCCTGAAAAAGGCCAAAAAGTCTTTGGGCTGCGGGGGGACACTTGCCGGGCGTGAGATCGAAATCCAAGGTGATCAGCCGGACCGTGTGCGCCAGTTTTTGGAGGGGGAAGGGTTTTCGGTGGCAGGGCCCTGATCCAAGGGATGACTAAGCCGGTTCTCACCCAAGCACCACAGCCCCTTCCCTGATGGCAGAGAAGGACAAGGCTTCCTCCAAGTTTCCTTGGGGCGGAACACGGGCAAAAGGAACCCCATGTCCCCTTGCCGTGGTTTGCCACATGGCAAAATGATTTCGATACGCGTCTCGATACCGGCACAAATCCCCTTCTCTGAAAAAATGATCCGCTTTGGCTCCTGTTTCAGAATCCAGCAGTTCGGTGTTACCCAACCAATCGGGATCCTCTTCGGAGGCAGAAAATGGAATCATCAAAATGACCCGCCCTCCTGCAGAAAGAAGTGGCATGAGAAGGGACGAGGGGGCCGCCGGAAACAGCAGATCACTGATCAAAACGCGCAAGGACCCCATGCGCCAAGGGACACGTTGAGCGGCAGGTGGACCGTCTTCGCGCGAAACAATGACAGAATCCGCGCCCGCTTCAAAAACAGAAACCTCCGAACTCCCAACCCAAAACACTCGAAGAGCCGCTCCCGCTCTTGACGCGGATTCCGAGCAAAAGTGAATCAGCTCCAGCACCCGTCTCCCTTTGGCTTCTTCCACAAACATGGAAGCGGAGGCATCCACGGCGACATCCACAAGTGGCCGCACCTCCTCACGGTAGAGCTTCATGGTGTATTGGCCGCTTCGCGCATACGCCTGCCAATCAATGTGCCGGGGATCATCTCCCGGCACGTAAGGCCGATGATCCTGAAAATCGATGGAAGAGCCCGCGTTGGAACCCGGGACGTTTCCACTCGTCCGGCGGAGGCCCTGACGCAAGGGGAGCGAGAGTTTTTCTGAAACTGCCTGGACTCTGGGTTTGTCGATGACGGGAAGTTTCATGGCATCCGCTTAAGGGTCATGAGGTAGCTGTTAAAGGGCGTGAACCCCCACATCGGCACAACCGATGTTTGCAATCCGGATTCGGCTGCCAGCAAATCCAACTCAGAGCGTTCCGGAAATCCCACCGAGCGAAAAGGAATCCAGCCACTGGCACCCACGAACCACTCCTCGAGGCAGGTTGCCTTGTACCTCCAGGACTCATCTTTCAGCGTGACCCTCAATATTCCGATACCATCGGATGCAATCCTCGTGGCAAGCGACTGAAAAAGTTTTTTGCGGTTTTCAGGGGCGAAATAATGCAGCACATCCAGCATGACCACATCGCCAAGGTGAGCGGGAAGATCAAGGGCGTCTCCCACATCAAATTCGCACTCCGGCACCGCAGCTTGGGCGATGCGGATTTTGGTCTCGTCCACATCCAGGCCCAACACAGGGGCCTTGTGGCCTGAAGCCCGGAGATAAGCAGCCAGTTGGCCGGCCCCGCATCCAATATCCAGAAGAGGACGCGGGGATGAAACCAACGTTTCCGCCACCCAAAGATAGGCAGGATCCAAACCAATTTTGCTTCTGGTGTAGAAGTAGAGGCTTTTCCACTTCCAATACCTTTTTGCAGCAGCCTTTCGTGCGGCTTGATGGCGGATCATGTGCGGGTCTCCCTCTTGAAACCAGGGAGCACAAGCACTCCCACGCACCCCCAAAGCAAATGGAGCACGGCGCCTGCAAAGGAGACAGATACCGCCGAAGCCGGGGCCACGCCATTGAGTTGGCCGAGCAGAGTCACAAAAGCCCCTTCCCTCACACCAAAGCCGCCCACACTGATCGGTAACGCTGCCAAAATGTCCACGGCGGGCATGATGGATAAAAAGTCCAGCACCGGCACCGAAACGCCAAGCGCCAGCGCACAGAAATAAAAGGTTAAAAAATAGGCCATGAGCATCCCGATAGAAATCCCTGCGGCCATCAACGTCATCCGCCATCGCTCGACAAACAAGGAGTAAGTCCCGGAGAATTCCACGATCACCTCCCGACCCGGCATGCGGGGGGGAATTCGCGCAAGGGCCCCCTTGGATGCTGCGAGGAAGGAGATGGTTAACAACACCACAACCACCACAAGATAAAGGATCACGAGGTGAATCATGGCCGAGACAACGGGACTCTGCATCAGCCACTCGAATCGCAATCCGATAAAAACCGCGGAACACAAGACCAGGGCCCCAATACCACTCATACGGTCCATCAGAATTGACAGCAGGGCATCTTTCATTCGCGCTCCACGGGCCACCAACCAACCGGCTTTGACGGCATCTCCGCCAATGGCTCCCGGCAGGAAGCTGCTAAAAAAAAGTCCAACGGCCCCCATGCGAAAGACCTGCCACGCAGACACCTCAATTCCGACAACCTTCAAAAAAATCCCCCACCTCACAAAGCCAAGGACAATGCCCACACCGGCCACAGCAGCTGCCACCACGAGCCATCCCATGTTGGCTTGTTGAAAAATTCCAATCACTTCCTGACGGAAGACCGGCTTACGGAAAATCCATGCCAGGAGACCTACACTCACTAAAACCTGCAAAAGCAGGACAAGCGCTTTTTTCATGCCCCTTGGAGAGGCTTTTTGCGCTGACCAACCAACTGCACGGCCAGCTCCGCAGCCGCCACCAAACTGGAGAAAGACGCCCGGTCCTGCCAGGCAATGTCAAACGCCGTGCCGTGATCCACCGAAGTACGGACGATGGGAAGCCCCAGCGTGGTATTCACCCCGTCCTCGAAGGATAACATTTTGAATGGGATGCCTCCTTGGTCATGATAAAGACAAACGTGACCATCATATCGCGCCAAAGCTTCCGGGAGGAAGGCGGTGTCGGGAGGGATGGGGTCAGAGATTTGAAATCCTGCCTTGCGGGCCGCTTCCACCGCCGGCATCAAAATCTCGATCTCCTCCCTTCCAAAAAGCCCACCCTCGCCGGCATGAGGATTCAGGGCGAGGAGTCCGATCCGCGGAGTTTTTCCGCGAATGGAGAACAGTGCTTCATGTAAGAGCCCGACCACTTCCATCACCCTTTCCGTGGTCAAGCTCCCCGGCACGGAGGCCAGCGATTGGTGGCAAGTCGCAAAAACGCACGCGAGCCGTTGGCTATAAAGCATCAACGCATAGCGTGGACTGTCCGTGGCCTTGGCCAGGATTTCGGTGTGACCATTTTCATGAATGCCGGCAAGATTCAAGGCTGCTTTGTTGATGGGGGCCGTGACAATGGCCTCCACCTCTCCGCAGAGAGCCATGTCCACCCCACGCATGAGTGACCGATAGGCCACCAAACCACATTCAGCTGAAACTTGCCTGCGGAGAAACTCAGGAGGCAACCCGCCCACATCCTCGATCGTTGTCGGGAGGGAACATCCCACCAATTCCGAAGCAGCCTCCAAGGCTGCGACAGCACCCACAAGCACCGGCTGGCAGATACTCAGCACCCGGGGATCCTGGATGGCCTTCAAGCAAATCTCAGGGCCCACGCCTGCAGGGTCCCCCACCGTGAATGCAATTTTGGGTTTCATGAATCCCAATGATCATGCCGCAGTTTTTGTCGCTCGTCGACTGTTCGGTGTGAAGACTCAGTTACCTGGAGCAAACGACGCCGGGCCTTCGGCCATGCCATCTTTCCAATCAAGATTCAGGTCAACCTTTTCCGTTTTGCCATCCGGCCAACGGACTTTTAAGGACAATTGATTCCCGGAATCTGTGACTTCTGCTGTGGGGGGTTCTTGATCAGGACCCAGCGGAACAAGAAGATTAATGAATCGTGTTTCCGTGACGGGCTCCTGCGAACGAAGGCCCAACTTGTGGCCGCGTTGCTCGGGAGCGCCCTGACCCGGCACCTTTCCGGTAACGACAATGGTTGGTTCGGGTTTGGCTTCGAGACCTGCAGGAGCAAGTGGCAGCACAGCAAGGCCGGCGGTGGGCTGGCGTGAAACAAATGCGTTCCCTTCCTTTTGAAACTCAGCGATGGAGTGACACAGCCACGTCAATCGTCGGGGTGCATCGGCTTTCATGTCATCGACAATCAGCAACCATCGCTCAGTCATCAGCACATTGCGGCTGAGATCCACTCCAGGGACCTGGTTTTTATAAACCCCTCCAAATTCCCCCGTGGCAAATCCGTAATCTTTGCTGAGGAACTGGCGGGAGATCCTCGCTGTGTCGAGGTCAGCATAGGGGATTCCACGTTCATTCCAATAAGCGCCATCCATCCCCTGCCCTTTCTCATCAACAAGAAGCGTGTTGTGATCACGCGTCCACTTTTCCGCAGTGTATCCCGTGTCCACGGCCAGGTAGGTCCCCTTGGCAAAGATCCAGAAGGCACCGATATCGGGGTGAACATGGCCGGCATTCATGATCCAGTCTGCGAATTGATCAAGCTTGGCCTTGGCCTGGTGTCCAAGCGGCGGGCCGCTCCGGAAAAGATAACTCGTGGCCCCGGGCCCCCAACCCGAGCGCCAGGCAATGACGTCCTGATCCGGGAAATAATGGTAAGGCTCAATGTCCTCGAGTTTTTTGGCTTCGACTTTGGGGTTAAACCAAAGGAAAGCGGTGGCGGGATAATCCCGCTCCGGCAATCTGGTGTGATAGAGGTTGCCCACGGCCTGACTTTCTTTGCTGCCGGTTTGGCTGGCGATCTCCCAAAGCATGGAATAATTCGTGATTTTGAAATCTGTGAGTTTGCCATCCTTCCAGCTGTTCACATCGCCAACACCAAACGCTCCCGGAGTTCCGGGAAGGCTGAGGTGCAATCCGAACAGCCAGGTGTCGCGCAAGGCAGGAAGTTCGAACAGTTTTTCGCCCGTGGCACGTGCGAGCAACTCGGCCCCGCGGGTGTGCCAGTTCAGAGCATAACTCCAATAACCAAAGCCTTCGTAATAATACCCATCCTCGTTCAGCACATAACGGGAGCGCCTGAGCACCGCGTAGCTCCTGGTGAGCCAATATTCCGCATCTGCCACATCCCCAAGCAATGCCAATCCGGCTGACAAAAGCGCCACAGTCGGGATGTAGGTGTGGTTTTGGTCATACCGGATCTTATCCTTGGTTTTGTGAGGATCCAGATCCAGATAAATGGCTCTGGCATGATCGGCAATGCTGTTACGAATCAAATCACGGTCTTCCGACGTCATTTCTGACTTCAAAATGTCGTAAGCGACGGACATGTGATACAAGTACCACGAGGCCACCAAATCAAGGTTGGGCCGGTATTTGTCGCCCCAAACAGGCACTTTGGCGTGAGCGACCATCCAACGAATGGCCCCCTCGCTGAATTCTTTGTTCCCTGTCACAAACCATGCCAGGGCGGCCGATTGGATCTTTTCGATCGCCCAATATCTTGAACCACTGCGGATCAGATCTTCGGCGGGAATACGATCAGGACTTTTGACCGATTGGGCACTCGCCATGACCGGGTCCCACAGATCGGGACGCGCTACCGCACGCTCAGCCAAGTCCTCCCGATCCTCAGCAAAAAACAAAAGCCGGGGATGTTGAGAGGCATAGCCATCCACGAGGGGGATTTTCAGATTTTTCAGATCATCCAGCAATCTCCGTCCGGGAACAAACCCTGCCATTTTTCCCAGGATGGGTGGCTCGCCGGATTTTGCAGTTTCCTCCTCCGGGGCCGGACCTTTCGGCGCCTCTGGCGTGGGGACTGCTCCGGGTTTGACGGTCATGGCAGGACCGGTCTCAACTGTGATTCCGCCAACCCAAACGGTTTGTGGCGCGGCGCCGGGAGATTCATCACCATAAAAAACCAGCCCGTTAAAGCCGCTCACTTTCGAGGAGGCCCAATCAAAATATTTTTTCGGAACCGGTTTGCCATCGACGGAGATGGTGACGCCGGATTCCGGGTTGAAGTCGAATTCCCATTTTTTCCAACCCGGCCCGCCACGGGGTCCTAGAAATTTCAGTTGAAGCCAGGCATTTTTTTCAGCCGGGTTGGCATCAATCAGGCACAGAGATCCCTCCGGTTGGAGGAACTTGGCATACATGATCGCCCCCACAAAGACGCGGCCGCTGGACTCCGAGGTCCCCCACCGCGGCCCCACGGCTTTCTGTTTTTCTGGGCTGGCCACTGTGCCGTCGTCATAAACGGAAAAGCTGACCTTGCCGGAACCGTCCGTGTCACGAATCGTGATGGCCGCCCGACTTTTTGGAGTTACCTTGAGGGAGGGTTTTCCATCAGGGCCGGGTCGGGAAGCATCCATTTCCACATCGCCTTGAATCGTCCATGATGCGATGTCCGGCACATCTGCGGCCCAAAGAGAGGAGCCCGCCGCCAAAATGGCGATCCAGGAAAGACATTTTTTAATCATGATTTTGGGGAGAGAGAGACCAAGCCGGCATCCGGCACAGCCTGAATCAACGCGTAGGATGCTCCCTCGTGTTTTATGAGATTTGCCGGAATGGACTTTTCCGACTGAACCGCCTGCGCCGTTTTCCAATCATCCGGAACACGAACCTTGATGGTGAGAGGAAAATCAAAATAGGAATCATCCATATGATCCTCAACCAGCAGGGTTATTTGCTCCGGCGTTGAGGCGACAACCTTAAGTTCAGCGGTGTCCCGCTCTTGACCATATTTCGCAACCTCCGTGTAGAGGCCAATCCAAAGGTCTTTGCGGTTTTCTTCGAGGAAAGCAAACGTCCTGGTGAACAACTCCGGGTTTGCACTGACGCCATGGGCAAAAATCATGGCCCAACCACGATATTGCATCCCCCGATAGAGGTTGCGGTCAAGGATATTGCGCACATTGTTCCAGCCCGTGCTACCTTCGCCAAAATGCCAGTTACTCATGCCATTTGTTGAAAGATAATCCGTCATGTTCACCGGGTTGGATCTGCCACCGGCACCGCGTCCCACCCGGTAAATCTTTGCGGCAATCTTCCGATCATTCAATTTTGTGTGTTTGCCACCGGGATAAGCCACAGCCGAAACTTTTTTCCCCGGGATGTTGGCTTCGATTTGTGCGTTGGCCTCGCGGTATTCCCATTCCACCCCGCTTGGAATTTGATCGGCGGGAGGCAGGGTTTCGGACTTTGCAGCCCTCGCTTTGGCAAAGTCCCATTCCGGTCCACCCCAGCCGGGATCTTCAATATGAAGGTGAGTCACCGTGTGCGATTCGACGCCATGGCCGAGCTGTTCCAATTCCCGGAATTGCTCCCACGTTCCTGTTTGTGAGTTGCTGCCAATGCGTCCTGTGATCACAAACCATGTCACTTTGAAGTCATAACGTTGCGCCTGCTCCTTCCACCATGCGATCTCATTGCCAAAATTGTCATCAACCCCAAAGCTCAATGCGGCAAGTTTGTCCTCGTGCCAAAGGCAAATCTCCGCCTCGCCGACCTCTTTCGGCCATGTCTTGTCCTTAATCTCAAACCGCGGTGACTTCGGTTCTTCGGCAAGATTGAAAAGGTTTTTCTCTGGGCCTGCCCATCCGGCAGAAGGACTCAAAATCACCAAAGCGAAGAGAAAATAGGGATATTTCAAGTGTGATGCGCCTGAAATTCAACATACGTGTCTTGAACACACAAAGGCAAGGCTCCGTTAAAAATCAAAGACGCCGGTCAAAGCCCGCCATGTTTCCAAATGGAAAGGACAAGGCGGAGACACATGTAAGTTCCGAAACCCAGACCGACGGCACCTATAATGGGCACGCCTCCAATCTTCGGCGGAATACCGGAAAGCACGAGGATGCTGGAGCAGATCAGAACGGAGGCGGCGAGGATGGCATTGGTGAGCCGGTTTGCAATCGAGTCCAGGGTTTTGCGAAGGGGCTCAAACCCTTGCGGGTCAATTTTGTGTTGGAGAGGGATATTGATATTCCCTGCTTTGACACGCTGGTAAACATTTCGAAAATCGTGTGGGAAATCCTCCAGAAAATCGAGGCTTTCGCTGACGAGGCCGCGAAAGACACCGAAAATGCGGCCGGGCTCAAATTTTCCGCGGATCAGGCGGGTGGCGTAAGGCTCACCGAGCAGGATGAAGTTGAGGTCAGGATCCAGCGCGCGCCCGATGGCTTCCACTTGAGTGAGGGCTTTGATGCCAAGGTAGAAACTGCCCTTCATGCGGAGGTGGTTGTTTCGCAAGAGATCGAGCAGGCTATTCAGGACCTTGCCGAGGTTGATATCACGCAGGGGTTGGTTGAGGTGTGCTTCACAAAAGGCCTCGACATTGCTAAGCATCGGCCCCGGGGCTGCCGTGAAGCCTTCCTCACTCATGTTGAGAATTGAGCTCATGACCTGCTGGAGATTTTTCTCGGCCAATCCTGCGATGAGGTGCGCAATGCTTGATCGGAAGGCGGGTGTGAAGGAACCCATCATTCCATAATCCAAAAGTGCGGTGACCCCATCGCTCTGGATGAGCATATTTCCGGGATGAGGGTCGCCATGGAAGAAGCCATGCTCAAAAATCTGTTCGTAGATAAGTTCCGTGATGTGGCGGGCAAGCTCCTTGGGGTCAATATCGCAAGCTTCCAGGGCTTTGGAATCCTCCACCCCCACTCCTTCCAGATAATCCATCGTCAGAACCCGCGATGTCGAAAATTCCTGAAAAATTTTTGGCACGCGGATCCAGGGATTTCCATCGAATTGTTTGGCAAACCGCTCGGCATTCAGGGCTTCGTTTTTAAAGTCCAACTCCTTGAGAAGGGTGTTGGAAAATTCCTGAACCACCCCAACGGGGTTCACGCCGGACAACTCGGGAACGTGCCTCTCGATAAAGCGGGCGAAATCGAGCAGGATCGCCAAATCCAGTTCGATCGTCTTTTCAATGTCCGGGCGCTGGATTTTGACGGCGACCTCCGTGCCATCTTTCAATCTGGCACGGTGCACTTGCGCCATGGAAGCCGCTCCAATAGGTTCGTCATCGAACCACGCAAACGCGTCATCCACCGAAAGCTGGACTTCTTCGGCAAAGATTTTGTGGGCCATTTTTACCGGGAAAGGGGGAACCCCGGCCTGCAACTTCGACAATTCCAGGTAATAGTCATCGGTGACCAGATCGCGTCGAGAGCTCACAATCTGGCCGAACTTGACAAATGTGGGACCGAGTTCCTCCAAGGCCAGCCGGGCACGTTCCGGGAGCGGCTTCGAGAGCACGCCGGTTTCGTGCAGCGTGATCGTGGCATCTTCGATGCCCAAAAATCGCTGAAGAGCCACCAACTTGAGCACATCGGCAAATCCATATTTCATCAAAATCCCAACAATCTCCCGGTATCGGGGAATGTGGGATGCAAACTCCACAGCGCTTTTTATTTGATCAAGGATCACGAACGGGAGCATACCCGGGCGAGGAATTCCGCCAAGCTCATTGCTTGGGCTGCTCGAGAAAACGCACGCGTTGGTCGGCACGCGGCAGGCGGATTGTGAGGGCCAGCCCGCGGCCCTGCGCACTTTCAATCGCCAACTCACCCCCATGCGCTCTGACGATGCGACGCACAATCAGCAAGCCCAGGCCGGAGCCGGACTCCTTGGTGGTGAAATAGGGTTCAAAAACTCTGCTGATATTTTCCGGTGCAATCCCGCCGCCTGAGTCAGTGAATGAGACACAGACATGAGTTTCCTCAACCCAGGTTCGCACACGGAGAATTCCGCCGCTCTTCATCGCTTGAAAGGCATTGCGAATCACATTGTAAAGCGCCTGCTTGATTTGGTCGTGATCCAATTCGAGGAAAGGCAGCGTGGGGGCGAGGTCCACTTCGACAAGAATATCGCGATCCCGTGTCTCTGCAGCCAGAAAAGCCAGCGATTCATCCACAATATCGTTCAAATTGGAGGGTTTGAGCAGAAGGGACTGGGGGCGGATAGCCCGAAGAAACTGCGTGATGATGTGGTCCAGCCTGCCGACTTCCTGACGGGTGATGTTCACCGAATCCTCAAGATCTTTCCGGGACTTGGCAGGGAGATTCTTGATCTTGCGCTGCATCAGTTGGAGGTGGATATCCAGCGAATTGAGAGGGTTGCCAATTTCATGCGCAACGCCGGCAGCCAGCAGCGTGAGCGCGGAGAATCGTTCGCTCTCGATGGTTTCTTCCGTGGCCCGGCGGTTCTGGGTGATGTCGCGAAGAATCATGGCCGCACCCACCGGCCCGGTTCCACCCTCCGAATCGAGCAGGGGAACGATGTAAAAGTTTAACAAGCGGTTCTCAGGGTAAAAAACCTCCAGGTCCCTGCTGATGACCTCCCCCGAGAGATGCTTCCAATCGAGTCCACGGACAACGTCCCCCAATTCACGACCGAGGCTTGACGCGGGTTCCACCCCAAAAAATCCTCCGGCCGCCCTGTTCATGTAAACCACGCGCCCGGTCAGATCCGTCACAATTATCCCTTCCAAGATGGCATTAAAGATGGTTTCGAGAAATCCTTTCTCGCGAGCCAGCTCGGCAAGATAGTTCTGCATATCCCCTGGTTGGACCAGGCGAATGCGACCAATCAGTTTTTCAAGAAAGGCACGCGTCATGGCTCAGTCCCGCCACTGAACGGCTTGTTCATGCGCCACAAATCGCACAAATCCCCGCCCGCCGGGTTTGCCATTGCCAGCTAGCAACATCCCGCCAAAAGGCAGGGATGAAGGAGAGAACGTGGTCGGTAGGTTTCGATAGAGATTCCCGACCTCCAATTCTTTGGCAAAGCTTGCAAACTCCGATTCCGAAGTGGTGAAGATCGAGGCCGTCAAACCAAGCACGTCGCCTTTCTGGAGGCGGATGGCTTCTTCGGTGGACGAAAAAGTTTCCCATGTGGCCACCGGCGAAAAAAATTCTTCATCGCCCGGAATTGCCGTCCCACGAGTTTTCAGGATGGCGGGCTGCACAAAAAATCCTGTGGAATCATCCGATGAGCCGGGAATCAGCCATTCCCCGGGTGTCGAGATCAGGCGTTTGTAGCGGTCAAAAGCATTCCGGTTGGCGAGCGGCCCCAACATGGTGTCTTCCCGGGTGGGGTCTCCGGGCACATATTTGGCGAGGGCCTTGCGGAACAGCTTCAGAAAATCGGGTTCCACCGATTCTGCCACAAGGACTCTTGAGGTGGCATTGCAGCGCTGGCCGGTGGTCAGGCAGAGGCCATCCGCGGCTGCCTCTGCGGCGGCAGCAAGGTCGGCACCACCACAAACGATAAGGCAGTTTTTACCACCAAGTTCGAGCGCCAACGATTTTGAGAAGTCGGCAGCCAACTCCTTCGCGAGGGAGATTCCTACGGGCAACGAGCCGGTGAAGCAAACCGCGCGAACCCGCGCATCAAGACAAATCGAGCGGGCGGTGGATCCCCAGCCCTGAACGATTTGGAACACGCCGGGGGGGAGAAATTGATTCATGATTTTGCCATAAGCCGCCGCAACATTGGCAGCCAGGGGCGAGGGCTTGAAGAGGACCGGGCTTCCAGCAAGCAAGTAAGCCAAGGCAGCGCCATGACCCAGATGAATGGGGAAATTGAAGGGCGCAATCACTGCGGCGGGCCCTCTGGCCCGTGACCTCACCACGGCAGGATGTGGACCATCGGTCACCTCACGATCCACCAAATGAAGGTCGGCATCCTGAAAAGCAAAACCAAATTTTGCCACGACGGCATCCAACTCCAGCCTCGCCTCCCGGAGGGGCTTGCCCACTTCCTGTGCGATGAGCAAGGCGAGCATTTCTTTGGACTGCGCAATCGCGTCACGGCAGCTTGAAAGAGCCAGCTTCCGGTCAGCGAGAGAGGTCTCCCGCCAATCGCGGAAAGATCCACAGGCCCGATCCACAGCCTTTCCCGCATCGTCTGCTTCCACCTCCGCAAAACGCTTTTCGAAGTGACCGGGAAAAACATTTTCCCACTTGGTGGGGTCCCCGTTCATTCTGTGAGGAGATCAGAAAGCTCGGCCACCCGGCGGCTGAAAAGGGCAAGCGCTGCATCGACGGGCTCAGGGGATAGCATGTCCACACCGGCTTCCGCAAGAGTCTCGATCGGAAACCGGCTCCCCCCGCTGGATAGAAATTGCATGTAACGTCCTGTTTCACCCGATTCGAGAACCTGCTTGGCAAGCGCTGCCGCCGCCGAAATGCCGGTCGCGTATTTGTAGACGTAGAAGGCATTGTAAAAATGGGGAATCCTCAGCCCCTCAAACTCAAGCTCCTCATCAATGGCAAAGTCCGGCCCGAAATAAGCCTCAAGAAGCCCGCGATAAATCCGCCGGAAGGACTCGAGTGTGAGCCCCTCACCCGCTTCCTCCGCCGCGTGGATGGCCCGCTCGAATTCAGCAAACATCGTCTGACGGAAAAGCGTTCCCCTTAAATCATCGATCTGACGATTCAAAATCATCGCCCGCCGCTGTGGATCTTCGGTGGTGGCAAGCAAATGCTCGGTGAGCAGAATTTCGTTGAAGGTCGATGCCACCTCCGCAAGAAAAATGGGGTAATGATAATTCTGAAAAACCTGCGCCTTCCGCGAAAACCAGGAGTGCATCGAGTGCCCGGCCTCATGGGCCAGTGTGTAAACATCTGAAAAAACGTCCGGCTTGTAGTTCATCATGATGTAGGGAGGACCTGAAAAGGTGCCATACGAAAAGGCACCGCTGCGTTTGCCCTTGTTTTCATAGCGATCGCACCAGCGCCCCGCCCCCAACCCCTCTCCAAGAATGGCTGTGTAATCTTGACCCAGCGGGTGGAGTGCCTCCGTGACCAAGCCCACCGCTTCATCCCAGGGAATGTTGCTTTGGACTTCGGAGACCATGGGGACATACGTGTCATAGTGATGAATCTCCTCCAACCCGAGAACCTGCCGCCTCAGTTCATAATACTTATAAAGCTCAGGCAGGTGATTCCGCACACTCCCGACCAGCCCGTCATAGACGCCCACCGGAACATCATCAGAAAACAATGAAGCCTCCAGGGCGGAAGGAAAATTGCGCGCTCTGGCATGAAAAACCCCGGCCTTCACCGAGTTCGCCAACGAGGCCGCCAACGTGTATTTATGCGCGGAGATCTCCGCGTAAAACTTGTGAAAGGCCTCGCGACGGATGTTGACATCTTTTCGCGTCAAAAATGATGAAAAAGAGCTTTGGGTTAACTCCTTTTCAGAACCGTCTTCATCGGTCACATGGCCAAACTTCATGTCCACGTTCATGAGTTGGGAAAATGTTTCGGAGTGTCCATGCACCGCAGCTGACCCGAGAGCCAGAAGACGCTCCTCGGGGGCGGAGAGCGTGTGGGGTTTCATCCGTTGAAGTTTTTTAAGAGTGATTCCCCAATCTGCCAACTCAGGTGCTTTCAACAGGTCTTGGAAAGCCCCGTCCGAGAGCGCCTGCAGCTCGGGGCTGAGAAACGAAAACGCCTCACCCACACGAAGAAGCACCCCCTCAAGCCGGGCTTCCCGCGAAAGAGATTCTTCATTCGAACTGTCCTCGCTGGACTTTAATCCGGCAAATTGAACCAGCTTCTCGGTGACCCGGCTCACCTCATTGTCCAAAACCAGAGCCTGATGCACCACGGAAGTCCCCTCGGCCAAGCGCCCACGGAACGCGGTGATTCCAGGAAAAAGTTCCTGCAGCCGCAGAAAATCAGCCTCCCAAGCTGCGGCATCCGCATAGAGGCGCGTCAGATCCCACGTGTCTTCAACCCGAACCTCCGTGCGAATCGGAATTCCAGAGGTGACGGCATCGGTATGAAAAAATTTGTTCATCGTGAGAAATGTATTCAAGCCCCGGGGTTTCTTCCAACTTAAACCGACAATCTCCAGACAACCCGGGTCTTCAACCACGAAGACTTTTCGAACCCATCCCCCAATAAAAAGCGTTTCAATCAGGCGTGAATCATTAATAGTGCTTCAACAGCCCGGATGGCGAAATTGGCAGACGCGCCAGATTTAGGATCTGGTACCGCAAGGTGTGTGGGTTCAAGTCCCTCTCCGGGCATTTTCCCTTCTCTGACACGCTCAGATCGAAGACCACCCCACTCAAACTCTCAAACTCCTTGAAAACACTGGAAAAATTCACTTTTGGCGTCGGCGATCGATTTGGAAAAGAGGGGGCCGCCCAATTGGCAGCGCTTCAGAAAGCGGCAGGCAAAGGCGTAGACGTGATCCCTGTCTGGAATAAATCCAACCGGGAACATAACCTCATTGGCAGTGGGCCTGCTGACACCCGACAAGCGGCTGACGCTGCTGTCCGGGACGCGGGATGGCAACGGGCGTATCACTTGGATGCTGATCATATTGGTTTGCAGACCGTTGACCGGTTTTTGCCTCACTGCGATTTTTACACCATTGATGTCGCAGACTTTATTGCCACCCCCCCCACTTCCGGGGATTCCGAAGCCGTTCGCGAATTTCTCACTCCGCTTCTCGGAAAAACCCTGCCCTCCATTGGGTTGATGGATCCCCTGAGCGAGAGGGAACTGGTTCCCTTCATCAACCGTTATGCCACGGCCATCCGCGAGGCCGGCAAAATCTACCGGCACATTGAAAAGAGGCGCGGAGCTGGCACGTCCATTGCGGAGGTCTCAACTGACGAAGCTGAAACCGCCCAGTCTCCGCTGGAGCTGTTTCTCATCCTGGGGGCTTTGGCCGGCGAAGGGGTGCACGTTCAGACCATCGCACCCAAATTCACCGGTCGCTTCAACAAAGGCGTCGACTATGTCGGGGATGTCGCGCAGTTTGCGAAGGAATTCGAGCAGGATCTTGAGGCCATCCGCCTGGCGGTTGCGGAGTTTGGCCTCCCTCAAAACTTAAAAATCAGCGTCCATTCCGGCAGCGACAAATTTTCGCTCTATGGCCCGATCCGGCTCCTTCTAAACAAGCACAATGCCGGACTACATTTAAAAACGGCAGGCACGACGTGGCTGGAAGAAGTGATCGGACTCTCTCTTGCGGGGGGGCATCATGCCGTGATTGCCAAAACCATTTACACGCAGGCCCTCGAACGGATCGACGAACTCTGTGCTCCCTATTCAACGGTCATCGACATCAACAAAGCCGTCCTCCCCGATGCCTCCACAGTGGCCGGATGGACGGGGGAACAGCTCGCTGCAGCGCTGACCCATGACCCTTCCAATCCCCAATTTAATGCCTCCATGCGCCAACTCGTGCATGTCAGCTTCAAAATCGCAGCCGCCATGGGCTCCGAATATTTGGAGGCCCTGGATTCTGCCCGCTCGACCGTCTCGGAGTGTGTCACGAACAACCTTCTCAAACGCCATATCGAACCGCTTTTTGTTGGGCAGGCTCAATTCTGAAACCGTCGCTGGGAAAAAGTGCAATCCCTCACAATGTGAGGCGAAACCTTACGCCTAAAGGATGAATCAAAACACATCCTTATGCAAACCTACCTAACTCAACTTCCTCACCAATCCCCCACCCCTTTCCTCACAGATGGTGGACTCGAAACAACCCTCGTTTTCCATGAAAAAATCGACCTGCCCTGCTTCGCTGCATTTCCGCTACTGAAGGATTCCGCAGGGCGGAAACTCCTGCATGACTACTACGCAACCTATGCTGAGCTCGCCGTTCGTTTCGGAGTCGGCTTTGTGCTTGAGAGTACGGGATGGCGCGGAAATCCCGACTGGGCCTACAAGCTGGGCTATTCTTCAGCAGAGCTCGAGGAGGCCAACCGCGATGGCATCCGTCTGATGCACGAAATCCTGGCCGCGCACGAAACCAAGGATTCACCCATGATCATCAGCGGGGCCGTAGGTCCGCAAGGAGATGGTTATAAAATTGGAGCAACAATGACTCCTGACCAGGCAGCCTGCTATCACACACCGCAGATTCGAACCTACCGTGACGCGGGGGCCGATTTGGTTTCGGCATTCACTTTGACGTATGCCGAAGAGGCCCTTGGCATTGCGAATGCCGCAGCAGAGCTGGACATTCCAGCTGTCATTTCCTTCACCTTGGAGACTGATGGTCACCTGCCAAGCGGCCAGTCTTTGCATGATGCAATAGATTTCGTGGACAAGCGGGCCGCGCAAGCCCCGGCCTACTACATGATCAACTGCGCACACCCCACGCACTTTCTGGCACAGTTGCCGGAGGGAGAACCGTGGCTTCAGCGGATTGTGGGGCTGCGTGCAAACGCCTCATGCCGCAGCCACGCCGAGTTGGATGAGAGTCCGGATCTGGATGCGGGGAATCCTGCAGAGCTTGGTCGGCACTATCGCCGCCTTCGCAAAATCCTGCCACGCCTCAACGTCCTCGGAGGATGCTGCGGCACGGACCTTCGTCACCTTGAAGCCATTTGTGAATCCTGCCTGGCTCCGGTTGCGCATGCCGCCTGAAGCCAATAGTGCACATGGCACAAAAAGCTTCATGAACTCAAATATTCCCGAACAACGGCCCGAGTTCGAACCACGCCCGCTCGATCGCCTTGCCATTGTGGTCCGGGACGACGCTTTCGACCGTCTCCTCACTCCACTCACCTTCGCATGGGAACTGGGGCGCTCCGGTGTGCAGGTTGATGTCCTCTTTGTGCTGTGGGCCGTCCGCATCCTCACACCAGAGGGCGCGAACGCATGCCGGATCGACCCCCGCAACGCCGGGAAGGAGGAATGGCTGCGGGAACGTCTGAAGCAGGACGGCGATCCGCTGGAAATCACGGACTTCCTGAAACTCCTCAAATCGACCGGCAACGTCCGACTGCACGGCTGCCGCCTCGCCGCGATGACATTTGACGTCACGAGAGAGAACCTGTTACCGGAAGCAGATGGGATCATTGACCCAGGGGATTTCCTTCGGGCAATTGCCATGAAGGCGGATCACTGCCAGTATTTTTGAGCCGTTGTGATTGCCATGCTCGCCATCTCATCGCTTTCACCCTTCAATTTCGAAGCAGTTGTCGCCCTCCGCGTGAGCGAAGATCAGACATGTTTTATTGCGCCGAATGTTCTGTCCATTGCTCAATCCAAAACCTGGGACTACCTCGTACCGGGTGTCATCGAGCAGAACAGTATCCCAATCGGATTTGTGCTTTATGGAAAAGTTCCTGAATCCGGACGTGTGTATATTGTGCGGCTGATGATTGATCGCAGCCTTCAGTCGCGTGGCCATGGTTCCGCCGCAACCAGAATTTTGATCGAGAAATTGAGCAAGGTTTATGCGTGCTCCGAAGTTTTTGTCAGCCTGGTTCCCGGAAATCTTGCCTCCGAATACCTGTTTCGCAAGCTGGGATTTTTGCCGACGGGGGAAACAGATGAGGATGGGGAAGTGGTTTTTGTTGTGAGCGCCAGCAGGCAAGGTTCCGCTATACCAACCAATGCGTTTCCTTCTCCGGTGCGTAAGAACAAAAGACACCGGTCTTGATTGAATGACGGAGATGTCCGGCGAGAGCCGGATGGACCCCCTCGATTTTTTTAATTGCATGAC
This sequence comes from Terrimicrobiaceae bacterium, assembly GCA_041738805.1. Classification (GTDB taxonomy): domain Bacteria; phylum Verrucomicrobiota; class Verrucomicrobiia; order Chthoniobacterales; family Terrimicrobiaceae; genus JAJTZA01. The sequence continues at coordinate 7,007 of JBGSPC010000038.1, read as the reverse complement.
GTATTCTCCATGTCACGGACGAGCGGGCGCGATCTGCGGCTTCACCCATCTTCCGGTCCCGCCCACCGAGGCCGGTGGCTTTGCGCATCTCATCCAACAAGCGCTCACGCTCCTCCAGGACCAGGGTGGCACGGCCGGAGTCGTTCGCTGCTTCGGCCTCAGCCAACTCTGATTCGATCTCAGCCAGCCGGGCACGGTAGGACCGCTTGGCCTGCTCATCCAGCACCTCGCTGCCACGGCCGGTGTTGGAAGGCAAGCCGCACAGAGCGGCGCAGTGAAGCTCCTCCCGCGGCCGTGCGAGAAGTTGCGAGATGTCCTGTAATCCTCGCATTTCCGGAACATGCGCCACCTCGTGTTCATAACACATCATCCACAGGGCACCCTCCTTGCGAAAAGTGTTGCCAACCGGCCATTGGATGGGGGCGGATTTTACTGGAGCAGATACGTCGCTCTCCAATCCGGCGAGCCGGAGCCCTTCGACAAAATGCTGCAAATCCTGATCATGGCGGTACGGATTCACATGCAGAAGCCACCGCATCGCCTCACCGGTTTCAGGAGAGCGGCTATTGGTGATCCGCTCAACAAAAACCTTGCGGAATTCGGCGAGGCGTTCACCCGCACAATCCGTATTTCCAAGGTAAGCGTAGGCGGCAGCAAGGTAAGCAGGGCCATCGGTCACGAGGGTGGGTGTTTGGAGCCCCAACTCAATCGCCCGGCCATACTCCCGCAACACGAAATGTGGAAGAGCCGCATAATAATTCCACCAAGGCGGACAAAGCGGATTGAGTGCAAGAGCACGATTACCTAGTTCCAATGCCAACTCAGGTTCCCCCAGGAGTGCAAAGCCGGACGACATTTGGATGAGAACAAAGGCGTTGTTGGGCGCAAGCTGCAGTGCCCTTCGATAGTGCGCCTCCGCGAGCCCGTGTTGACGGCGGTATTGCTCGATCTTCGCCAGGATGACCTGCACCACGGGGTCTTCCGGATCAAGGGCCTCAGCCCGCTTGGCGCACTCGAAGGCGGCCTGTTCCTTTTCCTCCCAACAGCCCCAGGCCTGACAACTCCATTCATTAAAATAAGAAAGCGATAGACCGGCCTCCGCCCTCGCACAGTGCGGATCAACCGCCAATGCCTGCTCAAAAAAGGCCCGGGCCTCATCATTGGACTCGGCAGTCCCCCGCTGAAGCGATTCCAACCCCTGCAACCAGCACTCATAGGTGGAAAGCCCGGAGACGTGACGATGACGTGAGGTTACGAGCGCAATCTTGTCAATCCGGGCTGTGAGAGCATTGGCCACCTTTGCAGCAATCTCATCCTGCACGGCAAAAATCTCCTCGTGCGGAACATCATAACGCTCCGACCAAAGGTGCTGACCTGATGCGGTCTGGACAAGGTGCACATTCAGCCGGATCGATTTTGCAGACCGCCTCAAGCTCCCTTTTAGCATATACTCAACTGCAAGCCGATGAGCGATGCCGGCGTCATCAAGACCTGCGGTTTTAAGGCCAAACGTCGATTCCGCAGCGATCACGCCAATGCTGGGGAAGCGAGCCAGTTCGGCAATCAATTCCTGCACGAGACCGCCAACTATTCGTGCGTCATCGCGAGAACCGGAAAGGGTTTCAAACGGCAGTATGGCGATGGTCGCATGGCGGTTCGTCATGGCTTGGGGTCATCCTTACAGACCAAAACCCTGCTCGAAAAGCAATCTTCGTATGGTCGGGATCGCGAGGTGAAATGGCCCAGGAGCGGAGCTACCCTTTGGTTGCAGGGATACCTCACCGAGGCGTCCGTGGTTTGTGAAGACGAAGTCGGCGGGTTCGGCGAACCGCGCCCTACCGAGTGGGAGGAAGGCTGCGCCACATGCGGAGCGTTTCGAAAATAGTAGCCGGGATGCCTCGCTGAGGCGTCCATTGCGTTGGTTCAGGGGGTTTTTTTGAGTTCCTCGGTCCTCAGAAGGACCCGCTGGCGCATCACCTTTCCCGCCTTGAATTTGACGGTGGCTCTGGCGGGGATCACAACATCCTTCTCGGGCTTGTGCGGGTTTCTGCCAATACGGGATTTGGTAAGTCTCACTTCAAAGACCCCGAAATTCCGGAGTTCCACATCGCGACCATTCGCGAGGGCATCAGTGATTTGATCCAACGTTTTTTGCAGCACCTCAAACACTTGCGATTGGACCAATCCTGTTTCTTTGCTGATCGATGTGACGATGTCTTTTTTGGTGAGATTTGGCATGGAGGATTCGATGGTTCGCGTGGCAGGAGTCCTTTGTAAGCAAAATCCGGACCATCGGGCAACACTCAAGGACAAACTTTCTTGAGAAACGGAGGGAAGAGGGATTGTGCACGGGGGATTGACAACAAATCAGCGCCTGTGAGCACAAAAAAAGGCCCGGGGTAACCCCGGGCCTTTTTGAGATTTTAAGCGACTAAAAAATTAGTTGGCCAAGTTTGGTTGGTTGGTGATTGTGCCGACGGCGTTCGTGTTTGTGATGAAGCGCTGTTGGAAAACCTGACCGTCTCCGCCTTTGCGCATAACCACAACACCTTTATCTCCATAAGGAATGGCTGTGGTTGTTGGTGCCGTGGCGGGAGTAAAGGCATTCCAGTTACGGGTTGTGATAAAAATGGCACCGCTTTCTTCAATGTTGCCTACTTGGTAAACATTGAAAGCTGTCTGGGCCATCGTCAGTCCCGTCACATTGGTGATAGAAACCCGGGGAGCAGCAAACATTTTCCGAAGGTCGGACTCGCTGAGAATGTTTGTGAGGGATTCCCGCCAGACCGTGAAAGTCACAGCTCCATTGGTGCCGGGCCAGATGCCTGGTTGACCTGCAGCTTCATTTTCAAGGTTGATATTAAAGGTTGCCAATTGCAACTGACGGGCGTTGTTCAACGTTCCTGTGAGTTGGCCTTTGACCAGGGCGCCGGCAACGGCGGGAATGGCGAGGGCGGCAAGAATTCCGATGATCGAAATAACGACCAAAAGTTCAATGAGGGTGAAGGCGAGTGTTCTGAGGTTGCGCATAAATTTGTATTACGTAACGATAATGGTGTGATGCCGCTATTTTGTCAACGCGAATCCATGAATTTTTGTTCGGGTATTCCGACCAAATCGCCGGTGGTTCATACGTCAAGGGGTGAGTTTCCAGTGAGCTCATGGGGGATAGAGGCTAGAATATCACTTCATTGATTATTTTTGAGAGAAGCCCGACAGAAGGCACTGGCAAAGAGGAATTTCAAGAGATATAGGGAGGAAATCTATGAGCACCGTTCGATTGATTTTGGATACTGACATGGGAGCCGATTGCGATGATGCCGGAGCGATGGCCGTGTTGCATCACCTGGCTGATTTGGCTGAGGTGGAACCTCTCGCTGTGATCCATAGCTCTGCGGGAAGAATGCCATGGGGAGTGGGCGTCTGCTCGGCGATCAATGCGTGGTGTGGCCGGCCTGATCTTCCTCTGGGTTCCTACAGGGGTGATGATCTGGGGGATCCTGTCGACAAAATTGCGGCAGAATCCATTGCCCTGAATACGGGGAGGTATGGCCATCGCGTCATCCAAGCCGATCAGGCCGAGGACGCCTTGGGGCTGTATAAGCGAATCCTGGAGACCGAGGACGACCAATCGGTTGTGATTGTCACCATTGGTCACCTTAAGGCCTTGAGGGATTTATGGGAATCAGAGCCGGATCTCGTGCGTGCCAAAGTTCGCGAGCTTGTGGTGATGGGTGGGCATTTCCCGGAACCCCCAGGCAAGGCCGAGTGGAATTTTGGAGCGAATGACTCCGGGATTCACACCGCGGCCGTCCTCTCCTCGTGGCCAACTCGCGTGGTTTTTACAGGTTATGAAATTGGCATTTCCATTCTTACGGGGGGCGCCTACATCGATCCCTCAAATCAAAGTCCTGTGGCATGTGCCTACCGTGGTTTTGAAGTGGCTGGCAAATATGACATGAAAAACGGACGGCCCAGTTGGGATCAGACGGCGGTTCTCTACGCCGTGCGCGGTACAGGCCACCAGGGAGAGACATATTGGGAGTTGAGTGAGCCGGGTAAAATTGTCGTCGATCAAAACGGCTGGAATTCCTGGTCACCGGACCCGCAGGGGTTGCATCGCTATCTCAAAGTGTCCATGCCGCCTGTGCACCTTGCGTCAGTGATCCAGGACTTGATGGATAGACCTGCTAGTGCGTGCGAATGATATGGGAAGGGGAAAAAGTGGGCGGGCAAGGGACTGCCCGGCCCTACCATCCAAAGGGGCGCTTCGCGCGTGTCCCAACTCGTTTCCTCCCCTGGGTAGGGCGTGTCAGTCCCTTTACCGCCCACTTCTTCGGCTTCATGTAACGGCGGGCAAGGGACTACCCGGCCCTACCAACAAGGGGGCGCTTCGCGCGTGTGCCAGCTCGTTTCTTCCCCCGGGTAGGGCGTGTCAGTCCCTTGACCGCCGATCCTGGGTTGACAAACTGAATGGCGGGTTAAGCCGCAAAATTCCGCGAGAGAAAGATCGACAGACCACAGCTCAATTCGCAACGTTGGGCGGATGTCTGATCCATTCCAGCAAGGACTTGCCGAAGCATTACCTGCCGTGAAGGCCCTGAAGGGCAGCGGACGCAAAGCTGGTGCGGCCCGGACCTCCTTGGAGGCCCTGCAATTGGCCAAACCCCGCAAATCAAATCCCGGCACCAGCACGACATTTCCGCCTCCCGCATCCTTTAAGACCCTTGCGGCCCTGCGCGAAGCAGCGCTCATATGCACAAAATGTCCCCACCTCGTGGCCTCACGAAAGGGCGTCGTGTTTGGCGTTGGCAATCCCTCGGCGGATTTGATGTTTGTGGGTGAGGCACCGGGAGCGGATGAAGATGAGCAGGGGGAGCCTTTCGTTGGCCGCGCCGGCCAGCTCCTCACAAAAATCATTCTCGCGATGGGATTCACCAGGGACGATATCTACATCGCCAACGTCTTGAAATGCCGGCCCAACATGCCTGCCGGAGAGAGCGGGAACCGCAAACCCAAAGCGGATGAAATGGAGACCTGCCTTCCTTGGTTGGAGCGACAAATTGAATTAATCCGCCCCAAGGCCATGGTCGCTTTGGGAGCCACAGCGGTTGAGGGACTCCTGGGGCTGACAGAACCAATGGGCAAGCTGCGCGGACGCTGGCTCGATTTTCATACCATTCCTGTGATGGTCACCTATCACCCGGCGTATCTGCTGAGAAACCAATCCATTTCTGAAAAACGCAAAGTCTGGGAAGACATGCTTCTGGTGCTTGAGCGATTGGGCAGTCCCGTCAGTGACAAGCAAAAGCGCTTTTTCACAGCAGCCGGCGAATGAAAAAAATCCGGATTTCCCACAAAACCGAATATCACTACCGGTGTCCGGTGCAGTTCGGGCCGCACCGGGCCCTGGTGAGACCCAGAGAGGGACATGACCTCCACATTGAGAGTTCGATCTTTAAAATTGAGCCTCCTGCGACTGTCCGCTGGGTTCGTGACACCTATGGCAACTCCATTGCAATCCTCGGATTTTCCGACGCGGCCAGCCGGCTGTCCATCCGGAGTGAGGTGCTTGTCGCAAACTACGAGGGAAACCCCCTGAATTTTGTCATCTCTCCTGATGCCACGCTTTACCCCTTCCAATACCCGATGGATGAGGCCCCGGAGCTGATTCCCTACCGGCTTGCCAGCTACCCTCGCGACGGATTGGTTCTCCGGTCATGGCTTGATGACCTTTATAAGCCCGGCCAAGTGATTGGCACGTTTGACCTTCTTTCCTCCTTGAATGCCAGGATCAACCAAAACTTCACTTATCAACGGCGTGAAGAACCGGGGGTCCAAAGTCCCGCGGAGACGCTGGCTCTCGGGCGCGGCTCGTGTCGCGATTACGCAGTACTGATGATGGAAGCGGTCAGGCATTGGGGTTTTGGCGCAAGATTTGTCACCGGCTACATTCAAATGAACCACAATCAACATGGGGCCACCCATGCCTGGACAGAAATTTATATCCCGGGGGCCGGGTGGAAAGGGTTTGATCCGACAACCAACAAGGTCACCGGCAATGAACACGTCTCGGTGGCCGTGGCCCGGGATCCGGGAAAAGCTTCCCCTATCTCCGGCTCGTGGAAAGGCCCCGCCGATGCCTTTGACCGTTTGGAGGTTGAAGTGCGGGTGGTTCAGGTATGACGTCCGAGCCAAGCCGCCCCTGGAGATCGACAGGGCGGGCGATTTCCTATCACACCACCGTCGGCACACTGCGGGGAATTCTAACATTGAGTTCCCGCGTGAAAGTTTTTCATGCCGGAAATTTCCCTGCCACCGGACCGGTGATCCTTGCCAGCAACCACATCAGCCACTTCGATCCCCCCTTCCTTTCTGCTTGGTCCCCAAGGCCGGTGGATTGGCTGGCCATGAGCGAGCTTTACGCCACGGGCTGGAGCAACAAATATTTTCTCTCCGTGAATGCAATCCCGATCCGCCGCGGAGCGCCGGACCGGGCAGCCTTGCGGGAAGCTGTTGCGCGACTTCAAGATGGACGGGTTGTCGGCATATTTCCCGAAGGCGGCATTCGGGATGGAGAGGCTTCGGTGCTCGCCGGAGCGCCTCCGCAGCGTGGCCTCTCCATGCTTGCCCGGCTCTCGCACGCCCCGGTGCTCCCCTGCGTGATTTTGGGAAGCGATCGGCTTTATCATATCAAAAATTGGAAACCTTGGAGGAGGGTTCCCATCTGGATCTGCTTTGGGGAAATCATTCCATCCGGTCTTGAGGAGGAAGCCTTCTCGAAACAACTGGCCTCCAGCTTCGTGCACCTGCGCGAGGAATTGCTCATCAAGCACGGTGCCACTCCGGAAGACCTCCCCCAATCTCCCAAGCAGAGGATGCAGGGAGTGGGATGAGGCCACGCGACGGACGCCTCGGCGAGGCTTCCCTACCATCTTTTTTCGAAACGCTTCGTGCCTGGCGCAACCCTCCTTCAATTGGTAGGGTGCGGTTCGCCGGACCCGCCG
>JBGSPC010000195.1:0-9781 GCA_041738805.1 Terrimicrobiaceae bacterium | reverse complement strand
CTCGGCAGCACGGACGGACGCGTCATTTTTGAAAGCTTGATTCATGGCAACTGACATAACACCTGAAGTGATTGAGAAACACGGCATCACGCCGGAGGAATACGCCCGCATCGAGGGCATCCTTGGGCGGGCTCCGAATTTTACGGAGTTGGGGGTGTTTTCAGTGATGTGGAGCGAGCATTGCTCTTACAAAAATTCGAAACCTGAACTCCGGAAATTTCCGACGGAGGGAGACCGCGTGTTGGTTAAGGCGGGTGAAGAAAATGCGGGCGTTATCGATATCGGGGATGGCTGGGCGGTCGCGTTCAAAATGGAGAGCCACAATCACCCAAGCGCCATCGAGCCATTTCAGGGCGCGGCCACAGGAGTTGGTGGGATCATTCGAGATATCTTTACGATGGGAGCACGTCCGGTGTTTTCTATGAATTCCTTGCGATTTGGAGACATTCGCGGCGAGGCAGGAGCCACGAATCGCCGGTTGTTTGCAGGCGTGGTTTCTGGCATCGCCCATTACGGAAATTGCATTGGGATTCCGACCATCGGGGGAGAGGTATATTTTGATGACTCGTATGCGGGGAACCCGCTCGTGAATGTGTTTTGTCTTGGGATTTTACGACATGAAGAAATTGCACGTGGCGCGGCTTCAGGAATTGGAAATCCGGTGTTTTATGTGGGGGCCGAAACCGGGCGTGATGGGTTGGCGGGGGCTGCCTTTGCTTCGCGGGATCTGACAGAAGAAAGCAAAGAAGATCGGCCGGCCGTGCAAGTGGGCGATCCCTTCCGTGAAAAATTGTTGCTTGAAGCTTGCTTGGAATTATTGGCCAGCGGTTGTGTGGCGGGAATTCAAGATATGGGTGCAGCCGGGTTAACCTGCTCGACCTGCGAAACAGCCAGCCGGGGGGGCACGGGCGTCGAAATAGACACCGACCTTGTGCCGAAGCGTGAGACCGGAATGACGCCTTACGAAATCCTCCTCAGCGAATCGCAGGAGCGCATGCTGGTGATTGTCAAGAAGGGCCAGGAAGCCACAGTCCGCGAGATTTTTGAAAAATGGGATCTTCCATACGCCGAGGTTGGCGAGGTGAAAGATGATGGGTTCATGCGGGTCAAAGAGGGCGGCAAAACGGTGGTGGAAATTCCCGCTAAAAAACTTGCTGATGATGCCCCCATTTACGTGAGGGACGCAGCACCGAAGCCGTCACCCCATCCTTCGGATGCGGCCACGCTGTTGGCAGATATTCCTTTGCCAGACAAGCCTGCCTTGGAGGCGGCGCTGGTGGCCCTGCTTTCTCATCCCAGCATCGCTTCTAAACACTGGGTTTGGCGTCAATATGATCACATGGTGCGCCTGGGGGCGGCCGTTTGGCCGGGTTCGGATGCGGCGGTGTTTTATGTGAGGGAAGCTGATAAATTTCTCGCCGCCACGACGGATTGTAATGCGATCTATTGTCTCCAAGACCCGCGCGAGGGTGCAAAAATTGCTGTCGCCGAGGCAGCCCGAAATCTGGCGTGTTCAGGAGCGGTTCCTATCGCGGTGACCGACAACCTGAATTTTGGAAATCCCCACCGCCCCGAAAATTTCCTTCAACTCCGCGAATCCGTCGAGGGTCTCGCTGAAGCTTGCCGGCGTTTTGAAACACCGGTTACGGGCGGCAATGTCAGCCTGTATAATCAGAGTCCCGCCGGAGCCATTGACCCAACGCCGACGGTTGGCATGGTTGGCCTCATCTCAAAGGCGGCCCATATCACAACACAAACCTTCAAAGACCCCGGCGACGTGATCTTTTTGCTTGGGGGAATCGGTCAAGAAATTGGAGCCTCCCATTATCTCCTGGCTGTGCATGGTCAGAAAAAGGGAGCACCTCCGGCTCTGGACTATGACAAAGAACTGGCTTTGCATGACGCACTGCGTTCGATGATTCGTATGGGGCTGATCAAATCGGCCCATGATTGCAGCGAGGGAGGTCTGGCGGTTGCCTTGGCGGAGTGTGTGATTTCCGGAGAGGACGTCCTCGGCGCGAAGGTTCGGATTCCAGATTCAGGTGCACGGGCTGACGTAGCTCTCTTTAATGAGTCCCAATCCCGGGCTCTGATTTCTGTCAGCGCCAAGAATGCTGCTGCCGTCGAAGCTCTGCTTTCCTGGCGGGGAATCGATGTGTTGCGTCTGGGATCGGTGACCAAAGACCTGACTCTGGAAATCGAAGTGGCCGGAGAGACGGTTGTTTGGAATTCTCATGATCTTAAAAAATCATGGGGAGGCACGATCGGTGATTTGATGGCAGGCTTCTCGGGAATCTAAAAAGCGGCCCAATCCAAGCTTCCAGGCAACAACTCGACTGACTCTGGATTGAAGGTCATTAATCGGAGCGGCCACGGGCATCAACCCGCCATGTGTCCTCAACAATGTCGCAATCGACCAATCGGACGCGATCAGCAAGGTTCACAACGGCGCAGACATGAGCCGGGACAAATCGAAGACGCTGCCCAATCTTCAGCTTGTCCACTCCGGGTCCCGTCAAGAACCCGTGCTCCTCACTCACCCTGGAAACCTCAATCGAAGGGAACTCCACACACCGACCTGAAAGACCGTGCGGTGTTTTGTCCCCGCTGAAAACTTTGGATCCTGCATCGATGAGTGCGAGGCCTGGCTCGGGAAGATCAACAACAGTTGTATAAACGGAAAGAGCCACCGCTTCCATGCGCATCACACCCGTCACTTCCGCAAGCAAAAGATCCCCGAAAACATAGGCCCCGGGGCGGACGGCTTTCACGCCTTCCCTTTCCATCATTTGCAAAGCTGTGACGCTACAGCCGGGCCAGAGTGGGAGGTCCCCTCCAATTGCCCGTCTTATAGTCGCCAATTTTGTATAAGCATCATCAGCAATCTGATCGAATCCGTCCGCTCGCAGCTCCTGATAAGCATGCCCTTCATGCGTGTATAGACCGATGAGTTCCATGTGATCGGAGGCTTGGATGAGCATGGCCGTGGCCATCGCCTCTTCGGGAGTGCGCACGCCCTCGCGGCGGAGTCCGCAGTCAACGGCCAGCAACACGGGAACGCAAAGCTCTGCGGATTTTAACAAGCTTTCAAGCGCCCGGAAATGTTGGGGACTCGTCACAGCGAGGATTAATTCATCAAGGGATGTTTGTAGTGAGGCCAGTCGCCGGGCCGCTGCGGGGTCCACCAAAGAGTGGGCAATAAAAATCCGCCGCACTCCGGAGGGCAGGAGAGCTTCGGCTTCGCCGATCTTGGCGCAGGTGGCCCCTTTGGCCCCCAAGGCAAGCTGCCGACGCAGAACCTCCACCATCTTGTGCGTTTTCGCATGGGGCCAAAGCTCAACCCGCGCTTTATCGCAGCAGTCCTGCATCCTTTGCAAATTTTTTTGCAGCAGCAAGCTTTCAACAAGCAGCGCCGGCGTTGCCAGATCGTGAGTCGTCATGAATAGGTCTTCAACGACCAAGGAAGTTTTTGGCTGGATTTAAAAGACGGGGACGGTGAGTTTTTTGACCCTAACAAATAATTCCGTCTTGTTTGAACAAACCTGCCATTCTGCAAAATCTGCAAATGTGGTGTTAACTCTGAGCCGTTCTTTGCTTTACGCAATTTTTACCACACAATCGATCTCCACATCAATGTTGAGCAACTGGCAGCCAATGGTGGTGCGTGTGGGTTTGTTGTTGGGAAAAAACGCGGCGTAAGCGGCGTTCATCTCTGCGAAGGTGCTCTCCGTGAGTTGCTGAAGATAAACCCGGCAGCTGACCACATCTTCGATACTGCCTCCTGCCTCCGCGATCACCAGTTTGAGACACTCCAGCGTGAGCGTTGTTTGGTCGGCAATGCTGGCTCTTACGAAGCGCCCGAGCCCGGGGTCGTACGGACCCTGGCCTGAAATGAAGAGAAATTTTCCTTCAGCGATAATTCCGGACGAATACGGCGAAGAGGTGACAGGAAGGCCATTAATTTTGTTGAGGTATTGATTCATAGTGTTGTTGATTGCTTCGAGTGAATATCAGCAGGTCCGATAGAGACTACTTTCTCTATCAGAATGAATAATACTATGAAAGAATGTTGTGTTGGTAGAGATGCCTCCGACTCAGAGCACGGGACGTCTCAACGTTTGCTTTTAGCCTTTTGCTAGAAATCGCTTCCTATCATCCGTTTCGTGACGTTGTCCTTCATTTGGATATTGCGGAAAGCCTGTCCATGAGGGTCAGAGGGATTCCATGGGGCGACGCGGCGAACGCCGGAGCGATTATAGCCGTGACTGGTTCCAGAATCCGAAAAGCGATTGTTTGCGATGGTGATGTCAAAAGGGAAGGGTCCTTCTCCGTGTCCGTAACTTTCACTGCTGCTGAGTCCGCATTCCAAGGACACGGGGGATCCGCTCAGCCTTTCAAACGTGTTGCCGGAAATGATCCCCGGTCCGGTTTGTAGTCGGCACCCCAACCCGCGGAGCGGGCCGAACGAGTTGTTGATGACTTCAAAATTTTGCCCGCTTCGCGTGAGATTGACGGCTTGGTTGACGGCAAAATCAGGCGGGAGGATGTCAGCTTTGAAGTGATTTCCTTTTGCTTCGGTGATGGTGATAAATTTTCCGTGTTGCGCTTGTCCTGCCGTGTAAACCCAGAGTTGATCCCCGGGCTGAAGGATGGGTTCCCCTTCAACGCTATACTGTCCGGACTCAAGTGCCTCGATGGGGAAGGGTTTGGCATAAATATTCATCCCATCATCCCCCAGTCCCTCAAAGTGGCAATCGTGCACATACGGGCCTGAGACGCCGCCCTGATAATGGATCCCATCTCCTGGAGAAACCAACAACTGCCCCTCTGAGCGTTTCAATCGAACCTTGTCCAACTCCAAGCGATCGCACGCATAGGCCTCAATCAGCATGCCGCGGGAGGCATGGATTGTCAGGTTTTTGAGCACGGGATGAACCGCATTGGAGAAGCAAAACAAGGCTTCACCGGGTTTCCGGCAGGTGATCACCACACGTTGGCCATCGAAAAACGCAGGGGGATCCACTCCAGTGACCCCGGTGCTGACCTCCAAAGTCCCGTCTTTCAGAGGACGCAGATCCGAGGCCATAAAGTAATCAGGAAAACCTTCCAGGGGCTGCCCATGCTCATTCAGCACCATCCCCAGCAACGAGCAGCGCTCTGGCGAGAAGGCGCCGGGACGGAACGGAGGAGAGGCCGAATCGAGTTCCAGAATAAACGTGGTCTTGGCACCGTCCGAAACTTTGACCTCCCTGGCAATGCCTTGCACCCAATCTCTGGCCGCGGGCGAAAAATCGATGCTCAGATCCTCCATCACAAAGTTTTTTGCCCCATAGGCGGCGAAGATTTTCCTGTGGAAGCCTTGGGCATTAGGAGCGTTATCCCTGACAATCAGTCGAGTGGTGGGGCCTGCTCCCTTGATCTTCAGGTCTTCCGTGCCATGGATGGACAGCAGATACTTTTCATCCTCGGGCACGGCATCCAGGTAATAATCTCCCTCCGCCAAGACCACCTCTCCGCCAGTGCCGCGCATCCTTCCGGCCACGTCGGCGATGGCCGATCGAATTAAAGCCGTGGCACTTTCTTGTGCGGGGGGTGGAGAGATGTTTTTGCGCACGACCTCACCTTGAGCTGTCACCAAGCTCGGGCAGCTTATGATCGCCAGAGCCAAGATTAGCTCGCATGACGAACGGCATGGAGGTTTTTTTAGCACCACCTCATTCAGATCGCCTTCACAAATTGAAGATGGCGTCCATAGCACGCGAGGTGTTGGAAATGAGGACGTCCGGCGCGTGTTTGTAGAATGGCACGGGGGGAATCATTTCGGCGGCAACCCATCCGTCATAACCAACTTTGCGCAGCGCAGTCATCACGGCCGGCCAATCCACGTCGCCGGAAAGGAGGTCGCAGAATCCATCAACGGTCGCGACGTTGCGGCGATAATCTTTGAAGTGAACGCGCTTAATGCGTGTGCCGAGGATCTCGATCCAGTGTTCCGGATATCCAAAGGCTAGTGTGTTTGCCACGTCAAAGTAGACTCCCACGTGCGGGCTGCCGAATTGGTCCACAAAGGCGCGCATCTCCAGCGGGCTGAGTAGAAACTTGTTCCAGACATTTTCCACACCGATGGTGACTCCCGCCTTTTCGGCGGCGGGAAGTGCGGCTTTTATAAATTCGGTCGCCCAGTCATAGGCAAGGTCATAACGCACGGTTTCCGCACCGGGAATAAAGTCCACTCCGACAGCGCCGGGTACAGCCAGGATGGTGTCAATGCCCAGAAGGTGCGCCGCCTCGATCTGGCGAGCCAGAAGTTTCGCCGCCTTTTCCCGGATCTCAGGATCTGCACTTGCGGCATTCGCTCCCCAATAAAGAAAGGACATCAATCCACTGAGTTCGAGACCATGCTTTTCCGCCAGGGCACGGAAGGCGTTTAACTCGTCAGGCGTGCTTGTCATGTTGACCGGTCCGTCCTCGCTCAGGTCGATCTCGAAGCCTGTGAACCCGGCTTCTTTGGCCAGGACGAATTTTTCTTCAATGCTCCAGTTTCCGTAGAAACAACAAATGCCGATGGATTTTTTCATAGTGGTATTGGGTTGGAAGCGATCAAAGGACGATCTTGCGTCCGGTGGTTGCGGATTTGATTTCCGAGAGCGTTGTTGCAAGTGATTCAGCCGCTTGGTCGCCGGTGGCCACCCCGGGGGCCATCTTTTTCTGAAGGCTGTTGATAAAGGCGGCCAGTTCATTGTAATAGCCGCCAAGAGAGGAGATGTTCCCCGATCCGGTGGAGGACTCGCCGGCTCCAGGGCTCTTGTAAGCCAGGGGCTGTTTCTTGCCGTCGCCAAGCGTCACCACAAGGGTCGGGTTGGCTCCGCTGTCGAATTCCACCGCTCCCCGCTCGAACACCGCTTGAAAAGCCATTTGGAAACCCCAATGGGGTGGATAATTCCATCCCCCCTCGGCGGTGACGGCAACAGCTTTGAAGTGATAGGTTGTGAAAATATGACTCCAACCGGTTTTGTCTTTTGTGCCAACCGATGTGACGGCCTCCGGCCTGCCGAGGAGGTGATGCACAAAGTCCGTGTCGTGGATGTGCAGATCGAGCGCCGCGCCGCCCGAGCGGGCTTGGTTGTTCAGCCAATCCTCCTCGCTGTAGGAGGGGCGTCCGGCTCTTCGCTGGAGCGAGAGACTGAGTAACTTGCCGGCCTTGCGGGATTTTACAAATGAAGCAAAAGCCATGTATTCCGGCCAGAACCGGATGCAATGGCCCACTTGGAAAAACACGCCGGCCTTTTTCGCCGCGGCCACAATCTTCCTACCGTCGGAAAGGGTCAAAGCCAGTGGTTTTTCGCAGAAAACATGTTTGCCCGCTGAAATCGCTTTTAGCGCGAAGGGGGCATGGAGATCGGTCGGCAGGCAGATATCCACCACATCGACATCACAGTTTTTCAGCATTTCTTCAACTGTGCCGAAGACCTTCGCTTCAAGGCCCAGCGTCACGAGAGCCTGCCTGGCCCTGGCCACTTTTTTGTCCACAACCGCCACAAGCGAGGCGTGCCGAAGCTGCTGATAAATCTGGGCGTGCATGGTTCCCATAAAGCCCAGTCCAATGATTGCGATTTTTTGCATATGACTTATTTGTTAAGAAAAACCGGCTGTCCTGAGGCGGCTGATTCAATTTCTGCCAACACGAGGTCAAGGGATGCCGAGGCCTGCTCACCAGTGCTTATGGCCACCGGCTCGTTCTGCTCCAGGCATTTGATAAAATAGGCGAGTTCATGGTGGTAACCATCAAGAGGACGTACGGGCAACACAACGGGGTCCGTGGCCCCGGCACCAAGAAACAAGCCATAACGCGAGTCATAGTCGAGTGCCGCATGCTCGAAGACGGCAGTGAAGCGCATTTGAAAACCCCATTTCTCCGGGTAATTCCACGCGCCTTCGGCGGTGACCGTTCGCCCTTCGTAGACATAGTGCGTGGCAATGCTGCTCCAACCCGTTTCATCGCGCAGTCCTTGGGAAACCACAGCTTTGGGCGTCCCAAGCAAGTGTAGCAAAAAGTCGGCGTCATGAATGTGGAGATCCAGCGCCGCCCCGAGACAGCGCTCCGGTTTGTTCACCCAATTTCCGACACTGTAGCCGGGCCGCCCCGTGCGGCGGTTCATCGACAAGGAGAGAAGGCGACCATGCTCACCGGACTCCACCAACCGCTTCAGTTCCACATATTCCGGCCAGAACCGGATGCAGTGGCCAACCATAAATTGCCGCCCGGCCTTTTGAGCCGCGTCAACCATGGCAGACGCCTCTTCGCTCGTCAGCGCGATCGGTTTTTCACAGAACACGTGCTTTCCGGCAGCAAAGGCTTCCAGCGCGATGTTGCAGTGCAGGTCCGTGGGCAGGCAGATGTCCGCCACCGAAAAATCCACCGCTGCCGCCGCTGAAGCGAGATTTTCAAACACGGGAACCCCGCCCAATGCGTGTTTGCGAAGGGCCTTGCCCGCGGCTTCCGGGCTGCTGTCAACAACACCAACCACCTTGACGTCAGGAAGCCTGGCGTAAACATCACCGTGCATTCTCCCCATCAAACCAAAACCCATGATCAAGACCTGATGCATCCTTTGATGGATGTAACATAATAACTTTTGTTACGTCAATTGTTGTGATTTCCACGGGAAACAAAATTGACCCGGCACACCGGGCTCCGCGAAAATCCGGGAAACCATCTCAAACCACAAGGAGCGAAAACGTGCCGGTTGTTGTCAATTCCGGCGTTTTGTGCGCGGCTCGTCTTGAGGGGGAGTGACAAGCTGAATGGTCCACTCCACCCGGGAGGTTTCCTCATCGATCGTGAGCCAACCCCAGGAGGCGGGGGCGCCCTTGTTGGCTTTGCTGGTCGAGCCGGGGTTCAGGACGCGGGTCGTGTTCACGATTTCATCACGGGGCACATGGGTGTGGCCGTGCAGCAAAAAGTCGGCTCCACCTGGCCTTGTGGGCGGGATGTGGATCAGGAGGAAGGTTTGCCCGCCCCGCTCAAGAAGCAGTCGCTGGGAAAGGTTGAGGCCGTAGTCATTATTGCCGAAGACAGCTTCCACAGGCGGCCCGATTTTTTTGACGGCATCGAGAGTGGCATGGTCACAAAAGTCTCCCAAGTGCCAGATTTCGTCAGCGTTGGAAATTTGTTCGGCCACAAAGGGCGGCAGGGTTCCGTGAGTGTCGGCGATGACCGCGATGCGCATGCGGGGAGTTGTAAGATCGAATTTTAAAAGTTTAAAGTGCGGAGACCGGGCAAATGTATAAAATTTCCCCAACATGGCAGCGGCTTGGGTCGTTGCCCGATCCGAACATCAACACTATACTCCTTATGCGGCTCAACGCACACGACCACGTCCAAAATCTGATTGCCTATGAACCCGGAAAACCGGTGGAGGAACTTGCCCGGGAAATGGGGCTTCAGACCTCGGACATCATCAAGCTGGCTTCCAATGAAAATCCGCTTGGCCCCTCGCCGAAAGCTCTCCTTGCCATGCGCGAGGCCCTGGATCGTTCTCATTTTTATCCGGATGGCGGCGGGTGGGAGTTGCGGGGCGCGATTGCGGACAAGCTGGGGTTGGGGAGAGAAAATGTGATCCTCGGGAATGGTTCCAATGAGATCATTGAGTTTATCGGTCATGCCTTTCTCAAGCCCGGCGATGAGGTGGTGACAGCGGGTCATGCCTTTGCGGTGTATGGGTTGATGGCCCAGCTTTTCGGGGCCAGGACGGTGGAGGTGCCGGATCCGGGTTACACC
>JBGSPC010000168.1:0-5766 GCA_041738805.1 Terrimicrobiaceae bacterium | reverse complement strand
GCAAGGCAAGATCAATCGCCTCAGAAACACCAACAGAAACCAGGACCTCCGAGAGCGGTTCGTAAGAAACCCCAAACCGGTGACGCACATAGTCGGCCACCGAACGCCGCAACCGGGGCAAGCCGAGATTCGAGGTATATCCCGTGCGCCCTTTTTCCAAGGCATATATCGCGGCCTCACGGATATGCCATGGCGTGGCAAAATCCGGTTCACCTATGCCCAGGGAAATGACATCTCCCATGCTTTGGACAACTTCAAAAAAATCTCGAATCCCCGAGCGGGGGATATCTTTGACATGATCGGCAATTTTCATCGAAAGGAAAGAGTGGGTGACCGCTCGGGATGTGACTCCCGGTGCTTTGAGAACCCGAGTTTATGGCGAAACTGACAGGCGTTCGGGAGCTTGATCAAAATGATGGAAGGTTCCATTTTCTTTGTAAGTTTTCAGACGGAACCGGGTGGCTGTTGATTGCACGGCTTCAATCGTGCTCAGTTTTTCAGCCACAAAAGCCGCGACCTCCCGCAAATTCCGGCCCTCCACGGTGATCAACAAATCATACCCCCCGCTCATCAAGTAACAGGTCTGCACTTCCTCAAATTTGGAAATCCTCGCAGCCACCCGGTCAAATCCCCCATCCCGCTCAGGCGTGATCTTTACCTCAATGAGCGCCGTCACCAAATCCAAGTCCCATTTCTCGCGGCTTATGATGGCCTGATACCCCAAAATAATGCCCTCCGCCTCAAGCCGCGCGATTTCACGGTCCACGTCATCAACGCTCATATTCAACATGCGCGCCAAATCCCCGCGGGGAGTCAGCGCGTTACGTTCCAAAATTTCCACCAAGGAGGCCTGCATAAGACGGAAGATCATTCCTTTCTGGGGACACCTTGGCAAGCCCGTTAAATGGGGAACAGGTCAATCCGGTCTGATGAAACCTTTCTGTGAGTGCCGCAAAGGCCGTGAAAGGGAAAAGGAAAGATTCGTGTGGACCAATCCTGTACGCATAGAATTCGAAAAGATACCATTAAATGACTTCAGTTTTGACAGAATCGTCAGTTTGACGACAGGAAGGCAGCTATCAAAGAATGCAAGGGTGGTTTATGTGATTGGTGAGCCAAAATTCGGCGTAAGAGCCGACGGCAAGATGAATACCATCAACCTCCGAAAAGACCTTCGGATGTCGTCAGAGGCATTGTGAAGGCTGAAACCATGGGTGCAGTCGGAGGGCTCTTTTCTCGCCTCCCCCCGCTTTACTGTTCGGTCCCTTCCTTTTGTATTGAGTATGTCAAAGGAGGAAACTTGATAAAAGTTCCAGAGATAACTCCGCACTTCGGACATTCAATAAATAACTGCCTACGATTGTGGCCAACAATAGGAGACCTTTGATCGCAGTAAGGGCAGCGAAAATATAGTCTATTAAATGTCAGAAGAATGCCAAATACAGCTCCAATCAAACAAAGAACAATTAAAGGCGCTAGGGAGGAATACAGAATAATTTGAGACGTCAGTGAGTCGCCCGAAGCAAACCCGATAAATGCACCGATAAAGAGCAGAGGCGCGAGTGCGCCAATCTGAATCCAGCGTCTGAATGAGGGTGGTTTGATCATAGATCGAACGACCAGGCTCACTCACGCAGCGGGAAAGCATTGCAGGGCAAAGCGAGATTCCGGCGATGCCCTCGTTGATTGCACCGCCGTTCGGTGTTGCGGTCATTGGGCATACCCGAGCTTAATCCGGATGTCTGCGACAATGTTCGCGTCGGAGTAAGCAAACTGCTGCCCGGGCTCGGAGGTGAGGACGCCCGGGTATTTCCGCGCGAGTTCGTCGCGGATGCGGAGGCGGGAGTCCTCCTCGACAGCGCCGCCGAGGAGCACGACACCAAGTCGCGGCACCGTGGCGATGAGCTGGAGCGCCTCCTCCTCGCTAAAGGTGCCGTAGGCGCTGACGCCGCCCATATCACGGAGGAGGCGAATGACCTCGTCCATGCGGCTAGCGGTCTTTCCGAATACGACAACAGATGGAGCCTGCGGATCTGGAGAAACTGTTTCTTTAATAAGCATGCCTTCGACGTTCATACGAGTCTCATATCCAGCGTTGCAGCGCCTCGAGCGAATCCGAGGGCTTGGTGTTAAAGCAGATTTTGGAATGAGGGGCGTGCTTATGGACCACATTAACCAGCTTCTCGAATAGGATGAAATTGCTTGGGGGAACCCGGACACCCGCACCAATCAGAATGCAGTCGAATTGTCGTTGTTGCAATTGAGCGGTGAGCACTGCCTCCGCAGTCTGACCAAAGTCGGTCAGACAATAATTCACGTCATAACCTAGAACCTTTAGCGATTCTTCGGCGGCAGTGAGGCCCGCCAAGACCTTTGCGGCGGTCATGCCGGGGAATGCGGCGAAGTCCGGAGATGAGAAATCAATCAGCACAGGATCCAACCCGATAATCAGGACGCTCCTCATTGTGGTAGCGGTGGTGGAGTGGGTTTCTGTTTGGTGGCGATCATGATAATAATCCCAGCAATAAGAATACTCAAACCGAAGACACCGAGGACAAAGCCTCCGGTGGTGGACATCAAAGAAACTCCTATATTGGATGACAATGACTCTGGATCAGCAACTCCCTCCCTTCCCAGAGTGTTAAAGCTCCACACCATTCCGATCACGGTCCCCAGCACTCCGAGTGCGGGTCCTCCGAGGGTCAGGACACCTCCGCCAATAAGGAACCATTTAGCAAGTGGATTCATATTTTGTTGTCGAGACTTTATGGCTGCGAGCCCGTCGTGGAGCAGTGAACATGATGTTGAAAACGGTGTGGTGTGTTTGCTGTTCTATTACCGCGGGCTACCCCTCGACAAGCGGGAGGCCTATCCGCAAGAGTGGGCCGGAATGATGGTGGAATTGTTCTGATTGATTGATCAAACACATAAACAAACACAACACAATGAACTCCACATTGGAATCGATGTCCACAAAGAACATCGAGCAAGCGTTACTTCCTGAGGAAAACTGCCTCAGGCAGCCCGCAAGGCGAGACGAGCGATCGAGTCAAACGATCACGGCAGCCCTTGCTGAAGGTGGGCGCGCAAAGGGGAGGTCCCTAAGGATGGAACAATCACAAACGATCTCCAGGCACTGGTTCCGAGTCGCTGGGAGGGGTGCGAGATAGGCTGCGACGTCTGGTTTTCTCTGTTAATTCCCACGACCATTCAAACCGTTGAGAAAGCCCACAACATCTTTCGGCTCCGCTCTCATATGGTAGTCATGATGAAGAAAGGCCAAAAGTATTTTTCCATTTTGCCACCACTTATTTGTTGGTCCGTTTTTGGTTTAGCGCTCCCAGCCTTTGAATTGATCTTTAGTCGTGACGATGGATTTGCCGCCGCCATCTATGATCTCAAGAGTTCCTTCGAAGCTCTTGGAGCCGCTGAACGTTCCGAAATCGGCGTTGTATGGCTGTTTCAAATAGACAGCGTTGTCCTCGATAAGAAAGAATAGACGGTCCTTCTCCCGGTCGGAAGGTGCCCCAAGGTATTCCGCCTTCTGCTTGCGGGACGACTCGCGAGTGCCCTCGCCACCGCAGTATACCGGATGGGAAATCTTAATGTTGATGCCCTCCAGATTCCACTCGCCTGTTGGTTTCAGGAATCCGTAGAAGGTATCCCGATCTTGCATTCCTGATAGTCTCTGAATCCTGTGGTCTGGTTTAGTATCCTGGAACAATAGTGAAAACAGTTCAGAATATTGTTCGATTACCAGATACTCTTTCGGCAGTGATGCGACATTCTTCAGTTCGTTGACGATTGCGGGTAGCATCTTCCATGTCGTTGCCCTCTTTGGATCGGATCCTTGCTCGTAGACCACAAGGAAGACATCTTGGTCGTCACTGAGTCTTATCGCCACCTGCGAAGACGAGTTCGGGCCAATCTTTGAATCATACGACTCATGAACCGGAACGCTTGTCTTCTCTCCACCCTTGATGAGTGTAACGCCCATTTTTGGAAGTGAGCCGAAAACTACCATCGCGGAGAACGACGAGAACAACTCATCGCCTCTCAGATAATCGTTATTTATTCGCAGTTCTCCAAGAGCCTTCCGCTTGTCCTGAATGAACTTAAATAGGAACTCGGAACTGCCATATCCAAAGCGATTCTCAGGCCCAATGGATCGAGCCTTGGCAACTAGCGAACCGTCCCGATCTTGTTCCACCTTCCAGAATGGCGAGAGCTTTAGGTCATTCAAGAATCTCGTGGCATCAACGATTTTGACGTCCTCAAGGGCTGGAACTGTCGTTTCAACTCTTGCGACTTCTTTGGCGCGAAATTGGACGTCGCACGACAACAGGCAGAGCGCGAGTAGCGCCACGATTATCGGAAGGGATCGTCGGAGGTTCATTTTTCTTGGACTAACGCTCAAAGTGAGCCGCGACCATACATGGCGCGGAGTGTGCTGCTCGGAGCACACTCCGTGACATGTATGGTCGTTGGCTCTACTGCCTGGTTGGGCTCAGTGGTTTTCATCTTTCGTCTAGTGTATAGTCATAATGTGCTGATTTATTCTTTTTCACCATTAGGTCAATCTTAGTGGCGCTAAGGCTATGGACATCAAAGAAATGATGATGAAAGCTTGGATCATCCGAAGTATCCAATTCCGATAATTTTATCATATACTCGCCCAGCTTTCTGAATCCTTTGGAATTGCCGCAAAGCACCATCAGATAATCACCATCGGTGAGGCCTCGGTGGCCACCGTCACCATCGCTTCCGCATAATAGAATACCGATGTCTTTGCCTAGTTCGGGCACGCGAACTTTGGTCGGCATCTTCTTTGTCTTCGTAGGCTTTTTGGGTGACGACTTCATGTTATCTTTGCCCAACAGCATTATTGAGCCGCACGCGGCATTTGTAGGAGATATGCCGCGCGCCGTATAACTCCTACAAATGCCGCACCGAAGGGCAGACTTCGTCCTTGGCGTCTCATTGGGCTTTTTTAGCCGCATGGAGAACCCTGTTCAAGAAGTTTTAAGTTTATCAGTCGCCCTGTTTTTATTCGAGGACCAGAAGGCTTGGGCCTCGTGCACCCGGTCGCAAATGCGGAACACTGTAAGCTTTCCCCTCTCTGTGATCTCTGTGTCCTCTGTGGCGAAATTTTCGCATAAACGGTCGGGACGACCGTTCCCCCTGGGTTTTCGTATGTTTCGCGAATTTCGGGGCTGAAAACTGTAAACTGGACACTGTAAACTTTTTTCCCTCTGTGTCCTCTGTGGTTAATTTTCTGAATCGACGGACGGCTCGGCGATCCGCCCCTGCCAATTGTGGCGGCCCTGCTGCGTGGAGTGGGAATGGACATCGGGGACGATGTCCCTCCACCAACCCGCCTCCGAGGCCGATTGGATGTCCATGCTTGGCATGGTGGGGACTCCAGTTATGCTGACCTTGTGATCCTGGACCAAATAAAGAGCGCTGTCGAATTTGCAACCCACCTGCCCCGGTATCGGGAAATTGTCAGCGTGCTGATGAAATATGGATTTGCCGATGTGCTGAAGCTGGTGGCGCTTCAGCGT
Source organism: Terrimicrobiaceae bacterium (assembly GCA_041738805.1). Taxonomy (GTDB): domain Bacteria; phylum Verrucomicrobiota; class Verrucomicrobiia; order Chthoniobacterales; family Terrimicrobiaceae; genus JAJTZA01. Next base: position 202 of record JBGSPC010000168.1, on the reverse strand, counting down.
TTCCTCGGGATGGAAGACGCCACGCTTCCCATGCATGAGACCGGTGCCCTCTCAAAGCCCCTGCCCGAGCGGTGCCGCCTTGTTTTGGAGGAACTCGGACCCACTTTCGTAAAATTTGGTCAGATTGTCAGCTCGCGGCGGGACCTTGTGACAGACGAATATTATGTCGAGCTCTGCAAACTTCAGGCCGGGGTCTCCCCAT
>JBGSPC010000160.1:0-21956 GCA_041738805.1 Terrimicrobiaceae bacterium | reverse complement strand
GAACCATCGCCGCTTGAACGAATCCTTAAGAACACGCAGCCTTCGGATTTGAATTTTATTGTTCCCGGCCAACACACAGGGCCGGCTCAACCGGATCCTGGTGTGGTAAACATCCCGGGGCATTTTCAGCCAGGCCAGGGTCCCTCACAGTTGAGTCCGGATGACTTATCGCGTATCGGAGAGTTCACCAACTGGTCTTCTGACGAAGCAACAACCAAACCACTCACTCAACGCCGCTTTGCTTTCAAAGCTTATCTGGGGCGATACGCGGACGGAAACTGGCAATCCACCGTGACCATTCGAAATGGCAAAATCGCGGCCGGCAGTCTGCCAAATCTTCTTTATCTGATGAGCAAGTGGTCCGGTGACCGCATTCAAACCAACGAACGCAATGTGGATGCCATTCCACTCGACAGCCCGGCCCTGTTGTCCGACCGACCGCCCTTTGTGTTTATGACGGGAACACGGGATTTCACGCTCACCGATGCGGAAATTGAAAATCTCCGGCGCTATCTGAGATCGGGAGGAGCCGTCTGGGGAGACAGCTCGGTGCCTGGCCGCAGGTCAGCGTTTGACAATGCCTTCCGCCGGGAAATGAGGCGGGTTCTGGGAGAAGCTGCCTCAGAATTTGAATCTCTGCCTGCCGATCACCCCATTTTCTCTGCAGGATATTTTTCACGATCGAAGGACGCTCCTCCCGGACTTAACAATTATCGCGAGTCGGTGGACGTGCTTCACTGGGGTGGCGAAATTGCCGTGATTCACACGCGGAATGATTATGGGGATATGTGGAGAATAGGCCTTGATGAAAAGGGAGCGGTGGACTTTTCAAAAAATGTGCGCGGAGAATTTGTGGCAACCGACCCGGCGCTCTGGTCGCACCGCGGAGTTTACGTCCGGAATCTCGAGCCAGTCGCTGTAAAACAGTCGTTTGAATTTGGAATCAACGTGGTTGTCCATCTCCTGACCCGCTGGGAGAGCCGTACTGCGATGAGCAAAAAGCTCTGACACTCAATCAATTTCCAACCCGAAATAGGAGGCGGCATTTCCGTAGGAAATGTTTGCCACCATATTTCCCACAAGTTCGAAATCCGCAGGCAATTCGCGGTTTTCGATTTCCCGGCCCAGAAGGTTGCACAAGATCCGGCGGAAGTATTCGTGACGCGGGTAGGAAAGAAAACTGCGTGAGTCGGTGAGCATGCCAACAAACCGGGAGAGCAAGCCGAGGTTGGAAAGCGCATTGATCTGCCACTCCATGCCTTCCCGCTGATCCAAAAACCACCAGCCACTGCCAAATTGGATTTTTCCTGCGGCGGGACCTTCCTGGAAGTTTCCGATCATCGAGCCGAACACATAATTGTCCGCTGGATTGAGGTTGTAGAGAATGGTTTGAGGCAGAGACCCCTCCCTGTCCAACGCATCAAGATATTTGGAAAGCGCCTCGGCCTGGGAATAATCTCCTATGGAATCAAACCCGGTATCCGGCCCGAGGGCTTTGGCGGCCCGCGTGTTGTTGCCACGCATGGCACCAAGATGAAGTTGTTTACTCCATCCCCGTTTCACATCCAGATGCCCGAAATAAATCATCAGGAAGCCGGCAAACTTTTCCGTATCTTCGGCATCGGCCGTTTCGCCCGCCAAGGCCGCTTCAAAGATCTTCCGGGCTTTTTTCTCAGATGCAAAACGTGAGGGACACCGGCTCAGGCCATGATCGGACAGGCGACCCCCCAGGTCATGAAAGGCCTGATGGCGGGCGTCCAGGGCATCAAGAAAACCAGTGAAGGACGAACAATCTGTGGCACTTGCTTGCTCCAACCCGGCAAGCCAGGCCGTCAACTCGGTGGGCTGGTCCACCCGGAGAGCCTTGTCAGGACGAAAGGTCGGGTAAACCTTTGTAAATGCCTGCCCCTCCGATTTCAGCAACTTGTGGGAGGCCAGGTCATCCGATGGATCATCTGTGGTGCAAACCACCCGCACTCCGAAACGCTGAAGGAGGCTTTGAACCCGGAACTCCGGTCCGGCAAGCAGGGCATTCGCACGGTCCCAAATGCCGGGAGCACTGGATTCTGTCAGCAGGTCATCAATTCCGAAGGTGCGCAAAAGCTCCAGATGAGTCCAGTGGTGGAGCGGGTTGCGGAGGGTCTGAGGGACGGTGCGGGCAAACTCCAAAAACTTTTCATACGGAGACGCATCCCCGGTGCAGTATTTCTCGGCAACCCCGTTTGAGCGCATTGCCCGCCACTTGTAGTGGTCTCCGGCCAGCCAAATTTCAAAAAGATTCGCAAAGGACCGGTTGCTGGCAATATCCGCCGGCGGGAGATGACAATGGTAGTCATAAATCGGCTGCGGCTTTGCAAAGTCATGGTAAAGACGTTTGGCGGAGTCCGAGTGTAAAAGAAAATTGTCGTCGATGAAAGTTTTCATGCGCCTCGAGTGCTGATCAGCGTTCTTCGATGGGCACGTAAGGTCTTTCGTTGGCCCCTGTGTAGATTTGGCGGGGCCGGTAAATTTTGCTTTTTGGGTCGTCAATCACCTCCTTGAAGTTGGCAATCCAGCCCGGCATGCGGCCGATCGCAAACATCACGGTGAACATTTCCGTGGGGATTTTCAAAGCCCGCATGATGATCCCGCTGTAAAAGTCCACGTTGGGATACAGTTTGCGCTGCAGAAAATATTCATCTCGGAGAGCGGTTTCCTCAAGTTTTTCCGCAATATCAAGAAGCGGATCGCTCACATGAAGTTTTGCCAGCAAGGCTTCGCACTTTTCTTTGATGATGCGCGCTCTGGGGTCGTAGTTTTTGTAAACCCGGTGACCAAATCCCATCAAACGCGCTCCCCCGCCGCTGGTTTTTACAGCTTCGATAAACCGGCTGCCGTCATCTCCATCCTCCCGGATTTTGCCCAGCATCTCCAGCACGGCCTGATTGGCTCCGCCATGAAGGGGGCCCCACAAGGCACAGACCCCGGCTGCGGCACTGGCAAACAAATTCGCTTTGCTCGAGGCCACCATGCGCACCGTGGACGTCGAGCAGTTTTGTTCGTGATCGGCATGAAGCAGGAAAATCTGGTCCAAGGCCGCCACGGCAGTGGGATCCAGATCGATGTCCGCACCCGGCATCGAGAACATCATGTGCAAAAAGTTGGCCGTGTATTTGTACTCGGGCTTGGGATAGATCGTTGGAAGCCCGCGGGACGTCCGGTAGGCAAAAGCCGCGATGGTCCGGACCTGGGAAATTAAACGGCCCGCATGGCGCAAAAACTTGTCGGGGTCATAGGGGCCGGACAACTCCCGGGTGAAACATCCGCTCGCATTGATCATCGATGACAAAATAGCCATGGGATGCGAGTTGGGGGGAAAGCCTTCAAAGTGATGTTTCATGCTTTCATGCAGAACCTGAAACTCCGTCAGCAGGTCGGAAAAATCACGAAGGTCTTTATGCTTTGGCAATTCTCCATGGATCAGCAGCCAGGCCACTTCGATGAAGGTGCTTTTAACGGCAAGCTCTTCGATGGGATACCCCCGATATCGCAGAATGCCCTTTTCTCCATCAATGAAGGTGATGTTGCTTTCACACGAGCCGGTGTTCCCGAAACCATCATCAAAAGTGATCATCCCGGTCTGATCCCGCAGTTTTGCGATATTGATTCCGCGCTCACCCTCCGAGCCCGTGATCACAGGAAATTGGGTTTCTTCGTTGTTATGGGTCAGGGTAACAGTATCAAACATGGTTTTTACGGATGTGAAGATTTGAGTGTATCGGACTTTCAGCGGGAGTCACTTGCAAACCGCCGCGCGGATCAAATCTCCCGTCGCAGATCGCACGAGTAAGCGGCAAATCCTGCTCCAAACGCGGTGAGCCAGAGATTATTGTCCGTGGGGGGACCGTCCTTCAGCCGTTTCTCGAGGGCGACCATCACGGAGGGACTGCTCATATTTCCGTAGTTTTTCATGACATGCCTGGTTTCCTCAAGATGATACCCCGGCAGGTTGAGTTCCAAGGCTTCAATGACATCTCTTCCTCCGCTGTGCGCCAGGATTTGATCCTGGCCTTTGGGGGTCTTTTCATGAAGGGATCGCACGGCCTCTGCGGCCACGCCGGGCACGGACTTATCCAACTTGTTTCGCAGGCGTCCCCCATCGTTGACAAAACGGATTTTTTCTCTTTCCGAGGGAATGTGAAGCGAATGGAAGTTGTTGGCTCGCCAGGCTGTCGGCGGACCGCTGGATCGCCAGATGGCTGCCGAGGCGCCGTCGCCGAACAGGCAAGCACTGACCGCAACGCCCGGGTCATCGCAGAGGAAAAATGCCGCTGAAGAAATTTCGACCGCAACCGTGGCCACGATGGCCTCCGGGTGCGCGGTTAAGTAGCAATGGGCCGCATGCATGGTCGGAATGGCGGCCCCGCAGCCTAGGCCGGTCGCATCGTGCAAGACCACATCGGGACGCAGCCCCATGATCTCTGCCACATGACTTGTCACGCCGGGACATAAGTAGCCGGTGCAGGTGCAAAGAAACAAGGCGTCAATTTCAGCAGGGGAAATCCTTGCTGCGGCCATGGCTTTCTCAAGAGCCGAGGAGGCCAATTTGGGGGCCTCCGCCTCAAACGCCTCATTCAGGCCTTGGGCGTCCAGTCCAAAGACGCGGGGCGGCTCAATCGCAAAATGGCGCGTCTCGATGCCCGAATTGCCGAGAAGAACCGTTTCCAGAATCCGGACGCCACGCCGGGTGACTTTCTGCATGGCAGGACTGGTGCGAATCATCTCCCAAACCTCGGGTTGTGTCAGGCGGTGATCGGGAAAGGCGCTGGAGATGGAATCAAGAACCATGGATTTTTTGAGTGGTCATTTTACCGCAAGAGGCTGAAAACAGTGCCCAAGGGAACCATTCCACTGCGGATGCACGCACTCAGAAGGAACTGTCCAAGGGGATGCGTCAAGAAGGGATGTATCAACAAGGCGATTTGGACGCGGGTTCGGAATTGGCGGCGACTGCGCTGATGCATTCGCCTGACGGCCGTTTCCCAGGGAATTTTTCCGTTGCTGAAGTCCAGCATTTCCTCCACCGCGATCAATGCCCCCTCAAACGCCATCGACATCCCATTGCCTGCAAACGGCGGGATGATCACACTCGCGTCCCCTGCGCTTGCGGCATGGCTCTGACCCTGCCAGCCCGGGCGAAACGCTGAGACTCCAACCAGGCTGCCGTGAACCTGGCTCGCTGATTTTAATCGCCTGGCAAGAGTTGTCAGTCCGGCTGTGGCAACGGCTTCTGTCAGCAAATCCTCCTTGCGGGCGTTTTTCAAGGCGCCGGAAGGAAACAGGCCGCAGGCATTCACGCGTCCTCCTTCCACACGGCAAAGCCCCAGATAGGCCCCACGTCCCATGTGCATCTCCAGATCGGCATCAAGCGTCATGCCTTCATAATGAGCTTTCAATCCCACAGCACCTCCTTCGGAAATCCGGCGCCCGCCGCACCAAAGGAATCCTTCGCGGGGGACCTCGGGCAGGCGGGAGCTTTCGTGAATGATACCTCCCGCATCCGCCAAAGCTGTCTTCATCCTCAGATCCAAGGTATGACGCGAAAGCGCCATTGCGGGTTTCGGCAAGCGCTCCTTGAGAATCCGTCCGCCGGATTGGTGCCAAGTCATTGTTTCAAGCCGCAGGGCATCCGCCAGACATGGCAAAACCCCCAATTGACTCAGAACTCTTTCCGAGACTCCGGAAATAAATTCCCCGCAGACACGATGACGCGGATAGGTTCCTGCTTCGTGCAATTCCACAGGAATGGAGTGAGAGCGTAACCCCAGACCAACCGAAAGGCCTGCCAAACCGCCTCCGGCAATTGTGATCAATCCCGCCATGCCATAAACCTCAACGTGCCCCGCCAGTCAAGGGTTTCGGAAATTGTCCACTCCCGGTCGAGCCCGAGCAGTTCCCCCAACTCGCCCGGCAAAAAGCCTGCACGGATGCTCGCCCGCATATCATGCCTTGTCACACTGCCCACAAAGGGAAGCAGTGGCGTGCACAGCCAGAGACTCGTCATCGTTCTGAGAGGTTCAACAAAGAGGATCAACCGTCGGGGCCTGAGAATAACTCCGAGTTCTTCCAGTTGGTTCTGGTTAAAATGATGAAGAATCAATGCCCCGGCAACAGCCTTTGCAGAACAGGTGGTCAGGGATTGAAAAAAGTCCCCCTGAATCCAATCCACTCCCGGCGGAAGATGGGCGGGAGCGGGGGCAAAATCCAGACCTGAGACCTTGGAAAACGAGCGCCTTAAACGCAAAGTCAAATGACCTTGGCCTGCCCCCAGCTCTGCCACAGAAGTGCCGTTAAAGAGCCGCTTTCCAAGCTGCTTTTCGAACCACCTGGTATTTCCGAGAAACCAGTCAAGGAATTGAAGATCTTTGCGGCTGCGGATGGCCCGTGGATCATCGGGTGAGAGGTTATCCAAAATCTCCGGAACGATCACCCGTGAAGAAATTCCTCCCAATATCACGGGTTACGCCTTGTCATCAGAGTTCTTCAGGCACCCAGCAGCCAGACGAGGTTGCCATGAGTTGGTCGGATTTTTGTGCAGGGAAAATCAAAGTCCCCGGAAAACACATTTTTCAGCATGTCGTCCTTGCCCTTGCTGTTCACCAGAAAACAAACCTGACGAGCGGCGTTCAGCAGAGGGTAGGTCATCGTGATCCGATGAGTTTCAAACTTGGGAACATAATTTGCAACAACCCAGGCTTTCGATTCCTGCAACGCTGTTGTGCCTGGAAAAAGCGAGGCTGTGTGTCCGTCATCGCCCATTCCCAGAAGCACCAGGTCATGCTGATAAATCGGTGCCTCGCCGGCATGTTTCCTCAGTTCGGCCTCACAAAGGGAGGCAGCCACCTCCGGACTGTCCTCTCCCCGTATGCGAAGAATGTTGTCCGCAGGAATCGGGGCATGATCAAAAAGAGCCTCCTTTGCCATGCGGTAATTGCTTTGAATGTCATCGGGTGGAACACAGCGTTCATCCCCGAAGGTGAAGACCCACTTGCCCCAGGCTGCATGGGTCTTCGCAAGGGCCTCATAGACGGGGCGGGGGGTGTTTCCTCCGCTCAGGGCAATGCGGAAAACCCCGCGCTCGAAGATGGCCGTGTCTGCGGCCCGCTCAATGAGAGCCTGGGCATCACGGAGGAAATTATCGGAGTGAATGATTTCTGGGTGCATATTTACATTAATCTGACAGGAATGGAAAATTCTAACCGCCCGCCTCCGCGCGCGAAAGAGGAAACCGTAACCACGGTCAATGAAGCTTTCCGGATATGAAGGGCTTCCTGCGATTCCATCCCGAGAATCCATGAAATCGCTTCGCTGAAATCCGGCTCATGCCCGACCAAAGCCACGGCATCGAGATCCCGAAAGGCCGACAACTCCTCAAAGCAGGTCTCCGGTGCCATCCCGCAACTCAACCAATCACCAATCCTCAGTTTTACCCCCGCAAGAATGCCACAAACCGTATCGGCCGTCTGCCTGGCCCTCACCACGGGACTCGTGATCAAAAGATCCGGAGTTAGACCGTTCGCTGCCATAAACTTTGCTACCTTCTCTGACTGCGCCACGCCACGCGGTGTCAATTGCCGCGAAAAATCATCTGCCGCATCTCCGGCCTCTGCGTGTCTTAAAAACAAAATCAGCATAAACAGGCAGACCTCATTCCGTCATCCAACTCTTGCCCGGCAACGCTCACAAGCACAAAAGTGTTCGCGCGGATGGTGCCACGGTTTTCCCGTTTATGTGATGCAGCTGGATCACACAAACGGGAAAAGGCTCCCAACAGGGGCAGCGCTCAAAAATCAACAATTCAGCATTGAAGGACTTGCGGGATCGTCGGTTCCGGTTAATAAGAGGTGCTGCATGAAGTTATCATTTATCAGAATTTGTTTGCCGGTGGTGTTGGGTGTGGTGGGAATTGGTCTCACGGGTTGTGAGACAACCAAGACGGGGACGGGCAGAAATTCGTTCAGTTTTGATCCTCCGGTCCAGCAACCGAAGAACCCGTCAGCGGTCAAAGTCAAGATCAGCACCGGAGCGCAGCGGTTATATGTCGTTGAAGGAGACCGTGTGCTATTGGCCTCTCCGATCACGGTTGGAACAGCTTCTACGCCCACACCCAGCGGTAACTTCACGATTTACAGCAAGCAGGCCAACCGACGCCGGGCGAGCAGTCCGGGTGCGGGGTATCCGATGACGTATTGGATGGAGTTTAAATCCGCGTATGGCATTCATTGGGGCTTTGTGAAGCCGGTTCCTGCCACGCATGGTTGCGTTCGAATGCCGCTCAAAGCAGCGCAGAAAACCTTCGGCCTTGTACGGTCGGGCACCCCGCTTAATGTCGCATCCAGTCAACCCTGGGACAGCACCATCGGGAAATCCCTTCCCATTCTGAATGATAGTTCCCTGCCGGATCCTCCTCTGGCCTACATGCTCAGCCCTCAGGTTTTTTCAGATGCCAGGCAGGGGAAGATGTGGAAATTCTGAAACGAAGGGAAAGGGTTTAACGCTGGACGGAGGTCCGCCGGGCAAGCAGCAGACTTCCGAAAACCAAAAATCCCAGTGTGGTGATCTCAGGGATGGCATTCAGAATATCTGATCGGTAGTCAGAGATTTGCGCAGAAAACGTGACGCTTTTCGCAGCGGGAACCCCGTTGATGAACGAAACAGATGTCTCAGAAGGCTGACCAGTGAACGATGAGAAGTAGTCGGTTCCATTGGGAGTTACTCCTACGGTAACCATCATTCCGATCAGCTCCCAGTTCATGCCGTTTTTGTAAAAAACGGCCCCTCCTGAGTCTCCCCGGGAGCCCTGACCTTCTCCAGCAACATTGTCAAAATCGGTCACAATCGAAAGATTGGGGGGGTAATCCGTCACGCCGGATTGGTGCAGAACGTTTGTTCCCCACTGCTTGACATTGGGGCCTGTCCACTCGTAGCCGCTTGCGTCCGATCCGGGTGAGGTCCAGGGATCCGTGCCGGCATTCCATGTGGCAAAAGTTCCCGTTGCTCCGAAACCAACCATCACAACGTCAGCCCCCGCCGCCGGGGTGCTGGAAGCAAGCGTCACCGGGGTAATCCCAAGAACCGGAGCGTTCACACGAAAGACTTTGATGTCCGTTGTGCCAATCTGATCAATGCCTGAGAAGACGGTGTAATTATTGACTCCGATGTTCAGGGTGGCGCTGCTCAGAGACACATGATTCGCTGTGAGAAACCAACCAAAGCCATCATTATTTCCGAGGAAGATGGCGGAGGCTGGTCCTGCTGGAGCTGAAATTGTGCCAATGGCATTCCAGCCGGGATCGTCGACCGGAGCGAGGAGATTTGCCGGCGTGCCATTGTGCACGACAACAGCATGGATTGGGGAAAGGGTGACAACACCGAGAACTAGAAAAATAGACGCGCCCGAAAGATTTATGCTCAAGTTGTAAGCCTCTCCAAGTTAGGAGATAAAAGCAACCTCAATCAATGGCCCGGAAAGAATAAGGACAAGTTGCATCGGTCAGCGCAGCCGGTGTGATGACTTATCTCTGAAGCTGGCTGTCAAGCATACGAATCACCAAGCGGGTTTTCTCATCATCCTCGATGCGCTTTTTGACAAGCTTTACCGCGTGGATCACTGTCCCGTGATCCTTCCCGCCAAAGGCGTCGCCGATGTCGCTCAGCGAGGTTTCGGTGAGCTCACGGGAGAGATACATGGCAATTTGCCGTGGAAAGGCAATGTTGGCCGGACGGCGCTTGCTCGTCATGTCCGCCAACCGCACGTCAAAATGCTCCGCCACTTTGCGTTGGATTTGGTCAATGGTCACCGCCCGTTTGGCCTGTTCCTGAAAAATGTCCCGCAACAGATTTTCGATGACATCCCGTGTCAACTCACGCTCGCTGAGCGACTTGTAGGAGGCCACACGCATGAGCGCTCCTTCAAGGCGTCGGACATTGTTGCGGATCCGGTCTGCCAGAAAATCAAAGACCCAGGGTTCCAGGGTGATGTTCATGCCCTCGGCCTTCTTTTGGAGAATGGCCATCCGGGTTTCCATGTCCGGGGGCTGTAATTCTGCGGTCATTCCCCACTCGAAGCGGGACACGAGGCGCTGTTCCAATTTTTCAATCTCGCTGGCTGGACGATCACTGGAGAGAACGATTTGTTTGTGTCCGTCGTGCAGCGTGTTGAAGGTGTGGAAGAACTCTTCCTGAGAGCGGTCTTTGCCGGCGAGAAACTGGATATCATCAATCATGAGGATATCTGCCTGACGGTACTTTTTCCGGAATTTGACAAGGGAGCCATTCCGGATGGCATCAATAAATTCGTTGGTGAATTGCTCGCTGGAGAGGTAAACCACCCGCGCCGTTTTTTGGTGGGCCAGCACGTAGTGGCCAATGGCCTGAAGCAGATGGGTTTTTCCAAGTCCGCTGCCCCCATAGACAAAAAACGGGTTGTAAGTTCGTGCGGGGGATTTGGCCACGGCCATCGCGGCACTGTGAGCAAACTGGCTGTTTGCACCCACCACAAAGGTCTCGAAGGTGTTGCGAATATTCATTCCCGACGGGGCCGCTGCAGTGATTTTTGACGAGGCTTTTGCCGGAGCTGATGCGGCTACCGCGGTCTCGGGGTCTTCCTCGTCTTTTTTGGAAACAAAGGAAATGGTGCGGGGACCTCCAGAAACTGTCGCCACCGCCTCTGAGACCAGCGGCAGGTAGTTGCTTTCAATAAAAAATTGATGAATCGGATTGGGAACCCTTAATGCCAGTGTTTTGCCATCGTCCGAAACCATCTCCACGCCATCAAACCAACGCTGGAATCCATCGTTGCTGATCCGTCCCCGGATTTCATCTGCCGCTTGGTCCCAAATATTTGCAATTGTCGAATTCATAGGGAGTTATGCACGTGGAATTGTCCTCGCGTGAGAGGAGAAATCCGGCAGGAAATGGAAACCGGAGGGAGAGATGTGGCCAGGCCCAGCCTGGAGATTTTGTGCGGTTGAATTCCCGCTCGTTGCTTGTCGAAAAGTCATAAATGTCTAGTAATCAGCGATTAATATTCTTTGTTTTGAAAAAATGAAGTTAAGCGGCCTGAGGGTGCTCGGGTTCCAGCAGAGTTTGGACCGCCGCGCAAGGCCTCACGGAAGTTAGGAGTGGAGGAAAAGATTTTCACAAGTTGTTCACACCGCACCCGGAATCGTCCGCCGCAGTGGCCAGAGCTTAAGAATGAGCCGGAAAATGCTCAAGAAAAAATGACGAATTTGTCACATTAAAAGTTTTGAGGAAGGGGGAATTTTCCTTGACCCTGAAAATGCTTAAGGGAGTTAAGTATCAGCTTGGTTTGTCAATTTCCCGCATGCTTTTGCGTCCGAACAAGATACCGCAACCCAAAGTGAGAAGGCAGGTGATGGGGTAGAGCCATGCGAAGCTGATTTTCGGGCGGAGGCCGGCAAGAACATCTGCGTCGGCCAATCCCAGCCCAACAAGGATATTGGAGAGGTCGGGGCGGATCCAGAGGGCGAGGAGGAAGGAGAGGATGACGCCGATCCAGATCCCGCGGATGTCCCGCCGGATCGGGCTGATTGCGAGAAGGAAAGCGCCGAGCATGGGGCCATAGGTGTAGGCGACCATGCCAAAGGCGAGGGGCAGCAAATTGACGCCTCCGCGAATGGCCTGAAGCCCGATGGCGACGAGAACGAGGGCCACGCCCCAGAGGACCACGGCACATCGGGATTGAAAGAGGAGGGTTTTCTGGTTGGCTTTTTCCAGGCCGGTTTTTCCATGGATGAGGGAAAGGGATGTTTGGGAAAGTGCGGCAAGGGCGGAGTCGAGGCTTGAGATCGCGGCAGCAAAAGCTCCGGCGAGAATCAGCCCGCTGAGGCCGGGCGGAAGCACTGTGGTGATCCAAACGGGAAACACGCTGTCTGTTTCTTTGGAGAAAAGAGCGGCCTCGGCGGCAGTGGGAGGGTGTTGGATGTAATAGACCACAAGCGCCGCGCCGACAAAAAGCATGAGGAGGGTGACAAGCAGACTGATGCTGCTAGCAATGATCGCTTTCCCGGCGTCCGCGGACGAGCGACAACAGAACATGCGCTGGGCGTTGAGTTGGTCGGTGCCGTAAGCGGCGAGATTTTGGAAAGGCATGGCCAGGAGTCCGACCCAGAGGGTGAATTCCACGGCAGGATTCATCGAGAGGTCGATAACCCTCAGCTTTCCCGCCGCTGCGGCCGTGCTGATAAACTCCGGCCAGCCGCCTTGAATTTTGGCAATAAGCACCACCAGTGCGAGTGCCCCCCCGCCAATAAACACAAAAAATTGAATGACATCGGTCCAGATCACCGTGGTCATCCCGCCCATGAGCGTCCAAATGATGGCAAAGACACCGATGATCGCGATGCAGACTTCAAACTGTAATCCGGTCACTGTCCATAGCACGAGAGCCGTGACCAGCAGACGGACACTTTGTCCCAGGATAGAACCCACAAAAAACAGAGAGGTCGTGAGGGCACGGGCTCCCTTGCCGAGTCGCGACTCCATGTAGTCATACGGGCTATAAATCCCTTTTTCGTAAAAGACTTTGACGAAGTAGATGCCGACGATGAACCGGGCGATCACGGAACCGATTCCCCACTGAAGGTAGGTGAAATCGCCTTTGGCGGCAAAGACCATTCCCGGCACACCGATAAAAGTCAGAGCACTGATTTCCGTGGCAATGATCGATCCCGTCACTGCGGGCCACGGCAAGCTCCGGCCCGCGAGGAAGAAGTCGCTGATGGTGGCCTGTTTGCCTTTGAGCAAGTGTCCGATCCACGTGGTGAGTGCGAGATAAGCGCCCAAAACCAGCCAGTCGATCCAGAGGAAGTGCGTATGAACTTCACCCATGAGGGTCAGGAGAGTGATTTAACGAGCACCTTGGAATTCCGGCCGCTGGATTCCGAGCGTTCACGGCGGGCTGCGGGAAGCGCCTCGTAGCCCACCTCGCGGTAACCTCCCTTTTGTTGCAGGTAGTTGATGGCTTGAGTGGAGAGGGCAAAAAGTTGGCGGAGCCCTTTGTCACGAGCCAGGTTTTCCACAAAGGCCATCAATTTCCGGCCGAAGCCCTGATTTTCGTGAGACTTGCTGACATAAAGGCAGGCCAACTCCCCGGAGGCTTCCTCGGGATACACATGCAAAGCGACACACGCCACGGGTGTGCGGTCGATCTCCAGCAGCCAGTAGTCCTCCAAGTGTTCCAAAATTTCATTCCGGGTGCGGCGAACCAACTCCTCACTGCGGACGGATTGCCGGATGAGGGACATCACCGCGCGCACGTCCTTTTTGAAGATGCGGCGGATTTGTTGGTATTCATTCGAGTAGACCATGCTGCCAAAACCCTCGTGGCTGAAGATCTCGGTGAGCAGAGCCTCATTGATGCTTCCATCCAGCAAGTGAACCCGCGGAACCCCTTGAACACAGGCCCGGGAGGCAGATTCCAATTTTGAGGCCAGTGACCGCGGCAACCGGCTGCGTTCTTTTTTGAGAAGGTCGGTGGCTTCCTGCACGGAGAGTTGGCGGGGCAGGGGAAGACTGCCTGTGAAGGCCTCTTTTGTTGTGAGGTAAATGATTTTTGCGGCGGAAAGCTCCTCGGCGATTTCGACCGCAGCGGTGTCGGAGTTCACCCGATAAGTCCGCCCTTCTCCGTCAAAACCCAGGGGTGGCAGAACCGGAATGATTCCTTCATCCAGCAACAACCGCAGGGCCTTGGAATCCACGCGCTCCACGCGCCCTGTGAATTGATAATCCCTCCCGCCAAGAATTCCTGCCGGATGGGCGATCAGGGCGTTGATATAGGCGGCTCGAAGATCCACCGAAGCGAGCCCCTCGATAATCTGGTGGGTCAAGCGCACCGCCGCATCGATGCTGACCTGCAGGGTCGGCTCGTCGGTGACACCTGTGCCATCAAAGTCGGAAAGTTCCAGCCCGCGGTTCGCCGCGAGCTTCTGAATTTGGTGACCCGCTCCATGAACCAGAACAACCTTCACGCTCAACGAACGAAGCACCGCCAAATCGAGAAGGATGTTCCCAAAATTTTCTCCGGCGACCACGGCGCCATCCACCGCCACAACAAAAGTGCGTTCGCGGAAGCGGGGCACGTATTGGAGAATTTCGCGAAGATCAGAGACGTTCATTCTGCCGAGTTATGAGAAGACGCAGGAAAAAAAGCAAGCCGATGCACAGGGTCAGGCTGCACCTTCCATGATGGACGGGCCAAGTATGAGCGGGGACAATTCGGCGATCAGCGTTTCCGGCTTTTCAAGGGCTGCCAGAGCCGCACAGTCAGGCAGGAGCCGGAATGACCCCGCGGGAAGCTTGTTCGTCAGGGAAAGGCCAAGTCCGGGGGGCATCCCTCCGGCCGCTTCGGGCCAAAACACCGTCACAGGATGAGGGACCCGTGGGAGCCGGGTTTCCAGGTCCAGCGTGAGTCCTCCGCGCAGCACATTCAGCAAGGCATGATGGGCCCCTGGCTGCTGGGCGCACACCGCAAGATTGCGAACGACCTCCTCATCCACGCGCTCCTGATCCGCATAACCGAAGCGGGAGACCCAAGCGCGGAGGAAAGGTTCCCTGGCAATGGAAAAATCATAGAGGAAACTGGCCAGTGGAGGGATATGCGCCGCAGCACTAAGCCTGCGGGCTGCCCAGGGGGGACCATGACGCGGCACATGCGGCATGAGCAAACCCAGGGATTTGATTCGTTCCGGGTGACGCGAAGCCAGCAGCAAAACGATTCCGGCGGTGAGACCGGAAGCAATGATCACCGGTTGGCGTCCGCCGCAAACCTCACTTAAAAAATCCGCCAAACTTTCCGCATAATCGGAAGCGTCCATTCTGCGGGAGGGACGCTCGGACTCTCCAAACCCCACAAGATCGGCCGCAATGATCTCGCGGTGCATCACGAAATGAGGATAAACCCTCGACCACTCGAATGAGGCCGCTCCGGGATACATTCCGTGCAAAAAGATCACGGGATCCCCGGAACCGGAAATGTGATAAATCATTTCCCCATGGGAGGTTGGTGCCAGCCTGCGGGCGAAAATAGCAGGCGACAAATCGTCAGGAAGAGGCTGCCGGGGCGACCGACGCAGGCCATATCGAAACGCCAAAGCAAAAGCTCCGGCCAATCCAACCCCCAGGCCGATTCCAAGGGCCCGTTGGTGATTTTTGGAAATTTCGATTTTTCGAGACATAGCGAATGCTGCGGCTAGATGATCACGGTTGTTTGGGAGCCTTTGGCAATTTCCCCGATGACCTTGCCCTTTGTGAGTTTCAGGGCCTCGGTGGCTGAGGCCCCGGGGACCACGATCACCATGCCGATGCCCATGTTAAACACCTGATACATTTCCTCCGCGTCGATGCGTCCTCCTTTTTCCATGATGGTAAAAATGGGGGGGATTTTCCAGGAATTCCGGCGAATGATCGCCTGGGTGCCGGGTGGCAGGATGCGAGGCAGGTTGTCGATGAGGCCCCCCCCCGTGATATGGGCGGCGGCACGAAGAATTCGTTTTGGTAATGAGGCAAGAAGGGGCTGATAATTGAGATGAACACCAAGAAGCTCCTCACCCAGTGTGAGCTTCAATTCCGGAAGGCGTGACTCCGGTTTAAGCCCCAAAGTATCGAATAGAACCCTGCGGGCCAGGGAGTATCCATTGGTGTGCAGACCGTTTGAAGGCAGGCCGATCAGGAGATCGCCCACTTTGATTCTTGAACCATCCAGAATTTGAGGCCGGTCAACGATGCCGACAATGGTTCCAGCCACATCATATTCTCCTTTGCGATACATACCGGGCATCTGTGCCGTTTCTCCACCAATGAGCGCGCATTTGCCAGCCTTGCAAGCCTTGGTAAAGCCTTTGAGGATCTGGGTGAAGACTTCGGGGTCCAACTCAGCCGAGGCCAGATAATCCAGGAAAAAAAGCGGCTTTGCACCGGTCACGGCGATGTCATTGATACAATGATTGACGAGGTCCTGGCCAATGGTGTCATGCCGGCCGGTTGCAAATGCGACCTTGAGTTTTGTGCCGACCCCATCGGTGCTGGCCACCAGAACAGGATCTTTCATGCCTTTCCAATCCGGGCGGAACAAGCCGCCAAACCCACCCACTTTGGCAAGAACTTCCGGGCCGTGCGTTGACCGGACCATGGCGTGAATCCCGCTTTTTACGGTGTTCCCAAGGTCCACATCCACTCCGGCACTGGCATAAGCTTTTTTCTTGTTCATAAAGGCAGTCGATTGTCGCGGTCGATGAGTTGAGCATGTCCGGCCCGGCGTTCCATAATCAATTTATCAAAAGCCGCATTGTAGGGAATCGGGTATTCCCCGGTGAAGCAGGCGGTGCAGAACTCATTGGACTTGCGCCGGGTGGCACGGATCATTCCTTCCGGATCGAGGTAGCCCAAGGAATCGGCTCCCAGGTATTTGCGGATTTCTTCGGGGGTACACTGATTCGCCAGAAGTTTTTCCGGATCAGGAAAATCGATTCCGTAGTAACACGCAAACTTGTGGGGTGGGCAACTGATCCGCATGTGGACTTCTCTTGCTCCGGCCTCACGCAAATTCACCACACGAGCTCTGGCGGTTGTGCCGCGCACAATGGAGTCATCCACAACCACAACGCTTTTGCCTTTGACCGCTTCGCCAATGAGGTTCAGTTTGACGCGCACATTAAAATCACGAATCCGTTGAGTGGGTTGAATGAACGTGCGCCCGATATAGTGGTTTCGGACAAAGGCCGGGTAGTAAGGAATCTTGAGTTCCTCGGAAAATCCAAGAGCCGCATAAACGCCGGAGTCGGGGACCGGAACAACCAGATCCGCATCTGCCGGGAACTGGCGTGCCAGTTCACGTCCCATCTCGACCCGCACCGCGCCCACATTCGTGCCGGCAATATTCGAGTCCGGACGCGCGAAATAGACATACTCAAAAATACAAAAGGCACTTTTGCCCGCTTTGAACGGCCACTCACTTCGTAAACCGGAATTATCAATAATGACGACCTCTCCGGGGGCAACGTCCCGAATGTATTCGGCCTGGATCAGGTCAAAGGCACAGCTTTCACTGGCCAGCACATAGGCCCCATCTTTCTTGCCGATGCACAGAGGACGGAAACCCTGAGGGTCGCGGAATCCAATAATTTCACGCTCTCCCATGAGAACCACCGAAAAAGCTCCCTCCAGACGGCGGAGCACGGCCAGAACGCCGGCCGATTCACGGGGCTGGGCGAGAAGGTGGAGCACGATTTCGCTGTCGACGGTCGTCTGAAAAATGGATCCCTTGGCCTCAAGCTCAGCTCGGAGCTCTGCGGCATTCACGAGGTTTCCGTTGTGAGCAATCGCGATCTGCCCCCGGGCGGTATCCACCACAAAGGGTTGGGCATTGCGGCGTGTGCTGGCGCCTGTCGTTGAGTATCGGACGTGTCCAATGGCACGCGTGCCGGTCAGGGCCTCAAGATCGGGCTGGGAAAACACTTGAGAGACCAGACCCATGCTCTTGTGGGTTGCGAACGGGCTGTCCGAGCCTTTGGCGGAAACGATGCCTGCACTCTCCTGGCCCCGGTGCTGAAGAGCAAAGAGGCCATAATACGTGAGCATGGCAGAATCAGGGTGGCCAAACACCGCAAACACCCCGCACTCGTGGGAAGGTTTGTGCGCCGGCGGCTTGTCAGCAGAACCAAAAACTTCAGAGTTCATGGTTTGAAGGTTTCCCCTTTGCCGTGGGTCCACGAGCGTTCAGCGCTCTTAAAAAGCCGGGAGAGGGTCTCCTTGTTAGTCACCCGGTACTCGATCGTGTGCGCATGGGTCGCCACCGGGTAGGATTTCACAACCTTGGACCAGATGTCCGCTGCGCCAGCCCTTCCGACCGCCTCTTCCGCTTTTTCTTTCATGAGGTCAATAGCACTCTGGCCGACACCTCCGGGAGCCTGCGGCAAAGCGGGCTCCAGAAAATAAAAGCGCGCAATGGCTGACCCTTGAGTCGCGATATTGACCTCGGTCACTTTGCCGGCCCCTTCCACCGTGTATTCGTGCTGACTCAGGGACGTGATGGCCGAGAGATTGACGAGATAATCGCCGGCAGGCATTTGGGCACGCCAGATTCCACGCAGATTGGCCGGGGTGGCTTCGGGATCCGCTTCCTGGCCGTGTGCGGGGTACAGACTGAAGAGGAGCACCATGCCCAGCAGGATAGAGGGATTTTTGGATGAGATTAAAACCATTGGGAATCAAAGAAAATTTCAGGTTGCGCGACAGATACAAGCTTCCAGCACCAAAGCTTTCAATTTTCCTTGTTCCAAGCAAACACGAAGTCAGCTTTTAATTCTCCGGTTCTTGAAAAAATCATTCCATCAACCGCCGTGCCCCGTCCATTGGAGATCGGGGATTGTGTCATGAACCTCCGGCGGAACTCACAAACACCGGGCTAAACCGTGGCTCCAATGATCTTTTTCAACCGCATCATGCCGCGGCGAATGCGGGCCTTCACCGTGCCGAGAGGTTCACTCAACCTGACAGCAATTTCCTGCTGGGTGAGACCTGAGAAGTACGCCATTTCAATCGCCTCGCGCTGTTCTTTGCTGAGCTTCATCACTGCGGTGCGGAGAATCCGGCCTTTTTCGGAAGAGTCCAAATCTTCAAACGGTTCACGGCTTGCTGAGATGTCATTGCTGGCATTCTCGTTCTGCACATCATCATGGAGCCGATACCGGCGTTGCAGGGAACGAAGACGATCAATCGATTTGTTCCGCGTCATGGTGATCGCCCAGGTCAGCGGCTTGCCACGTGAGGGATCGTACATGGGAGCTTTTTCCCAGATCATGAACATCACTTCCTGCGCCACATCCTGGGCATCGGTTTCATTTGCGAGCACCCGGAGGGAAGTCGAATAAATCAATCCGGAAAACCGTGTGTAAAATTCCTCAAAGCTGGCGCGGTCACCCATACCAATTTTCCGGATCAATTCCTCCACGGCAGATGTTTCGATGGCTTCCATTAGAAATTATACTAAACCGCATTCCCGATTTGTCACGCGAGTCTTTTGATAATATTGACAAAATGGATTGGTCAATCGCTCCCCATCAGCAGCTCCCTTCGAGAGGTTTCTCTTGAGCGTCCGGAGAATCTGTGGTCTTTGAAAATCTCCATGAATTCCTATGCTGAACGGTTGATCGCGGGTGACGTCCTCGGGGCGGTCTCGGCACCCGGCTTTGACCATCCGCATGCCTTTGATCCGACTTACGGATACGACCGGGACACGCTGCTGAAGATCAGGCCTCCGGAGTCTCCGCCTGAAGATTTTTCAGACTTTTGGCAGAGGTCTCTGGACGAAGCTTCCGCGAAAACTGAGATTCTTGAGCGGACGCCTCTCCCGCCACCTTCAGAAGGGTGGTTGCTGGATCTTTTAAAAATCCGGACTTTGGGTGACACGGTCTTCGGGGCTTGGCTGCTACGGCCGGCGGACCCTTCAAAAATTCGCAGAGGATTTGTGGTCGGTCACGGATACGGCGGGAGGGAATCCATTGATTGGCCGGTCACCTTTCAGGACGCAGCCTATATTTATTCTTCGGCGCACGGATTTTTTGTGTCTGCAGCGCCCGGCCTCCCAGACACGGTGGTTTGGCATGTCGTGCATGGCATCGCTTCGCGGGAGACCTACCTTATCCGTTATTGCACAGCCGCCCTGCAAAGCGCTGCCGATGTCCTCGTCAGCCTGTATCCAGAATTCGCGGGGAAGCTTGGTTATCACGGAGGGAGTTTTGGAGGGGGGCTGGGTGCTCTCATGCTCCCATGGAGCAAGTCCTTCTCGCGCGCTTTTCTGAAAGTCCCCACCTTCGGGCATCAGCCCCTCCGGTTGGAGTGTCCCTGTGCCGGCAGCGGAGAGGCCGTGAGGCTTTGCGCCCAACGCAATCCCTCCATCCGAAAAACATTGCCCTACTTTGATGCCGCCACCGCTGCCACGTTTATCCGGATTCCCGTGATGGTGTCCGTGGCGCTTTTTGATCCGGCTGTCCCTCCACCGGGCCAGTTTGCCGTTGCCAATGCTCTGGGCGGCCCCAAACGGATTCATGTCCTGAGTGCCTCCCACTTTGATCATCCCTCTTTGCTTGCCGAAGAGCAGGAACTCACCGGCCTCGTGCAGGAATGGTTTCTGGAGGGCGACTCCTTCTAGAGGATGCACATTGGCGTCACAACCCTTCCATGGCATTGGACAAACCAAGGGTTGGCATTTGCAAAATGAGTCTGTAGATATGTTCGCTCAATCACGTCTCCATGAATTTACTTGGCATTGATATTGGTGGCTCGGGAATCAAGGGGGCCATGGTGGACACGGATGATGGCAAGTTGTTGACCGGACGGTTTCGAATTCCCACCCCGCAACCTTCGCGAAGTGAGGCCGTGGCAGAGGTTGTCGCAAAGATTGCCGAAAATTTTGAGACCAGCGGCCCCGTGGGAATCACTTTTCCCGCCATTATTAAAAACGGGCGCGTCGGAAGTGCCGCCAATGTTGATGAAAGCTGGATTGGGGTGGATGCGGAAGCGCTTTTTCGCGAACGGCTGGGAAGACCTGTGGCGTTGATCAATGACGCAGATGCGGCCGGATTGGCGGAAGTGACCTTTGGAGCCGCGAAAGGGATTGGCGGGATTGTCATTCTGCTCACGCTGGGCACGGGCATTGGCTCGGCAATTTTCCTGGACGGGAAACTTTTGCCAAACACCGAATTCGGTCACCTCAAAATCCGCGGAAAAGACGCTGAATTGCGGGCATCCGAGCGGGTGAGGGAGGAGAAAGGCCTTTCGCTCAAACGGTGGGCTGCTGCGCTTGGGGAATTTTTAGAGGAACTGGAAAGATTGTTCTCACCCGATCTGTTTGTGATCGGGGGCGGGATCAGCAAAAAGGCCGACAAATTTTTGCCACACCTTCGGGCCATGACCGCTGTGGAAATCGTTCCCGCGACGATGCAGAACGAAGCAGGCATCATCGGAGCAGCGTGGTTGGCTGCACGGAAAGGCTGAACGATGGCCAAAGTCCTTCTTCTTGGATCACGCGGCCGCCTGGGGGCCGCTCTGGCGCGGATTTGGTCTGCAGCCCATGATGTCACCGCCCTCTCACGAGCTGACATTGACATCTCACAAGTGGACCTTTTGGCAAAAGCCATAGAGGGACATTCCTTTGATGTGTTGGTTAATTGCACCGGAGCCACCTCACTGGAGGTTTGCGAAGACGACCCCGTCCTTGCGGCCCGGGTCAATGCGGAGGCTCCCGAACGACTCGCTGAAATTGCCACGGACCGGGGTGCCCGGCTGATCCATTTTGGCACGGACTATGTGTTTGATGGGAAAAAGTCCACGCCTTACACCGAGGAGGATGACGCTCTCCCGCTCTCCGAATATGGACGAACCAAGCTGCAGGGGGAGTTGGCGGTTGTTGCAATGTCGCCGCAACATCTGTCCGTGAGAGTCTCCTGGGTCTTTGGTCCTGATAAACCAAGCTTTGTGGACATGATTCTCCAGCGGGCTGCCTCCGGGGAACACGTCGAGGCTGTTGCTGATAAAACATCATCCCCCACCTACACGGAAGACGTTGCCGATTGGCTCGAACCGTTTCTTTCGACGGGACTTCCCGGAGGCCTTTACCATGCCTGCAATGCCGGCGCCTGCACTTGGAAAGAGTACGGTCAGGAAGCCCTTGATATTGCAGACCGGCTCGGCTGGCCATTAAAATGCCGGGTGGTCTCCCCGATTGCATTGGAATCTATGACGGCTTTTCGCGCGCCCCGGCCCAAAGACACGGTGCTCGATTGCTCGAAGTTGCGGCGAGTGGCCTCGGTCATCACCCGTCCATGGCAGGAGGCGCTGGTCTCCTACTTGCAGGGGCGCAGATAGACCTGCTAGCAGAGGGCGCTTCGCGCTTGCGC
>JBGSPC010000128.1:0-4769 GCA_041738805.1 Terrimicrobiaceae bacterium | reverse complement strand
GCTTGAGTTTTTCCCGGAGGGTCGCTGCCGGGAGACTCCGCAAATAACTCAACTCCGCCGCCCCGAGGACCTGGATGCGTTTGGCGGCAAAATACGCGTAGAATCCGGTGAGTGCCAGACCGGGACGGTTGATCGTGGGTTCACGGATTTTTTTGTTGAGCCCCCTCGAGGCCCCTTCCAACCTCATGCCAAGCATTTCCGCGTGGTTGGCATAAAAATGTCCAACCGTGATGTGCGGAACGCGGTGAGCGACAGGTTTGATGGGACGGGGCATTTTGGAGCTGTGAGATCGATGGGTGGCGGCACCGGCGGGGGCAGCCGCAAGCTACATTTGAAAATTCTCGCCCAGGTAGAGCCTTCTGCTGATCGGGTCGTTGAGGAGATAATCCTTGGGACCCTGGCTTTCGACCCGTCCCTCGTAGATCAGATAAGCGCGGTCCACAATATTAAGCGTCTCGCGCACATTGTGATCGGTGATTAAAATTGCGAGGCCCTGTTTCCGAAGGTCCTGAATAATTTGTTGCACGTCGAAAACCGCAATCGGGTCCACCCCGCTGAAAGGCTCATCCAACATCAACAAGGAAGGATTGGTCACCAGGGAGCGGGCAATGGTCAGGCGGCGTTTTTCACCACCCGAGAGGGTGAGGGCAAAATTTTTGGCAAGATGTTCAATGCCGAACTGGGTCAGCAACTCCTCACACCGGGCCTTGCGGGCGGTCTTGCTCATTTTCTGGGTCTCCAGAATGGCCAAAATGTTTTGTTCCACGGTCAGCTTGCGGAAGATCGATTCCTCCTGGGGGAGGTAGCCCATGCCGGTGCGTGCCCGCTGATACATGGGCATATTGGTGACATCTTTTTCATTAAAATACACCACCCCATCATTCGGCCTGACCAAGCCGACAATCATGTAAAACGTGGTGGTCTTCCCGGCACCGTTCGGGCCCAACAGACCCACGATTTCGCCGCGACGAACATTGATATCCACGCCATTGACGACCGCCCGCCCGCCATAAACTTTGACGAGTTTGTCCGTGCGCAGCAGGGGAAGCCCCTCCGCAGGCTTGCGATCGGGGTGGGCGGGATCGATCTGGGGAGAGTCTTTGGTGGCAATGTCAGTCATGGCTGGGTGGTTTCCGCTCCGGTATCAACAATCATGGTCTTGCTGCCGCCGGTGGTTGTGGATTTGCCGTCGCGGTTCAGAACCATGACAGTTCCCTCTTCTGTGCCAACCTGATTATTGATGCCGTGCTGGACTTGCGGCCAGATGGTGAGGGTCACCCGGCCGGTGGAGGGTTCAAAAAGGGCCTTGCCGGCTCTCCCAATGGATTTGACCTTCTGGCCGGCGGCATCGGTGTTTTCCTGAACAATGGTGACGTTCCCGATGGCTTCTGCGACTTTGATGCCTTTGCGGTTTTCCGCGAGGTTAACCTTTAACCGGTCGCAGAAGAGCGTGAACTGGGGATCTCTCACAACGACCTTGCCCTCAAATTCCGCCACACTCGCCGCGTTGTCGAAGGTGGCCTGCTTGGTGGCGGTGATCTCCGTTTTTGAATCTTTGGGCCGGTCAGCACCGAGTCCCTTGAAACCGAACGGGGAAATGCTGTCTTTTGAATCCTCGCCTGTGCCGGTGCCGGGGGACATGGTGGGAGAGAGTTCCTGTGCGGTTGCGAGGCCCGTGAGCAGGACCAGAGTGAGGGTGCTGATGAGAAGAGGTTTATTCATTCGAAGTCTTCGGTGCTGTAAATAATCATTTGGACATTTCCCAATACTTTGCCGAATCGGTTTTTGATATCAAACTCGGCGGCTTTTCCGCGGATCTCGAAGTCATCCCTCTTGATCAAAACACCATTTTCACCCGCTAGCATGCGGGATTCAATGTTAAAGACCGATTGGGGCATCTCAACGAGAAACTTTTTTTCATCATCTCCCACCGCATCGATCTTGAGATTCTCCAATTCGATGTTGGTATCATCAACCCGCCGGGCCACCTCGGCCTCAAAAGTCATTTGCAGGGTTGTTCCATCCGCACCGTAGTAGGGGATTTTCAGGCCCTTGACGGGTTGGCCGGGGGGGATCATGGAAAGATCAAATTCCCCATCCGAGGAGGAAGCTTCCTCGGCAGGCACCTCCTTTTTTTTCTCCTGGTCTTGTGCGATGACAACAACCGGCAACATCGCGGTGACCAAAAAAAACAGCAGATGACGGCAGCGTGGGTTAACGAAGAACTTCATTCCTGATGCGTTGGAGTTGGCCGAGCAGGCGGGGGAGTTCGCGGAGAGGGATTTGGTTAGGTCCGTCTGAGAGGGCTCGTGCTGGGTTTTCATGCGTTTCTAGAAATATTCCATCGCAGCCTGCTGCCACGGCAGCTCTGGCAAGAACGGGCGCAAGCGCACCGTCCCCGCCCGTGCGATCCCCGCCACTGCCGGGACGTTGCACGGAGTGGGTGGCATCGAAAACGACGCGGAATTTTTGTTCCTGAATCCAATAGATCGAGCGCATGTCTGCGACAAGATTATTGTAACCAAAGGTTGTTCCCCGTTCGGTGAAAAAGAAATCCCGACAGCCGGCCGCAACCAGCTTTTCAGCAATATTTTTGACATCCCACGGTGCAAGGAACTGTCCCTTTTTGACATTCACAACACACCCGGATGCACCGGCTGCAAAGATCAGGTCCGTTTGGCGGCACAGGAAGGCAGGGATTTGCAGAATATCCAAATACCGGGAAGCAACGGAAATTTCTTCCGGGGTGTGAACATCAGATGTGACCGGGACCTCCAGCTCGGCACCAATCGCGGCGAGTAACTCACATCCCTCCTGGACACCAATGCCCCGGTAGGATTTGGGAGAGGTCCGGTTGGCTTTGTCGTAAGAGGCTTTGAAGACAAACTTCACCCCTTCCCCTTCACAGATGCCTTTGATTTTTTTTGCCATGCGGCGGACAAAAGCCGGGCTCTCAATCACACAGGGCCCAAGGATGAAAAACAGGTCCTTGCCACCAGGCATTGGCGGGCTGGATTTAAGAGATTTCTTCGATGGCATCGGTAAGGTATCGCGAATCAGCGCCGATTCCGCAACTTGATATCCCCAAAAAATTCAGGTTTGCGACCCGCGGGCAATCATGCGGCTCAGGGGGTTAACCATGACTTGGGTGGGACAACCAGCCTCCGGACAGGTTTCTGGCAGGGATCCCGTGCTGCGTGAGAATCCTTGTGGCAAGGTATCCACGGATTCCCACAGCGCAATACGTGCGGACGTCCTTTCCCGGGGAAATTTCCGACAGGCGGGAGCGGATTTGCTCCACTGGGATATTAACGGCCCCGGGGGCATGACCACCCGCAAATTCCTTGGCACTGCGGACATCGAGAAACAGTGTGTCCCCGGTAACGGGGTCGCTCCAATGCGATGTGGGCATATCGCCTCGTATCAAATCGGCGGCAACCATTCCTGCAAAATTGGCAGGATCTTTGGCCCCTCCAAATTGGGGGGCATAACAAAGCTCGGCCTCCTCCAGATCGAACACAGTGCCGTGTTTCTGGATGAGGGAGGCGATCACATCAACGCGGCGATCCACCCCCTCCTCTCCCACGCCCTGGGCTCCCAGAAGGGAGCCATCCGAGGGGCGGAACATCACCTTAAGTGTCATTTGCTTCGCACCCGGATAATAAGCGGAATGGTGATTCGGGTGGATGGTGATTTTTTCGTAATCCTTGTCACCAGCGCGGATCAAAGCTTTCTCACTGGCACCCGTTGACGCAACCTGCAATCCACAAACCCCGCAAATGGCTGTTCCTTGCACGCCACGAAAGCGTGAATCCCGCCCGCAAATCACGTCAGCTGCGATGCGTCCCTGACGGTTCGCCGGCCCGGCCAGCGCGAGGAGTGTCGGCTCCCCGGAAATCCAATCACGCACTTCGACAGCATCACCCACAGCAAAGATTTTCGGGTCACTCGTGCGCATGTGCTCATCGGTGACAATCCCGCCACGTGCTCCGATCTTCAGGTCCGCAGCCTTGGCAAGGGTGACGTCCGGGCGGACACCAATCGCGAGGATGACAAGATCGGCGGGGTGGGTTTTGCCGGAATTTGTCCGGACCGCGATTTGACCGCTGGTGTTTTGTTCAAACCCCGCGACTCCGTCATCCAGAGCCAGAGAGACCCCGGCTTTCCGCAAATGATTGGCCACCACAGCTGCGATTTCGGGGTCGAGAGGCGGCATCACCTGATCCAGCATTTCCACCACGGTGACCTTCATGCCTCGGTGAAGGAAATTTTCAGCCATCTCCAGGCCAATAAACCCGCCACCAACCACCACCGCAGAGCGGGCCCTCCGCTCATCGATCCATGACCGGATGGCACGGCTGTCCGGGATATTCCGCAAGGTGTAAATTCCTGGAAGGTCGATTCCCGGAAGAGGAGGGCGAATGGGCACTGCCCCCGGAGAGAGCACAAGGAAGTCATAGTGTTCCGTATGGGTTTCTCCCGATTCCACACAACGGACATCAATGGCGGAGGCCTCGCGGTTAATGGACACCACTTCCGTCAGCTCATGAACGGTGATGTTAAAACGGTCCCGGAAAAGATCGGCGTTGGCAACCAGGAGGTCTTGCTCCGATGGGATCACGCCCCCCACAAAGTAAGGTAAGCCGCAGTTCGCAAAAGACACATACGGGCCTCTTTCAAAAATGTGGATTTCCGCGTGTTCGTCAAGGCGCCGCAAGCGGGCCGCACAGGATGCTCCGCCGGCCACTCCGCCGACAATCAGGATTCGT
>JBGSPC010000011.1:0-3816 GCA_041738805.1 Terrimicrobiaceae bacterium | reverse complement strand
GAATTTTTCAAACTCCCCGCCCCCCCATTCATTTGGAAACTCCGTCAACCAAACCATTCCCGGCTATTGCCATGGCAGCGGCGGCGCCATGCTTGCTATTCGCAGGCACTTTGATGATGCTGCCTCATGGTGCGCTGAGTGGTCCACGCACGATTTTGTGGTTTTTGGCTGGGGCCGGAGTGATGCTGGCGGGCTTCTTTCTCTCCCTCAAATTCCCAAACCCCAAGCCATGGGTTTTTTGGGGAACCGCGTTGGGAACCCGCGCCCTTTTGCTATGGCAGGTGACCGGTGCGGATATCTATCGCTATGTTTGGGAAGGCCGGGTCCTTCTTGCCGGGTGGAACCCCTACCTCTACGCCCCGGACTCATCCCTGCTCGGGCCCTTACGGGATGGAGTGTGGGCTTCTGTGCAGCACAAAACCTTCTCGGCCATCTATCCACCGCTTGCCGAGTGGGTTTTTGCTGGAATGGCGGCTGTGTGGGCAGCTCCCATCTTTTTCAAATTTCTATTCGTGCTCGCGGATCTGGCCGTGGTTGCGCTGTTGGCCCGACACTTCTCCCGGCAACAAGCGTTGATTTACGCATGGAATCCGCTGGTTATCTATTCATTTGCCGGGGGCGGGCACTATGATGCTATTTTTGTTCTGGTTCTGGTCCTTGCCTGGTTGGCATGGAGGGATCAAAAGTTCCTTGCGGCCATCACCTGGCTGGGCACTGCTGTTGCCATCAAATGGCTGGCACTGCCCTTGCTGGCCTGGGCTGGCTGGCAATTTCTGTGTGGAGCACGGAAGGCTAAACGCTTTGGCATCGTATTCGCCGGTGCTGCTATGGGTTCGGCCCCTCTTGTGGTCAGCTTTGTCGCATTGTGTTTCTGGACCGGGGAATGGACCCTGCAACTCCATCCACCGCTTTTTTCCCAATACGCCCGAAGTGCGGAATTTATTCCCGGCATTGTCGGAGCCTTTTGGGAGCAAAGCCGGTATCATAATCAATGGTTTGCCATCCCGCTTGCGGCAATCTGGACGGTGGTCATCCTCCGGGTCGTCCGCTTCGAACGGGCTGCAGAGTGGATATTTTTCTCCACGTTTGTTTTCTCTCCCATGATGCATGCCTGGTATTTCACATGGATCATTCCTTTCGCCGTGGTAACCCGTAATAAAGGCTCACTGGCCGTGAGTGCATCCTGCTTCGTCTATTTTTTGCTCCATCTCCGCATTGAGCTACCATTGGGAAGCTGGGTTTTAACCCCCCTGGAATCCTCACTTCTGTGGCTTCCCTTTGTGATTGGTTTTCTAATTTCCGCCCGGCATCAACAAATTTTGGAAGGGAGGGTTCCCGGGTGAGAATTCATGCCGTTCTCATGCTCAAAGCACCCCGTCCCGGAACAGTCAAAACCCGGCTTGCGGCATCCGTGGGAGATGAACGGGCCGTCTCGATTTATCGACAACTTGCCGAGCACCAGATTCGTCAAATCCCGCCCGGTTGGCAATGTTCGGTGCATTTTGCACCGCAGGATGCCAGGGAGGAAATGCACGAGTGGCTTGCTGATGTTGTTCCTCCGGGCAGCACATTTTATCCACAATGCGAGGGCGACCTCGGGGCTCGTATGCGTCATGCGGCCATGACGGAATTCCATCGCGGTGCCGGGGCGGTCGCTCTCCTGGGTGGTGACTGCCCGGGGCTGCTCACCCCAATCCTTTGCGAGGTGGAGTCCACGTCACCTGAAGCTGACGTTGTGATCGTGCCCGCCACGGATGGAGGCTATGTCCTGCTTCTTCTCAAGGCGGATCATCCGGAACTGTTTGATCAAATTTCCTGGAGTACCCCCGAGGTCCTGCCTCAAACGCTGACCGCGGCAGCGCAGGGTGGAATCACGGTTCGTTTGCTCGGTCCTCTGGCAGATGTGGATGATGTCAAAGACCTTTCATCTCCGGAAAGTATCTTTTCCTCCTGCTTGATACCATGCGAACGTGAGGGAGGAACTCCGTTGTAATTGAATGAACAAGAGAACTCTGAAGCGAGAACAGTTGATGCGGGTTCTGGGCGAAGACCTTTTGAAGCGTGCATCCGCTGATGGACAGGCAGATTCAGTGATTCATCTGAGAAAGGCTCTTGATGACCTCGGGTTGAGACCTGAGGAGGCTCTGCCGATCTTGAGGGTGTTGGAGGATCAGGGTTGGATAAACCGGGATGCACAGGGGTGGTGCCTGACGCGCAAAGGCTGGGAACACGGGCGGGGCCTTCTCCGGGCCCACCGGATTTACGAGTGCTATCTGGCGGAAAACACCGGGCTGGATCCCGTGGATTGGCACGCCGAGGCGGACCGCAAAGAGCACATTCTTGATCAGGAAACAGTCAACCACCTGGCTGATGAATTGCACCGTCCGCGATTTGACCCCCACGGCGATGCCATTCCCACCCGGCGGCTTGTGACACCGGACCGGGAGGGACAGTTGTTGCCAAGGGTCGAAGCGGACGGCTTTTACCGGATCCAGCACATGGAGGACGAGCCGGTTCACCCCTACCATCAGTTGGTTTCCGCCGGCCTGGCTCCGGAAATTACTTTGGAAATCCAACGATTGAATGGAGGTCGCTTCCTTGCGCGGTGGGCGGGAAGGGAGCACGTCCTGGATTCTTCGCAGGCGGCGGCCCTCATTGTGCAGCCATTCGAGCCGGAAAGAATCCCTCAGCTGCCGGACGGAAACCTCCTGGATACCCGGGACGGTGAGGAGGCCGTAATCCATTCTATCTCACCGGCGGAACACGGGCTGAAGCGGCGACGCTTGCTCGATCTCGGCTTTGTCGCGGGAAGCCGGATCGTGCGGGAGGGCAGCGGTGCCTTTCATGGCCCGATCCGGTTCCGCGTGCGGGGAACCGTGCAAGCATTGCGGCCCGAACAGGCAAAAAATGTATTCACCAAAAATGAAATCAACATTCCCGGTGACAGCTGATACATCAGACGTTGTCCCCCGGTCCACCTGCGAGCGTTGTCCAAGCTGGCGCCCCGGAGCATTGAAACGGCTCGGTGTGAACATGGACCATTGGGATTATGTCGTGGCGCTGGCGGGAAACCCCAACACCGGCAAAAGCACCGTGTTCAATGCCCTCACCGGGCTTCGTCAACATACAGGCAACTGGCCGGGAAAGACCATCTCACGTGCGGAGGGAGGATTTTCGTATTCAGATAAATCCTATAAATTGGTCGATCTCCCGGGGACCTATTCCCTGCACTCAACCTCAAGTGACGAGCAGGTTGCCCGCGAATTCATTCTTTTTGGCCAGCCGGACGTGACAGTGGTTGTCTGCGATGCCACCTCGCTCGAGCGGAATTTGAACCTCGTGCTCCAAGTGCGCCAGATCACAGGCCGCGTTGTGGTGGCGCTGAACCTCATGGATGAGGCCCGGGCGCGGAAAATTGAAATCGATGTCCGCCAGCTGGCTCGTGAATTGGGGGTCCCGGTTGTTCCGATGGTTGCCCGCAGCAAAGAGGGTATCCCGGAGTTGTTGATGAGGATTCATGAAATGGCTTCCGGGCTGCACTCCATCAAGCCGCGCCCCGCAAAAATCAAGGATCCCTCACTCCTCCAGGCCCTGGATCGGATCAAAAAGCTGATGGATGAGCTGCCAACCCGGCCGGTAAACGGGGACTGGATTGCCCTGCGCCTGTTGGAGGGCGACCCTTCCCTGGAGGCCGCCCTTCTCGCAGGCACGCTCGGACAACTTGGACGAGATCACGCCGCGACACTCATCGGAAACGCGCGGGATGAAATGGCAACAGGTCCCTCCGATCAAAAGGCGGAGTTGCTCCTTGAGCGG
>JBGSPC010000005.1:0-77091 GCA_041738805.1 Terrimicrobiaceae bacterium | reverse complement strand
CTTCCCGAGGTTGTTTCCCAAATCAATTCCGTCCTTGCCGAGGATGGTTTTGCGCTGAAGTTCCGGACCGAGCCAGCCAAACAGTGGGATGGAAACAATTCGAATTGGAGTGGTATCACCAATTGGTCTCCCGCTTTTGTTCCTTCCACCACCCAAACCTTGGGTTTTGATGGGAGCGCCACCACTAAGTCCATCTCACTGGGTATCGCACGCACAACGCGGGGAATTCTTTTCACAGGATCCGAAGGTCAAACCGGCTACAGCTTCCAAGCCGGGCAAATCCTGACTGTCGGACATGCCGGAATCCGGAATGACGCTCCAGCCACCCAAACTTTCAACGGCGCGATGGCACTGAATGAGCATCAGCATTGGACGGCGGCCCATGGGAACCTTCAATTTTCCGGAGCCATCAACCTGGGAGCAAGATTTCTGAATCTGGGCGGACCACAAACGATTTTCTTAAGCGGTAACATCACAGGGGCGGGCGGACTTTCCATCCAGGAAGGCACCACCCGGCTGAGTGCTTCGGCAGCCTACACAGGCCCCTCATATCTCTATGGCGGAGAACTTTATCTTCTCGGCGCGGGACAATTGCCGCCTGCGTCGCCTGTGATTTTTGCTGGCGGTCACCTGCGTGTGGATGCCGTCAATCTGAGCACGGGAGTTCTCCGTTTGCTCGATCATTCCAAACTCGTCTTCACGCCCGGCTCTGGATCGATGGCATTTGCCTCCAGTGTGGCAGAATCCTGGACCGCGGGTAAGACGTTGACGGTTGAGGGCTTCGACGGAACGACTCATCAATTAAAAATCGGAGAGACTTTTGAGGCCATCACCCCAACTCAAAGGGCTGCCATCTCATTCGCGGGAACTCCCGCATTCCACGGCGGCAATGGAACGCTTCGACCTGCCAGCCCTTTTGAAAAATGGGCGTTGGAGAAATTCCCGCAGGAAGCCGGCAATCCCATGCTGATGTCCACCATTTGGGGGGCTGAAGCCAACCCTTCCGCTGATGGCACCCCCAATGTGGTGAAGTATGCCCTGAATCTTGAACCAATGAGTTCATCACCCGGCCAGCTTCCCCAGGCCCAAATCAACTCCGGGGGATACCTGCAAATTTCCATTCCCCGCAATCCCAGCGCTCTGGATATCACCTACCTGGTCGAGGTCTCCGATGACCTCGTCACATGGCAAAGCGGCGAGACCCACACTGTCATAGTGACAAACGAACCAGCACTGCTCGTCGTCCGTGACGCTTCCCTGTTTTCAGAAACAGGACGCCGCTTTATGAGGCTGGTTGTGACGTTAGGCACTGGTTCCTGAGACATTAACAGCATTGGGAATGAAAAATCCCAAGGTGTTTGATGCGGGCCTTGGCAGGGCTCAATGGCGGGTGCTGCGGATTCTGTGAAGCGCCAGCCAGGTAGCCGCACTCGCGCTTGTGATGCCGATAGTTCCGATCAGGCCAATGCTGGTCCAGTAGAGAGCAGGTTTTTCAACGCGGTTGACGAGGTGGTTACCAGAGATGCGGGCAGGCAAACGGGTTTCACCGGTGGCGACGCCTTGTACCGCCAACCATAAGCCTGCGACGGCAACGCATATCAGAAAAAGCAGGGCAGGGAGCATCGTTCCATTGGTCCCCGCAGGTTTGTTGGTCGACGTTGATCCGGGAGGTATGCCGGAGGGATGTGCGGGTCGGGGGATGGTGCCGGTTTCCTGGTATTCGTAGTCAGGCTCACAGAGGCGACTTTTGATGCGGGCAATAATTTCATCACGGCGGTGGCGGGCCCATACGGGGTAACCCTGCCAGGTCTCCGGGCTGGCGAAGTAAATGACGTGGTGAGCGGGACCGACGAGCATTTCTCCGTCGATTTCGAGTCGTCTCCAAGTGCTGTTATCACGCTCCTCGTAGAACATGAGATCCCGGCCGCAATGACCAACACGCCAGGATTTTTCGGTGACCGAAGGCGGCGTGGCATGTGATTTCCCATAGGAAAACTCCCGCCGCACGGGAGTTGAGAGCATGCCCAACAGCATGAGACCTCCCAGGGTGATGCAAGCAAAAGATTGGACCGTAACGGCCCGATTCAACGCATCTGCAGCAGGCCCGGGAACGGGTGCGTAAGCCGGGTTTTTGTGGGCAGGGGCGAAAAGGCCTTTCACGCCAAGTGCAACGACTCCGGCCATGACGAGGATCATCCACCACCGGGCCCAGCGCTGCCGGAACAGCAACCCGAATCCAGAAAGAAAGGTTACCGGTGGAACAATAAAAATCAGGAAAATTCCAACGGGATCGAAGGTGTTTGCATAAGGTTTTCCGATGGCGAGCAGCAGGGCGAAGAGACTGAAGAGGGAACCCAGCGCACCCACCAGAATAGTCAGCACCCCGATGATGTTTGTAAACCATGCTCGGCGCGGCCGGGGCGGATGACACTTGCTTGTCATAAATGAGGTTTCAGCGGTGAAGAATAAGGCTCCCTATCATTAGGAGGTCGGAGACCCGCCCTGGTGGCAAGCTGCGGCCATAGGATGAAGGCCCGCTATGGAGGCCTCGTTAGCGTCGCAAACGCCGTATTCGGTGATAAGGGCGGTCACAAGTCGCGACGGGGTGACATCAAAGCCATAATTGGCGGCCGGCGTGGATGCCGGGGCAATGCGCACCGTGCAATGTTTGCCATCGCACAAACCGTCCATCGTGAGCAGTTCGTCCGCGCCGCGTTGTTCGATCGGGATTTCTGCGAGTCCATCCCGCATATCCCAATCGAACGATGATGAAGGGAGGGCGACGTAAAACGGGATGCTGTTGTCTTTGGCGGCGAGAGCCTTGAGGTAGGTTCCTATCTTGTTGGCCACGTCTCCTGTGCGCGTGGTGCGGTCCGTGCCGACAATAACCGCATCCACCATACCATGCTGCATGAGGTGACCGCCGGCATTGTCCGCGATGAGCGTGTGGGGCACGCCGTGTTGACCGAGCTCCCAGGCTGTGAGTTTTGCCCCCTGATTGCGCGGACGGGTCTCATCAACCCAGACATGAATCGGAATCCCCGCATCATAAGCTGCATAAATTGGCGCAGTGGCAGACCCATAATCCACAAAAGCGAGCCAACCGGCATTGCAATGCGTGAGGACATTCACGGTGGCTCCACCTTTGGATTCGGAAAGTTTGCTCAGGATTTCCAAACCATGAAGCCCGATCCGGCGACAGGCCCCGGCATCTTCGTCCGCAATGGCGCATGCTGTCTTGAGCGCGGTGTCAACGAGTTGGTCGGGGTCATGGATATGGTCTGCTGCAGCAATCTGCCTGTCCACGGCCCATGCAAGATTCACAGCCGTCGGGCGGGTGGTTTTGAGCCTTGCACCCGCTTCCACCCAAAACGCGCGGGGCAATCCCTGAGCCCGCATTTCCAGTGCTGCGAGATACATCCCGAATCCTGCCGTCGCACCAATCAACCCCGCCCCACGCACTTTCATAGTCCGAATGGCAACCGCCGCATCTTCGCACGATAACAAATCGTCGATTTTCCAAAAATGCGGCAGGGCACACTGATCAATGATTTGGACGATCTCCGGATTTTCCGGATGAACCCAAATGGTTCGGGTGTGCTGGCCGTGGGCTTTCATGAGGGGATTTTTTTCAGACTGGTGAGTTCCAATTTCAAACTGTTGGGTGAATGAACGCTACTGGGAGCTAAAAAAGGTTATTAGGTTTTCCCCGGAAAGGAAGTCATGTTCCTGTGCGATATTCCGGGCAGGGGCACGGCATAAAACCAGAAAATCTCACGTTGCATACTTACACCGTAAGTATATGATTCCCTGAAATGAAAGCATGGATATGTTTGAAGTATGGGTCGCCTGAAGTTTTGCGTTTGGAGGATGTTGAGGATCCAAAGCCCGGGCGGGGGGAGGTGGTCGTGGGTTTACGGGCGGCCTCGGTGAACAGTGCGGACGCAAGGATTCGAGGGTGTCGCTTTCCGGTCGGAATGGGCCTTGCAGGCCGTCTGGCGCTGGGATGGAGCGGGCCACGTCAGAGAATCCTCGGCACCGATGGCGCGGGAGTGGTGGAGTTTGTGGGGCAGGATGTGGACCGGTGGCAGGTTGGGGACGAGGTGCTGGTGGTGAAAGGGGCCGCGATGGGGTGTCATGCTGAGCGCGTTCTGGTGAGGCGCGGAGATGTCATGGTGCGAAAGCCGGAATCTCTGGGCTGGGCGGAAGTCGTGAGCCTTCCCTTCGGGGGCCAGACCGCCAAATATTATCTCAACAAGGCAGGATTAAAAACCGGTGATGAAGTTTTGGTGATTGGAGCCTCGGGTGCCGTGGGGAGTGCGGCTTTGCAGTGGATCGCGATGACCGGCGCACAGGCCATTGCCGTGACAAGGCCTGTCAACGCGGAGTGGGTGCGGCAGTTGGGGGCCACAGAGGTTATGGATTACACGAAGACTAACTATGCAGAGGAAGGGCGGCGGTTCGATCTGGTGATGGATTGTGTGGGAGCAGGAACATTTCGGACACTGCGTCATTTGGTAAAATCCGGCGGTGCTTACCTTGCGGTGGCGGGAGGGGTGCCCGACTTTCTGGCAAGATCTTCGGGCGGGGTTCGGTGCGTGACGGGTGTCACGCAGGAATCCACAAATGTCGTCGGCGAGTTGCTCGATTTGGCGGCCTCCCGAGAATTTCGTCCCATGGTCGGGGAAACTTTTTCATTCGAGGAATTGCCTGCTGCCCATGACCTCGTAGAGAGCGGACGCAAACGCGGGGTGGCGGTTATGGAAATCGCCACAACCTTGCCATGATCAATCCAAAGTCAAAAGCCGGCGGAACCCGGGTAACACGCGAACGACTCACCCCCGGACGGGTGACATCCGAAGCGGTTTCCATGGCTGACGAGTCGGGGCTGGAAGCCTTGTCCATGCGGGGGCTTGCGACCCGGCTGGGAGTGGAGGCCATGTCGTTGTACAATCATGTGCCCAACAAGGAGAGCCTGATTGATGCCATGGTGGACCATGTGACCGGTGAGATCACGTTGCCCCGGACGGACCGCGCGTGGCGTCCGCAGATGCGTCAGCGCGCAGTCTCTGCCCTCGGCGTTTTGATGCGGCACCCATGGGCCGCGATGCCCATGCTCTCTCGAATGAACACCGGCCCCCACATGCTGACCTATACCGATCGCACGCAGGGTTGCCTGTTGGCCGCTGGTTTTTCTCATCAGGGTGCCGATTGGGCACGTCATTTGATGGACAGCCACATCTACGGCTTCGCCCTCCAGGAACTCCATTTCCCGATCAGGCCGGAGGACTATGCCTCCATGGCTGCGGGATTTCTACCCATGATTCCCGCCAGGAGTTACCCGCACCTTCGAGGTCTAGCGGAAACAATCATTTCCAGAAAATACAATGGACGGAATTCCTTCGAGTTTGGAATGGAAATCATCCTTGATGGCCTGGCGAGGACAATCAACCGCGTAGGGAAATCAACGTTGGCGAGATAAGTCTAAAAAATCCACCAGCACGGACTGAGCCGACCAAACACCTGCCCTCACGTTCCGAAGTTTAGATCCTTTTCTTTTGGGTAGGGACTGTCCTGCGGGCGCCGGGCGGCTTCTTCGTCCGTGGGAAGGCGGAGGCGGAACTCATCAATCTGGAGTCCGAGTTTTTCGAAGGGGATGGGTTCGAAACCGGGGATTTGTCCGAGAGCCGAAGATTCGGGGCCGGCGGGTTGGCGGGCATGTGCGGCAGCGAGGATGCCGGGGTCTTCCGGGATCGTGAGGTTGTCTTTTTCGAGGAGGATGTCCGGGTTGGTCTTGAGTTCCGCCTTCATTTTGAGTTCCGAAGGTTTGGGGTTTTTGGAAACAATGAGATTGCCAACGAATTGGGTTCGCCATGGAAGTTCGGGACGGTTTTCCAGCATAGTGGCAACTTCCGGGTGCGCGGATTTCCATGGTTCTTCGCCGGGATTGAGTTCCTGCACGCGGCTGATGAGGCGCGGGTTGGTGGCATATCCTCTGCCTGTTCCGCGATCATCCATGCCGAAGACCGATCCCTCATCTTTGATAAAAACATTATGGCGGATGATGTTGTCCGGTCCGGAGGCAATCCAAACACCGGTTCGCGCACCAGAAAAAATATTGCCGTAAACGGTGTTGCCCGAGGCTCCATCATCGGGGTTCACACCTCCCACGGTTTCATGCATGAAATTATGACGGATGATGTTTCCGCGCATCGTCCAATCGAGCCAGGAGTAGAAGGCTCCCACATCGGCGGTGTCATACCCGCAATAATAAATTTCGTTGAACTCATAGATGTTGTCATTTCCGGAGTAGAGCACCGCATCGCGCGGAGCATGATGAATCGCGTTGTTGGCGATCCGGATTCCGACGGCGTCACGGACGGCATTCTGACCGGAGGGATTGTCCGTGGCCCCGACATGAACGCCTGCCGAGTATTGGCTTTTCAACACGCCGTAATGATGAAGATGGTTGTTGAGGACAAAGTTATCCGATTTTTGAAGAGCCTTCCGATCGCCGCCACTGATCGTGACCGCACCTTTTCCGATGTGGTGAATATCACAGCTCCGGACTCCCGATTCGGTGCCATGAATCACGACACCGCGGCCGGCAAGGTCACGGATCGTGCAGCCCAAAACCTGGCAGCGGGTCACATTTTCCATGACAATCCCATCCCCGAGCGAATGTTCCAGCACAAGGCCTTGGAAGATGAGATCCGACGCGTCCCTCACATCAATGAGGGGTGTGTCCAATTGGGTGAGGATCAGGTCGGCGTTGGCATCCCGGGGCCAGACATAGAGGGTGTTTGTGGAAAAATCCACTGCCCACTCGCCGGGTTGGTCGATCTCTTCGAGGAGATTGATCGCGTGCCATGGTTCCTTGCCGTTTCCTTGCGGACGGTGATATTTGGAGCCGATCCCGTTGTGCACTCCCTTGGCAAAGGCGATCGTTCGTGCATTGGGATCAATGACCTCCACTTTCATGGCAGGATCCTCCCACCCAACCCGCCACTGCCCCTTCAGCCAGACATTTTCATTTTTTAACCACCGGGCCGGGCGGTCGTCCCGATATTCAAAAATGCCGGGCGTGTTTTTGTCACCGGGCTCAAGAACCTTTGCCATGGTGGTCCGGGTGTCATTCGGCCAACGCGAATTCGGAAGCCGGCCTTTCATGTCGAATAACTCGAAGAGTCCACCCTGATCGTCAAATCTGATAGGAAAGGGACCTGCGTGCGCGATATTGGAAAGACTGAGTGACACCACATGCTCCCGGGCTGCAGGATCCAAGCGCTCAATAATTTGCGGATCACTCACGCGCTGAAAATCCGCAGGCTTGATAACAATCGCTCCCGTCAACTTCACGGTGCCGGGTTCTTTGGCCCGATAGGTCACCGGTGCATTTTCGGTGCCGGAATCCCGGGCCTCAAAAACCAGCGATTCCTTCTGCGGGTAGTGGCCGGGCAGAATCTCGACGGTGATCGGACCACTGACCCCGGAAGCCTTGAGGTCGCGGACAGCATCGCGGGCTTTGGCAAGGGTTTGCAGCGGCGCTTGCGCGGTCTTTCCCGGGTTCGAGTCGCTTCCATCCGGGGAGACATAAATCATTTCGGCTGCCCGGCATGGCAACACGCTCAGGGCGCTCAAGAGGACAAGTGTCTGGAGTTTCATTATTTTTTCAGAGTGAGGAGGGTTCGTTGGTCAGGCCCGGAGGAGACCGCGAAACGGCGGGTCTCCGCGGGGGATTTGATGGTGAGTTCCGTCCGGTCTTCGTTCCATGAGGTTTCCGGAAGCGGGTCTCCCTGACGCAGCGGGTAGAGGAGAATTTTGAAATCGGGAGACAAGGAGCGGCTTGGAATGACGAGGCGTTTGTCGAGGCCGAAGGTGCGACTCCCCGAAAGTCCCGCAGATTGCGGGAGCAGAGTGTCCCGCCGTTCGAACGTCTCCAATCGCACGGAGGGGCGGCTTTGGTAGTCCAGGGCCAGAGCAGGGTCCTTGCAATCCAGAATGCGAACGAGCAGCAGGCGATCACCGGATTTCGGTTGCGGAATCCCCTTCGCATTGCGGCTTACCGTGGCATCACAAAGTAGGATGTCATTGTCTTTGATGGAGACAATTTCCGTATCCAGCCCTGTCTGCATAAGCCACTCGTAGAGGCGCTCCGAGTTGTCTTTCTGGATGTCATCGACAACCAACAACCAGGGATTTTTTCCCCGCTCGAAGAAAACCGATCGGAACGCGCGCTGCACGGGATTGTGCGGAAACCTGACCGGCCATGCATCCTCATCCCAAAGCCGCGGATCGGATTTCTCAAAGCCCTTCCAAAA
Organism: Terrimicrobiaceae bacterium; assembly: GCA_041738805.1. GTDB lineage: Bacteria > Verrucomicrobiota > Verrucomicrobiia > Chthoniobacterales > Terrimicrobiaceae > JAJTZA01. Next base: position 68,770 of record JBGSPC010000005.1, on the reverse strand, counting down.
CGCAACCACTCCCGGACGTGAATCCTTTTCACCTTTCAAACCTTCCGCACGTTTCTGAAAATCGATGGCTTCGGTTTTGTAACTGTCCCAGCGGGGAAACTGAAACCGAAGGAATGAGCTGGGATCCTCGGTGACAATCTGTTTTGGCCAGAACCAATCGTAAGCCGGCTTGGCATCACAGGCCGCGGTCAGCAACGTTCCATTTTCCTCCATTCCCAACCAGACGCCCGGTCCCGGCCAGTAGCCCTGACCCGATCCGTCGATGAGGATGCTGTTGTGGTGCCTGGTTTCGACAGATCGGAAGTTGTCCTTGGCCCAGGTGCGTCCGAGAGCTGCAAAGGTGAAATTTCCCCGGTCAGCGTGCTCATGACTGGCTCCGACAGAATCCGTGCGGCACTCAAACTGCATGAAAGCCGCATTGCTGTCCCATCCACTGCGTGCCATCAGTGAACTTCGAACGGGGTCAAAGAGAACCGGCGGAAGTTTGAGCGCAACAAGATCTTTGCCATCCGAAGACAGGGGAACTTCCAACAGGGGGTCTTCATCGGCCCAAAGCAGAGGCTCGATAATATGAAAGTTGCCCTCAAGAGCCTTGCCCTTCGAGGAGTGAACGAAACTCTGCCAGAGTGATTCGGCTTTGGGATCCCCGGGAAAAAAGTATCGCCACATCGACAGGGTGCCAACCGAAGGCCCTGTGTCGCCACCATCACCGGAACTCAGCCACTGATCCCGCGCCGGAAGCCCGGTGTACAGATACCAATCCAGCATGGCCCGGTGATGGTTATGACCGAGGAGGTCCGCCCCACGGCGCTGTGCGGCGATGATAAATGGATTCGCCCACACGAGTCCAAATTGCGTGTAACCAACCGCCTCGGTCGAAATGCCTGACGGAGAGATTCCATAGGAAAGATAATCCCGGGCGATTTTCACTCCGAGATCATAAACACGCGGGTCATAACCCTCCTCCCCTTCGATGGCCAAGGCGAGGAGCGGTTGCTGAAGTCCCACGGCAATCCAGTTCCAATTGCGAAAGTGGTTGGGAAGACGGGCCCCCATCCACAGCTTGCCGGATGTCGCCGCCGCGATGGTTTTTCTGACACTTGCGCGCTGGGCCTCGGTCATAACTGGCCATGCAAAATCATAGGCGTAACCCAGAAGGTGCCCCCCCACCCCATCGCGGAGACCCTGATCTGATAACTCCGAACCAGTTTTCGGCCCGGACGTTTTGGCACGCCACGAATCGTCCCCCATCGGCAGATTGCCGACTGCCTCAATTCCCGGACGAATCATTTCTGCATATGTCGAAATCGCAGCCGCCGCCATTTCTCCACGGGTTTTGTCATCCGTGATCAACGCATCAAATGCCTCCATCACGATGGCATAGAGAAATGGCTGATAGTGCCCGACCCCGGGCGGCATGCCCTTGTGTTCTTTGACGAGGGCGTTGACAGCCTGGGTGTCACCTTGTGCGAGGAGATTATAAAACTCGCTCCCCCAGTTTTTCGGATCCCGCAGCGTGGCGTCCAAACGCTTTTGAAGTGTGGCATAAAGAGCCTTGCCAACATTTGTCTCTTTCAACCGGCGACGCAAATCGGGCAAATCATCCGGGCTGATCAGAAGCCTTGGGTGAATGCCCGGCAGCGGCACTTTTGTGAGCCGTTCTTGGGAGAGTCCCTGATTGTTAACCAGGAATTTCACCATCGGGGACGGAGCAAACGGAGTTTCTCCATTGAGGATTTGATCTGCGGTAAGTTCACCGGGAAGGTGTGCAGGTTCTGCCGTGGCGACGTGCGCCGCACAGATGGAAACCAATAAAGACAAGACGCGATTTTTCATGGGGAAGTTTTTCTGCTGACCTGAACAATCGTCCTTCCTGCCTCTCCCGTCTCGAATTTTATCAGGTCCGATTGTTTGGGCCATTGGATGCGGCACTCCGTGCGGTCGGCATTCCATATGGTGTCGGGAAGCGGATCACCCTCGCGGAACGGAACCAGTAGAATCCGCAAGGATGGATCCAGCGCCCGGCCGGTAATATGCAGGCGATTCAGGACAACATCGCGCTGCGGGGGATTAGGGACGGAGACTGATTCCAATATGGTGGGCACCTCCTCCAAATGGGCCGCGGAGAGAACACGCACCAGGAGATACCTCCGTTGTTCCGAGGGAGCTGAGTTGGCAAGGTCCGGGGAATCCGATTCAGCAAGAATAATGTCCGCCTCGCAGGCTCCCTCCCGGCCAGAGGTCAGCTTGGAAGAAACCATCACCACATCGGGCGGCAGGGTCATTCCCCACACGAACTCACGCGCCACTTCATCCAACTCCACATCATCCACAATCAGCGAGTAAGGATGTCCTCCCCGAACAAGGCCCGCCGTGCGGAAGGCTTTCACAACTTGGAACCGCTCGAACCATGAACCCTTCTCATTTTCGTCCGGTTTTTCCGAGGTATACCAATTTGGTAATTCCCCAATTGGCAAATCCATCCATGGCAGTGGTGAGGGATTCAGGCGGAAGGAATTGAAGGAACGTGTTTTGCCTGTGAGCGGAGCACCCGCGGGTGGCTTTTCCAAACCCGTGGTCTGGAAGTTCCAAGGATTGGAGAGATCGGTGGTGATGAACGTGGAAAGCGGCGAGTCCTGAAAGTCCACACAACGGGCCTCCGCAGTGGAGGGGCCCATGCCATCAATCATGAGAACCGAGCGCATGACGGGCATGTACTGATCTTTGATCTGACGGGAAACCTGATAAACGCTCCAGAAACGTCCATCGGCGTAGAGATTAAAATGTGAGCGGTCACAGTATTGGTGACCGCCGGGAACCGCGCGGTTCAGGTAGCTGAGGTAGAGGGCATTCGGGTGCCATCCGGAGCGGCTGATCATGTTGCAGGTGTCCTCGCTAAAATAGGTCAGCGGACGGTCTCCTGTGACAAACTCAAATTCTTTGGCGGGATCAATGGGATCGACGTCGGCGGCATAAATGGCGCAGCAAAGTGCATCCATGGTGGAGAAGGGATGACGGGTGTTAATGGCCTTCGATCCAACATTCGCATAGTCCGAGGCGATCTGGTTCCTGTAAACAAAATTGCCCGCCACATCATTCGGAAACAGGCGGTGATACATGAGCACATCCGCATTGCGTGCAATCTTGCCACCGGATTTTGCCATCGAATCACAGAACGTGAAGCTGTTGCCCCATGGGGTCATAGAGGCCACAAAGTAATCATTATACGCACTTCGAACCGATGTGTGACCCAACACGTTGAGGTCTTCCCCGCGTTTCGCAAGGAGGATCATATGCTCCAAAAACATAAAATTTTTTCCCCACCCCTCGTAGGCTTCGCCATTGGCATAAATGGAATTGATGAAATTGATCTGGGCATTTGCGAATCGCTGAAATGTGGATGGATCGTAACCGTGCTCGCCTTCAATGGCGCAGACGGCGAAGAGTGCTCTGGCTCCCCAGGAAATCCAGTTACTCACGCCACTGTGCAGCGCGTGAAGAGTTTCACAACCGATACCGGTCATACCAGCCGTGGCCTCAGCCAATGTCTTGCGTGTGGCGTCGCGCTGAGCGGGGGTCATGAAATTGAAAGCAAAGTCGTAAGCCAACCCGAGAGTGAATTCGCGGGTCGGGCCCTGGGAGATGATGCGGGCATCGTTCAGGGAATCAGCATTGCGCGGGTTGGCGCGATTCGCTTCGATTTCTTTCAGCGCAATGCCGGAGAACGTCGCGATCGCGGCGGCAACTTTTTTTCCGCCTACGGAATCGTCATCGATCAGGCAACGAAAGGCCTCATACATCAAACAGTAGGGCACGTTGCCATCAAGGGCATCCGGGACATTCCCGGCAGCGAGGGATTCGTATTGATCGGCAAACTTCGCATCCGGACCGGTGATAAATGTCTGGTTGTTTTTGCGGATTGCCTCCATGGCTGACCGGCCCGCCTCGGTGCTGAACAGCCGCTGGCGGATTCCATCGATATCTTCGGGATTAAAAAGAACCCGGGGATGAACTCCCGGAGCGGGTGGCGGCTTGATGAGGCCCCGATCAAGGCCGGAGAAATCATAAAATACCCGAACTGGAGCCGCGAACGACCTGCTGATTTCTTCGTCCGAGTATCCAAAGTTTTTTCGACGGACCAATATTTCCTTGTCGAGCGGCCTTGTGCGCTCAGAAAATTCGTGGCCCAAGTAGCGGGCAACCGAGGGCATTAGAGAGCCCCCGGAGTCGCGAAGGCCTGGATAAATCTCCGAGGGCAGGGTTTTCTGCGGCGATTGCGCCTCGACGTGCAATGGCTGCAAAATCCCCACTCCCGTGCAGAGCAGAAAAACAATCTGAGAATAAGAAGACTTTTTACGACTTATCATCGGGAGGAAGAATTGCGTCGATGGAGAACACGGGTCCGCCCGTCGGTCTGGGGTTGGAAGGTGAGTTCATCTTCCTGCAAGTTGCTGAACACGCGTACGGATTCAGTGGATGCAGCAATCTTAGGCATGGGAGAGCCTGCCCGGGCAGGGATCAAGAGAACCCGGAATGCCGCAGCGGGTGCGTTGCGATTGATGACAAGTCGGTCATAATATTGCTTTTCCCCTTTACGCCCGGCGGGGCCTTCGATTGTTTCTACGAATGGGGAGGCGCCCTCGTCGCCACCAATAGAAAATACTAACAAGAGAGGATCTCCGGGTTTGGGATCAATGAGAGGTTTGGCATCTGGAGAAGTCAGATTTGTGTCTGCCCCCGATGCGGCCAGAGCGATCGCATTTGCGGGCAACCCATCCACCCGGGCCTGCCAGACTCCCCCGTTCAGCATGGCAGTCCACTGATACAGGCGGGTGGCATCATCTTTTTTCAAATCATCCACCACAAAGCCGAACGAGCTTTCGCCACGAACAAGACCAACTGTGCGGAAGACGTGTTGCATCGGGTTGAACGCCGCGCGCGATGTTGCGATGTAATTGCTGTAGTTGTAGTTCGGCCACCATGGGCGCCACTTCATTTTGATCGTGCCGGCAAAGATTTTTGCGATCTCCGGGGACGGGTCCATTTCCCATGCGAGCGATTTGAGCTCGTTGGACCAGATTTGCGGAGGCTGGGTGTTCCAGCGCCATGAATAGGCATAGGTCAGATCCGCAGAGGCCATGGAAAGCTCCCCCTCGTTTTTGGCCCCGAGATACGTGCCGGCTGCATTGTAGCCATTGACCACATTGTCGACGATGCCGACAAATCCATCCGCCTGGGACTTTCCATCCACCAGAACGAGATTGTGAACATTTCCGGTGTAAGACTGCGTGAATGGAGACTCGGTGAACCAATCCACTCCCAAAGCCGAAAAATGGAACATACCGGCGTCCGCATGATGATGTCCTCCTCCCAGATAATGATTCGGTCGAACCATGAGATTCATCCACACGGCTTCGGGCGAGCGATCACTGTAAGCCGAAAAGACCCCATGCACGGGCGCATCAAAATCCAAAGAAAGCCCGAGGTCTTTGCGGGTCGTGGGCACAAGGTCTGAATCAAAGAGCACCCCGCGCACAAAGCCCGCGTAGGAAGGGCTCGGGAGACGCAAGCGTTTCCAGTCCTTGACCTGCTCCCGGTACTTTTGTGGATCAAAATCCGGAATCGGGAGGTGCCGGACGGACTCCTCTTTTTCGCCGAGCGGGTCTTCCATCGCGGCGGTTGCGAGATAGTCAGGCAGGCGGCTCCCCGGGTAGATGGATTTGAGTTGAATGGCCAGCGGCAGGGAGATTCGCTGACGACTATGCCTGACATATTGGGTTCCGCTGTTGGGGATGACCCGTCCATTGGGTGATGTCATTTGCACCTGCCCTTCCAGCAACCGGCGCCAGTGCGGATGCGCAAAAAGATTTTCCCCCCGCCGGGCCACAATCATCATGGAGAGAAATTGGAATTGGAAAGCCGCCGGATTTTTTCCGTTGCTTTCGAAGATCACACCCATGGGATCAACCCCCCACTCACAAAAGGCGCGCGCACTTTCACGGCCACTTTCGTAGGCCTCGATATCAAACCCCGGCAGGCCTTCAATGGCGGCCACAGCCAAAAAGTGTGTGAGGTCCCATGCCATCCAATTGACATCGCGAACACGCACCGGGCCGTCCTGACCATGGGAGCGCCGGCCATAGGTGGCCTTTGCAATCACCCGCTGCATGATGGCTTTTTGGTCATTGGTCATCCACTGCCCTGAAAATTCAAGCGATAGAGCAAGGTTCATGTGAGCGACGAGGCCGTGGATATTACGCCAATGCGTGCGCGCTCCTGCTGCATTCGAAGGAGTGAGGCTTCCATCTGGATTGATGATGGAGGATCCAAACTCCGAATCGCTGATTTCCAACCATCGATCAAGAAGGGCTTCCCGAAGCTTAAAATAGTTCGCCACGGCGGCGGCGACTTTTCTGCCGAGGGCATCATCCTGCATGAGCATCGCATAGAGACCCATGGCGGTCAGACACTCCGGCACATAAGCCACATGGGAGTTGTAGATCCCGGGCTTCTGGCCTTTGAAAAGATGGGCAGCATCAAAAAATGGTTTGTTGGCAGGAACCTCCCACTCGAGTCCGCCTAGCTGGCCGGAGCTAAGCTTTTCGAAAATTTGCCCATCGCTGGTTGTTGGGTCCCACCAGCTTTGTTGAAACAGAACTTCCATCTCGATGAGCGAGCGCTGGCCAAGTTCTGTGGCCTTCACGCGGGCGGCTGTGGCGGGAATATCCTCCGGGCTCAGCAGCAGACGCGGATAAGTGCCCGGCACTGGGACTTTCGAACCAAACAGCCCAGTGTTGATTCCTTTCGTTTCAAATTTGTTCTCCGGGGTCCATTCCCACTCGGTCTGCGGCCCATCCAACGCCGCCAATTGCTCCGGTGTGACCTTCACGTGATCGGTCCACGGACCCTGGCGTTTGAGAATCGGGATATTTTTTGTGGCGAGGTCCGGGTTTGCAAAACTCTCCGGCGTGTCAAACAACGAGACAATGCTATCCATCACCGCAGCATTATTAGGAGCAACCCACGGCTTGTGCGATGCCACGGACAAACCCCTGGGATGGTTCGTCACCGTCCACCCCAAGGCCGAAGCCGCTTCCTCAAACCCGGCAAAAAAGTCACCCCCGATTTTTTCCGCATTTTTGGCGGGCACGATCGGGCTGTTTTTGGGGAGCAGTTCCGTGACAGAAAAAACCCACCGGTCCGCAATCGGTCTGAGGTCGTCTGGAACAACCGGAGACACGATTTCTTTGGCAGAGAGCAGCCGCAAAAACGAGACCGGCACAAGCAGTTTGCCATCCCGTTGGATTGCGGCGGCCCGAAGCAAATCGAGATCGCTCAGGCGAACCCTCAAACCATTGACCCATGCATACCGGCTTCCAGGATAAATCGCGATGCCCTCACCCAGAGCAACCACAGCACGTGTCTGTGAGGATCGGGTGTAAGGGATTCCTTCGTTTTGAGGCGGCGGGGTGAGGACCTCTTCACCGGCACTGAGAGAAACGGGAGGGCAGACGCCACAAAGAACGGCCACAGTGCAAAGAAAGATTTTCATGGGTGAGTCATTCAAATGGAGTCAAAGGATCAGCAAGCATCAGGACAAATCGGAGAATTCAAACCGGGCAAAGTCGGCATGCCCGGCAGGGTGGGATTCGCACAAATGAAAGAGCCCGACCTTGGCGCCAATCCACCCTCCCTCTTGGGCCACAAAAAACCGGGGGATCGTTTCAAAGGAATCCGGTGAGCACTGGTACAAAAATTGAAATCGTCCATCGGGAAAAATTTCAGCCGCAATTCGGAGACACGAAGGCACATCCGCCGATACGAGCTCCACGGATTCAGGTTTTTGAAGAATCAAATCCAGGCCGCGAAGACCCCGCCGCACCCCGAGAGAATGGGAACCACTGCCGCTGGTGACACCCAGCCCCGCAATCCCTCCGGGTTCCAGACCTGAGGTGTCCAGATCGACGGTCACGCGGAATTGACGGGCCGGGAATTTTTGACCAAGAAAGCGGGGGTACTTTGAGAGATCAGTGGAGTCTGCCCGACCGGCAAAAAGCCTGAGGTTGCCGGGCTTTTCGATGAGTGAATACCATGACGACTCATGATTCGCATGCCACTGCCATTGAAGCCCGAGTTTTCCGCTTTGAAATGCATCAGACGTGGCAGGCACATCCACCGGGAATCCGGTCAACGGCTTCTTCCACTTCGTGACCGGCTCGCCGACTCCGTTGCCGTCATAGTCCTCCCCGATCATCGGCCAGCCCTCTTTCCATTGAACCGGCTGCAGGTGGACAATCCGTCCGAAGGGACCGCAATCTTGAAAGTGGAAGAACCACCAACTCCCGTCCGCAAGGTCCACCAGTGCCCCCTGATGCGGACCATTTATATTGGTCGAGCCGGTCTCCAGAACAATCTTCTCCTCGTAGGGTCCCCAGAGGTTTTTCGACCGGAAAGCCACCTGCCATCCCGTCTGCACCCCACCGCCCGGGGCCATGATGTAATAGTATTCTCCAATTTTATGAACTTTGGGTCCTTCCAGATAGAGATGGTGGGGGGTATGAAAGAGCTCCTTCCCCTCCCCGATCAACATACGGCAATCAGGTGACATGGGGCGGAGGTCAATGCGTTCCTTTTTTCCAGCACGGGAATTTGCATAGGCATGCGCCAGATAAGCTGTGCCATCATCATCCCAAAACGGGCAGGGATCGATCCACCCCTTTGCTTCCTGCAAACACCAGGGTTCCGCCCACTCTCCCAATGGATCCAACGCAGACGTCACATAGATTCCTTCATCCGGCATGGGAAAAAAGATCCAGAACTTTCCACCATGATAGCGGATCGCCGGCGCCCAGACCCCACAACCCGGCTGAACCTGAGCATAGCGCGGATGCGGGACCTGGCGGATCGCATGATTGACGATTTGCCAGTTCACCATGTCCTTCGAATGCAGAATCGGAAGCCCGGGGGTGCAATTGAAGCTCGAAGATAGCATCCAAAAATCCTCACCATGACGAATCACATCAGGATCCGAATAGTCGGCATGGATGATAGGGTTCGAATACGTACCATCCCCGTTGTCGGGCTGCCATGGATGGGAGTGCGTCCGATGGATTGGGTGTGCGTTCATGAATTCCCTTCGTATTGCCACCAGTCGAACGCGGCCCAATTTTCCGAGAGCTGTCCCCGGGAAGTGGCGATGAGACCGAGCAGGGTTCCGTTGTAGCCGCCGGTGACCTGCGTGCTCAGGAAGCGCGGGGAGAGTGTGGTCAATTCTTGAAATCCGGAAGCATCTTGAAAGCCCAGGCGATAAGCGGACGAATCCGCTTCGATCCGCAGTTCCACCCCGCCATCGGTTACAGGGACACCCGCAGTTTCATCCGCCAGCGGGCCAATACGGCGTCTGACGACAATCGTTCGCCGGCCACTGCGGAGAGTGATGAGCACCTCCGCGTGAAACAGGGGGGCATGATAGATAACCACCCCCGCTTCCTCGTTCTCGTGTTCTGGCTCGAATGATATGAGCGCTCCCGCACGGAAGGAATGGTGCTGCTGGCGACTCGCGACGAAGGTCGGCGAGGCGCAATCATCCAGCGTCGCTTCTCCGCAGCGAAGGGAGAGCCGCCCAGGCTGCCGTTCAAGGGAATAGTTTTTTTTGTCGGGATTTCTGAGATGAACCCAGCGGAAATCAAGGGTGGAATGGTCGAACTCGTCCCGCACCGGCTCAAGGGGCCATCGGTGGGGTGGTGATGGCAACTCCGGACACTCGCACACGAGCGCGACCGGCTCTCCCCCGTTAATGACCGGCCAGCCGTCATCGCTCCAGGCGACTGGCGCAAGGAACGTTTCCCGGCCAAGGTTATGGAATCCGTGCTCCACATAGCGGTATCCAAGAAACACTGCCCACCATTGACCGCGATGATCCTCAAATAGGTCGGCGTGACCGGTTGCTTGCACAGGACTCATCAAACTGCGGTGTGTCAGAACCGGATTATAGGGGCAGGATTCGAACGGCCCCCATGGCGTGGGTGCACGCGCGATGGTCACCATGTGGCCTTCAGCAGTGCCCCCTTCGGCGAGGGTCAGATAATACCAGCCGAGGCGCTTGAAAAGATGGGGAGCCTCGGGATAGGCCCCACCGGTGCCCGCCCAGATGAAACGAGGCACGCCCTGTTGACCGCTCGCCAAATCGAGGACCGATTGGTAGGCACCGCGAACGGGTGCCCAACCGGTTCCATTGGCAGTGAAATAGACGGTTGCATCATCATCAAAAAAAAGCGATGGGTCGATACCTCCCTGTGTAAGCCAAACCGGCTCGGACCATGGGCCAGCCGGGTCCTCTGCGTGCACGAAAAAATGGCGGAATCCCCGGCCTTCGATCTCGTTCGTCGTGACCATATAGAACCGCCCGTTATGAAAACGAATCGTCGGGGCATAAATGCCGCCAGAGAAATGGACCCCGTGCAGCGGCAGTTGGCTGTCGCGCGTCAGGCAATGGCCGATCTGACGCCAATTCTGCAGATCACGGCTATGGAAAATTGGAACTCCCGGAAAATACTCGAAGCTGCTGTTGACGAGGTAATAGTCCTCGCCGGCCCGGCAGATGCTCGGGTCAGGGTAAAACCCAGGAAGAATGGGATTGCACAAAACGCTCATACCCGGCGGGTGCCTCCCCTCTCCTTCAACCAAAGCCATGCAGTGACCCCGCGCGGGTAATATTTGCTGCCCCTCGCCTTTCCAGCGACCATCTGGTCACTCCATGCAAAATATGCATTCTCGTCGTCAAGCAACCAACGCCGGTGCGCCTCATCGGCGGCAGCATCTTCTCCAAGACCAAAAACCTCGCGGCTCACATGCTGACACAGATAAATCTTGCTCAGCCAGGAATTATCATTGGTGGAACTCAACTTCCAACCTCCGTCGGGGAACTTACATACTCCTTTGACAAGGACGGTTCTCAAGTGGCGAAGAAGCGATTTCTGGAATGAAGCAAATTCGCCTGCCCGATCCAGGATGCCCTTCAGCCCCCATTGATTCGGGAACACCATCCCTTCGATGGCAGGAATGATTCGGGATTGGTTATCCTCCCCCATCACCGCAGGGATATATCCATCCTCCCGCATGTTGTTACTAATCGTCGCAGCGCAACGTGCAGCCTGACCCCCAGCAAGGCGGGCAGCACGCGGATTGGCAAGGGCGAAAAAAACTTCACGCAATCCGAGGTAAGCAGCCCAGGTTTTGACAGCGAGATAAAGATTATTGCGGGCCTGCCCGAGCGAGACATCCAGGCTGTCATAGGTGGTAATTTCCGCCCCCCCGAGGCATCGCGAAGAATCCGCACTCATCACGCCATCGCGTTTGCGAGGGTCCGGGTGATCACGGTTCACCAGACTCGTCAGACAATCACGGAAAATGCGCCGGTTTATTTTGAGCCAGCGTGTGTCTCCGGTCTTCTTCACATAGCTCACGGCGCAGCAAACCCAGTTTACCAATTGCTCATGGGTCATGTGCGAAAAGCACCCGTCCAGGCCGACCTTTTCATAGGACGAATGCCCGGGGCGCGAGATGCAGTTCGCGATGCCCATGTCGTGGGTGAAGCTGATTCCGCCGGGATAGCCGGTTTTATCGCCTGGCAACCGCACTTTGTCACGGTAGCTGTAGCGTTTAACAAACCAGTCGAGTTGGTTGCGAACCACCCAGGGATTCCGGTCCAACTCGAAATACAAATGATCCACGGTGAGGTCAAAGGTGTTCAGCATCCGGTACTCTCCCTCATTCACGCTCCAGAACGGCTCTCCTTTCCTGGTGACAAGAAATTCCGTTGCCCCCAGATAACTGCGCACCGCATGGATAATGTGGAATTTCTGAGCTTCAGTCAGCTTCGAGTGCGCGATCTGCGCGTCCGCCCTGAGTGCCAGTGACTTTTGCTCACTCCACTGCGCCAGCGCGTAAATGGCAACGTCTTCGATGGAACGAAAATACTGCGTGTAGAAATATTTCGCCGGGAGTCCGCTTGTGACGATCCCATCGCGAAAAAAGCAAACAGCGAACTTAAAGGCTTGTTTTTTACCAGCTGGCACCACGGCCATCAACGCTCCGACACCCCCGAGTCCGAAAGCCAGATTCTCCACGAAGTCCGGCTCCAACACCTGATCCAACGTGAACCCCGTGCCGGATAACAAGCCTGGCGACGAACTCACGATGGCAGTCATCGGCCCCTGCCCCACTCCGACATACTTACCGCCGGACACATCATCCAATCGGCGGGTGCCATAAAATGGATTCGAGCCCTCATATCCGAAAAACACTTTGCGGGCCCGGTTGCACTTTGTGTTGTCCACCACGATCTCTGCAAAAACGGCCGGCACCAATGCAGCCATCATCGCTGCTTTGCCGGTGGCAGCCGGATCCGGGACGGATTTCGGCGCGGAGAAGATTGAAAAACTCAGGTCACCGGCGGTCCAAGTGTCCGAGCCAAGTTTGAAGTCCCTTCCGATTTTTTTTGCCGGAAACGCAGAGACGCGGCCCTGTTTGAGCTGAGCATCCGAGCCCACATCGTATCGTTTGGCGGAGTCGGCGCTGCTGGCAAAAAACGGGAGCGCCTCGTAGCCCTTGCCCGAGGCCTTTTCCAAACCAACAAAAACACTCTCATTGGCCGGCCCGCCGAGTTCCAATCCCAGTCCTCCCTTTGCTCCGGGAAAACCGAGGGTGAACGACGCAAAGGCTCCCACCGGCGAATGATGCGCATTAAAGAATATGTTCATGGTCTGGATTTTTTGAGGACCTCAACGATTCGAAGCATCGAGGTCTGTCTGGGAATCAAACCCCCGATCGGTGCGGCCGGTCCGGAGAAGCTCCATATCCCGTGGTGGCACCACAGGACGGTATTCATCCGGCTGGACCCCGATCCTTGAGAAATCAATATTCGGAAAAGAGGGAATCGCAGCGAAAACTCCGGCATCCGGCTTGAGGCCAAAGTTCAGATTCGCGGGATCCACAAACTGATTCATGTCGTCGGATTCCACGTTGTCTTCAAAACGTATCCCAACCAGCTCTCCCTCCTTGCCGGATTTTCGCAGCCCGGTCTCACAGTTCACAAAGAGATTTCTCTCGATCAGGATCCCCGATGGAACCGAGGGGTCGCCCTCAAGGATATGCACAAGCTCCTGATATTTGTCGCTCCATGGCGGGGATTGATAAGGGACGGAATCGAGATCCCCGCGCAGCCTCCTGTCCTGGGCGGTGTATTTGCGCGAGACGCCACGGGAATCCACATGCATCGCCCGTGTGCTTTCAATGATGATATTGTAACGGAACGTTTGATCATGACCGCCTCCCACAAATCCTCCTGACTCGGTTTTGTAGGCAACATTGCTCAGAAATGTGTCACCTGAGTCCCCGTCATCGACATAAAACGAGTTGGCATTCATCGAATGGTGAACAAAATTATTCCGCACGATGTTGCCGCGGGACGTCCAGCCGCCGGTCGTGTAAAAGCAGCCCAGATCGCTGGACCCAAGGCCGATGCGGTAGATTTCGTTAAACTCAAGAATGTTGTCATTCCCGGCGAATTGGATGCCCGTATTGGCACTGTCATGGATGCGGTTGTTGGCAATGATGTTACCGACCGTTTCCGATCTTGGCCCATTACCGGCCTGCAATGCGGAGGCTGGAAAATACACGCCTGCCTGGCTCACGATGTTGTTGATAACCTGATGGCCGCCGGGCTCAAGCGTCTGCCGGTTGCCCCCGGTGATATCGATACCCTCGAGGCCGGAGAGGGTCACATCGCAAGAACGGATGGTGTGGTTGTTTCCGCCACGGATAACGATGCCGGCCCTCGCGAGGTTTCGCACTTTGCAGCCACCAAGGAAAATCCCTTCACCCCCTTCAATACGGATACCGTCGCCGAGACTGCCATCGATGGTCAGGTTTTCGAGTTTGATGTGCGAGGCCTCACGGAAAGCCAATGCCGGTTCGCTGACATCGGAGATGATCAAGGTTCCCTCCCCTTCGGGCGGCAGGAGATAGAGGCTGTTGCTCGGGAAATGCACCGCCCATTCACCGGGCAAATCAATCTCCTCGACGAGATTGAATGCCATCCACGGTTCATCCCCGGATCCAGCGCCCGGCCCATTGTCTTTGGCACGGTGATACTTCGAACCGATGCCATTCTGCACTTTGCCGGCAAGGGTGATTGTGCGGGATGCCGCATCAATGTTGCCAACACGAGCGGCCTCGATCACCCAGGGCACACGCCAAAACCCGCGCAACCAAAGACCATCCTCCCTCGCGGCTTGCGTCCATCGTGAAGGAGCCTCATCCTCACGAAAAATAAAGCTGCCCTCGAATGGCGAAACGATTCCGTTGTCCGTCACTTTCTCAATCTTGGCATAGCCGGTGTTCGGCCAACGCGAGATCGGAAGGCGCTCATTGTTCCAAAACACCTCAATCAATTCGATGCCACGAAAGTTGTCTTTAAAGCGGGGTGCCTTGATGCCCATGGAATCAAGGTCAATCCGACGCACGCGATCGCGCACTTCAGGCCTCAACCGTTCAAGCATCGCCACATCGGTGACAGGCAGCAACGCAGCGGCCGGCACCTTCACACCCGCGGAGAGACGGGCGACGGCCCCCGGCTCCGCCCGGTAAATGATGGGGTTTCCCGGTGTACCGGAATCTTCCAGCGAAAAAACCGTCCCCTCACGCATGATGTATTCCCCGGGCGCCAAAACAACAACCACACCTTCCGCCCGGTTCAGCAAACGAACCGCCTGACGGGCATCATCGAGACTGGCAAACGGCTTCCGGGAAGATCCGTCTCCACCCGGGGCGGCATCGGCGCTGACATGAAGCTCGAGCGCGTGACAGCATGTTACGGCGGCGAGAAGAAGGGAGAGGGCGGTTTTAAGTGTGCGAGTGGGGATGTCCATTGATGGTGATTTCTTGAAAGCTGGATTGGGCGATATCTTCATAAAAAAAAGGTGGCCGCGGGTCGGGTTCGCGCGATGAGATTTCCACTGAGCGCATTTTAAGCTTGCGGATGTGCCTGATAAAAAACGCCCACGATGGAAGAGGATGGAAGGACGGGAACTCGGGATATTCGGCCTCCTGCTCCGGCACGGGAGCTTCCGAGAACACTCCGCCCCCGGGAAACTCCACCTGCACATTTTCGAGGGTGACATCGTCGATGGGATGTCCTGGAATTCCCGTGATGATAATTCCCGACTTGCGGGGCAGCTTTCCATAAAGCAAATAACCCTCCTCCCAGACTTTGATCCGGATATTCCTCAAGGCCACGCCGCGGATCGAGCCCACGGGACGCTCCGGCTCGTCATCGAAATACCTCCTTAACCTCGCTCCGAGGCGGATAAAAACCGGGCCAGAGACATTATCCATAAGGATGTTGTCAGCGACGACATTCTCCATCCGACAACCATCCATGCTGATCAGTTTGATTCCGCCGCCTTCGGTGTTACGAATGACAATATTGCTGAAGAGAATGTTCCGGAAATCCCCGGCGGACTCCGTGCCGAGCTTCAGCGCTCCCCATGTGCTGGTGATGCGGCAACCAGTTACGATGATGTCTTCGCTGGGGCGGGCGCGGGTGGCCTTGATGCAAATCGCATCGTCGCCAGTATCGATGTCGCAATCCGAGATGCGCACGCGACGGCACGAATCAATGTCGATCCCATCGTTGTTACCGTTCGTGCGGCTGCGGATGTTGATTCCGTGGATCAGGACGTTTTCACAGCCAAGATAATGGCTCACCCAGCCGGGCGAATCTCTGAGCGTCACCCCAGTCACCTGCACATCTTTGCAGTCAATAAAGCGCACCATGAATGGCCTGCCATCCTCCTCATAGCCGAAAGCCCCCCCGTTGCCATCAATCGCTCCCTGACCGACAATGGCCGTGCCCGTTGTCCCGTGTGAGTAAATCAGACAGCGGTTTCTTTTTTGCCCGACAGCGTCAGTGAAGCCGCCCGCCACTTCGGGATAATCCCCAATATTCGGACTGCCTTTCAAGACAGCACCATTTTCGAGGTGAAGGGTGACGTGGGAACGCAAGGCAATGGTTCCAATGTGGTATTCACCTGCCGGAACAAAAACCGTTCCGCCTCCGGCTGACGCGGCAGAATCCAAAGCCTGCTGAATGGGTGACGTTTGAGGATGCTCTGTGCCGGGACTGGCACCGTAGTCGGTGATTGATTTCATCATGGGATTTAGAACGGGGTCCGTATGGGGACTCTTCGGGAGAGGCGAAAGCCATATTCGGAGCGGGCCTGATCCAGGGGGAGAGTTCCGGCCTCAAACCGCGAAATGGCATTGTCCCGGTCCATGAGCACGGTGAGGCTCACCTCTGCCCATGACAGAGCGGGGCCTGAATAGCCCGTTCCATTGATCTGTGCTGAAGTCCCGGAGATCCGGACCGGCTGAAGTGCCTGGCCAACGGCATTGGCTGGTGACTGGTTGCCTTCCGAAAAAACACGGACCTGAAAATCAATCACGTTACCCACCACAAAGTCATCCAGTGATGCGGTCACTGTGGTGAAAGGACCGGCAAGATTCGTTTGACCCAAAAAGTTGGTGAACGTGTCTCCCACGGACACCACAGATCGGTAGAGACCATATATCGGGCGGCTTCCACCCGGGTTGATCGGATCCTGGTTGACCAACCGATAGGAAATGGCACGGGCCTGGCCGAAGTCGGGAGGGTTGGAAGAGTCAAAGCCCCCCGAACTCACCAATAGAAGCCGGGCCACGTCACTGACTTTGCCGACGCCCTCTTTGGCAACATGAAAATACTCATAAGGCTTCGCGGTGACAGCGAGAGAGGCCAGATCCCGTGTGACAAGATCCAGGGCGGTTGAAGCGGAATTGTTGGAAAGCAGGACATTGTTGGACTTTCGGGAAACCGCCATGGATTGGCTCACAATGGAGGTGAGCGCAACAAGCACCATGGCCCCCACAGCAAACGCGACCAGCATCTCAACAAGGGTGAACCCGGAGTGCTCTCCCGGCTTGCTAACGGACCTCACCCTGGCGGACCCGGTGGAACGGTTGTGGAAGGAATTTTTCATTGTCCTGTGCGGGAAAACTCTTCAATCCGTCGTTTGGCAAAGGACAAAGAGGCACCCGGATGCTCAATTTGAAACATCCTGATTGCCGCCGCATGATTCGCAGGATCAGCAGCCAGAGAACGAAGCTCCGGGGAAAGGTCCTGACGGAATTTACCTGCACGCTTTTGAAACCAGGAATGGCCCGTGATAATCGCAGCTATCAGAAGCAAGCAGGCTGATGCCACCCAGCGCCAGGATTCCGGAGGCGAATGCAAGGGAAGCCACCCAGCGATCAGGCCGGCAAGAGTCATCAACACAAAGGCTCCCACCAACAGCGGAAGATCCCGCCAACCAAAGTCGCTGACACGGAAGGAGCGGGCCTTGGGATCAAGTCGGAAGTCGTTTTCTTCGGGTTTCATGGATTGGTAGTTCAAACTTTCCTAGCGCCGGACTGTGGTGTCATAGATGAAGACCGGCTGAAGGCTGGTGACGGAGACCCCCGGAGACGGCACAGAAAATGCGCGGACCTGAATAGCAAGAACGGCCTCATTCGTGTAAGTGGCGGCGCTTGCGGGCAGATCGGAAACCGACGGCCGGGCAATGACGTTTCCTGTCGAATCCCTGATTGGCATATTTGGTGAAAGCGCGATGGTCATACGAAATAGCCGGCCGGGACGCTGTGCCATAGCCGTCAGGAAGGCGGGGTCAGTGACGAGCCCGTTGGTGAAAGACCCATTGGTCATGGCAAACGAATAAATCTCAGGGGCAGAGCCCGGCGACTTGACCCAGTTGAAGACATTGCCAAATCCAGTGCCGCCGTTTGTGGCATGGAGATAGTCACCAAAGGATTGGGTGACTCCCATGAATTCATGCTGCGAGAGGGTCTCGGCATTTGAACGGAGAGATGTTCCGAACAGGCCGAAAATCGCCAGGAGGGCAATGCTGATGATGCCGACCGCAAGCACGATTTCGACGAGACTGAAGCCCTTTTCCTGATTCACCATGGGGTTGGAATTTCTGAAGCGTCCGCAAAAAACGTCGGTTTCCCCATTTTGTGCAGATAAAATCCAGCGCGGGATTCACTGCCGGTCTCTTGAAAAGTCCCGCCCAGCACTGAGCCTTTGGAGAGAACAAACTGGGCTCTTCCGGCCGCCTGACCATTCGGCGAAAACTCGAAGTATTCATACGGTCCGGCACTGGCGCCTCCAGCCAGCCCCGTGATCGTGACCGTGCTGTGTTTCCGGCTTGCGTCCTTGTTGTAAAACGCCTTGCCGGGCAACAGGGTCCAGCGCGAAACCTGCTCCCACCCATTTCCCCCCTCGTTCTGCACAACAACCGCAAGCCTCCGGAGGTAGTTGTCAGGTTTGGCCGGGTCGTAGACGGTGTCAACAATCACCCGCGCTGGCACACGGCGCATGATGGCTTCCGTGCGCGCCAGACCAAACAGGGTGGAAGCGGCCGAGGCAGCTCCTGAAAGAGATCCCGAATTGCCGGTGAGCGCGACGGAGCCCGCCGCTGCCATGACGCCAATGATGGCAACAACAACAAGGAGTTCAATGAGTGAGAAGGCTGTGGGAATGCGGACAGGGGCTTTCATGGGGTGGAGGGATTTGGAGATTCTGCATCGGCGGGAATCGCATTCACATCTTCCGACAGGCGCCTCACTTCGACGCCGGAAGGGCTCTCGGTCGATGGGACGATCAAAATGAGATGGCGCTTTGAGGAGTCAACGGCCCAGATGTTCGAATAGACATTAACTGCGGTCTGACCAGGCACTTTATAGACCTGGACTTTGAAGACCACTTTTCCGGATTCAGGCTTCCCCTCCGAGGTCCAGGCACCGCCGGGCTCAATTATTTGCTTGGTCTCGCCAAGGATGATACCGGCATTGCTCTCGAGTAAATTAAGGAATCGATATCCCCCGGGCGGAACGCTAGCGATCGTGTCGGGCAAAACCAGCACCGCCCACTCCTCCTCACCAGTGCGTTTTTGAAAGACGAGGAGGAAGCGCTTGTCAGGGGCAGGGAGCACCGCGCGACAGACTTCCTGAGGGACGGTTTTGCCATCGGGGCCAGGGACCATCCGGGCAAGAATCAAAGGAGCTGGCGACCCGGTGTATTCGTAAAATACCGACCGCCTTTCATCGTCGATAATGATCGGCTTCGCAGTGGCCCCATCGAGATAGACCAAATCGCTGGTATTGCCTCCGATTCCAAATGTGCGAAAATAGACCGCTGGCACAGTCTTTTCAGGTTCGGCAAACGCGGTAAGCGCTGAGAAGAGGAGGAGGAGAATAACCTTAGTTTTCATTTTCGGAGAGCCATCGGAAAGAGACGATTTGAAATTTGCGCCCGAGGGAGGAATTAGTTCCCGAGAGTTGGGCTACTTGCTTCTCGGGCAGGTCAGACGTATCGACGAATACTGGAATGCGCTGAACGACCGCCTCACCGCGTGCTAATGCCTCGGGTGCAGCTGCCGGTTTGATCGGGTTGCGGACCTCGCCATAAACACGCACCACAAAAGTATCGGATCGGGCGACCATGATGGTAGAAAACGCCTGAACAAGGTCTTGTTGCATCAAATAGCCGGGAGCGCCAATTGCCGAATCCCAAGCAACTCCAACTGCGCTTGAGGCGTCCCGCATATTCTCAGGAATCGGACGTGGCCAGCCCGCTGCAACGGCATTTGCAACGGTGGCGGTGACATTCACTGCGCTGCCCGTCTTTATTCCATCGTTTAACGGCGTGCGGTCAATCGCCGCCTGCAGCGCCCCCGCGCGCGACAGTTCGGAGGATGCCCCGAGCCGGCGATTCAGGAAGTCGGCCATGCTCAGAAATGGACCCCGGAGCTTGACCTGCTCGACAACTTTCTCTGCCAGCTCACGGACCTGGGCATTGCTTAGTGCGCGGACTCCCGACCATCTTTCGTTGACCTGCGAATTGCTATTACCCGCTGCGAATCGAGTGATGGGATTCAGCAATGTCGCTGCGGATATCGTCCTATCAGCGCCATCAGTCGCGTCGAAAAGGGTCAGTGCGGCGCCTGATTGACTTGAAAACAGAGCAACCCATGCTTCGATCGAAGTCGAATTGACATTGAACGCTCCATCGAGAACGAGGTTGGCCGCCGCCTTGTCCATGTCCCTAAGATCGGCCATTGTTGGTGAAAGCCCACCATTGGCGATGGGTTTGATTCTTGTATTGAGTAAAGGTTGAGAGCTATCGGTGAGGAGTGGGCCGGGGTTTGCTGCGTTGAACTGAGTCCAGTAACTTGGCCAAACCGTTCCCGATGGAGAGGGCGAGGCGGGCGGAATAGTTGAAAAGAAATAACTGTCAAAAAGGGCCTGATTCGCGAGATAACTTTGGTCGAGGAACAGGTGTTGCTGGCCTCCAACCGAGTCAAATACGTTCTGGGAGAGGGGCACCTCAGCGGAAGGGATCGACCCCCCCACGAACATGCTGCCGAAGCTCAGGTTTTTATAGGCACCGGTGTCCCACATATACACCGGTTGAAGGTGCATGAATTGACCTAGCGAGACCATGGGCTGAATTGGCACGTCAATCAAAACCCGCCGATTTCCAGGGATGGCCACTCCCGCGCTTTGGTCACCCCAACTCGTGGTCGTGAGTCCTGCCGGTGTCAGATCAAGTTGTATCTCCGAAGTTGCCGGAGGGTAGCTGGGCCAAGTGTCGCTTCGACCGACAAACAGTTCATCCCAGTAACGCCAATTCCACATGTCCAAAATTGGATTGAACCCGGCGCTGTTGCCTGAAAGGAGGGGAACCACGAGCGAGGAGTTTGTGTATTGTGAACTGTTTGATGGAATCAGGCCCTTTCGCCGGATGAACATACTGAGCACTTGGGTTTCCGAGATGGTTTCAACTGCAATAGGCCCAAATGTCGGACGCGAAATCGACCCCGTCGAGCCCGTCGCAATGCTCCCTGGAGCACTGGATTGAAAGGCTCGCCGTCCGCTCGATCCGGCTCTGGCGGGAATTGGACTGAGAACCGAACCGCCCTGGCCTCCGTCTGTCCACCACATGGTCGCCTGTGGAACGCTGACATCCGCACTACCGCTTCCATCAATCGTGTATCTTGATGCTGGGTTGGTGTTCGTCGTGGGATTTGAAATTGCAGCAGCGGTCGGACGTAGAGTCAGGCGAAGTGAGATCGAGGCACCGGCGGGAATTGGCGGGACCGCTGCATACGTGTCCTTGGTCGCATCAGTTGGGCTGCCAGCATCAAACGCGGTGATGCGCTGCAGATTCGCTGTTCGAGTGAAAGTCGGCGAATAGCCATTACTCACAAAGCCGTACGGTGCAGCCGTATCCCTATACTCACAAGCCTGTTTCACAGTAAGCCCACTCACCGTGGAATCGAGCCCGAAAACCCTCGTCTCACCGGGCTCAAGCCTCGCGGTGTCATCGAAGGATGTTGCAAAGATCATTCTCTGCAAAGTTGCCCCCTGGTTCACTGCGGTGTAATACCAGTTGCTAGACCCTCCATCCGAGATATTCGTCTCGAGGTAGATGTTTCCGGCAGCAGCGAGAGCACGCCCATACCGGAAGTTTTTCAAGGGACTGACTATGGCGACCGAGTAGGGGTTGTGCAGGATGATTTGAAAGTAGTAGTGAAGCTGCAAATTGTAGAGTGGCCTTCCTCCGGCGTCGGTGCCGTTCCTTGTTGATGAGATGCTGGTGTCCCAGCGATAGCCCAGAAAAGTTGGTGCCAGGATGCCGTAGCAGATATTGGTGCCATTCGTGAAAGATGAGTCCTGCCAGCCGACCCCCCGCATCCTGACGTCGAAAGGACGGGACCCATTGGGATTGCCGATGCCCCCGGGTGATACCCCCGAGGGGTTGGTGACCCTTCCCGACATGTTCACCGAGGGTAGGGTCCCTTTGTAGAGATTGTAGTGGGCGTAGAGCGAAAGCCACTTCAGGCCGTCCACAGGATACGATCCCAGTGCCGCCCCGATTCCATCCGATACCGCGCTGAAAACTTGGGCTGTGCCGCCGGGGTTGAGCTTCGCATAGTTGACTCCTGCGGTGTTTCCTGAGTCCTCAAAAGCCGCTGTGAGGTCTTTTTTTAACCCGCCGCGACGAACATCACAAAGTAGTCCGTAACTATGGGTGGTTGCGTCGGCCGCGAAGCGCGACGCTTCAGCCCCCTCAAGGCTGCCAGGTACGGTTCCCGGAAGATTCTGCAAAGAGGCGATTGTTGTGGTTTTTGAAATTACCGCATCGTTCGTAGAGTCGCGCCAATCCACGGAATTATTACCACCGAGAAGACCTGTGTTCTGCGGCAATGCCTGGGCAGCAGCAAAATGAAGTTTATTCTCGGCAAATCCGCTTGCTCCGAGCGTCGGTGTGGTCTGTGTGACCTTGGCCTTCACGCCCTCATCGCTGACCCAATAGCCATAGGCCCCGTTTGTGGTCGCTCCCTGAACAACAGGCATAAGCGGAACGATCACATTGGTCCGGGTGGGTCCATAGTTGGCCGCCAGAACCACCGCGTTCCGGCTGCTCCCGGTGGTGGTGCCTGCAAAGGTGAGCGGGTTGTTGTTTGTTCCTGATACGAGCCATGCGGCTTTTGCCGCGATCTGGGCTTTTGTGGGGGTGACACCCCCAAGACTGATTTGCCGTTGCGGATTCCCGCCGACATCCAGGTTGTTGGTGCCCGTTTTCCAGATCCCCGTCCAGTATTGTTGATTCACCCCGGTCACATTGGTCGTGGCCTCCGAGTCATCCAGGATTTCCGCCCGGGCCGAAATCCGCTGATCCGGTCCTGCTTCCGATTGCAACCGGCCCAACGCCACATCCAGCGCAAATAGCGCATTGCCGCGGGCTGACTCGATCTTGGCCGAGTTCGAAGCAGCCGTCCGCTCCACCTGAGCCATCATACTTGCAACAATTACCAACACCGTTGCCAAAGCAACAATCAACAGAACAGACACCAGGACAAAACCATCCTGCAAGGGACGCCTTTTAATGCTCGTCGTGGAGGCCAAAGATATCATCAATATTTCAGGGGGAAAGAATGGGAGGTATACACAATGTCTTAACATCAAAATAATAAAAAGCAATTTAATTTCTTGTTGTTGCTAAATATTGCTATACAAATACCGGTAGTTTGCGACATTCCCATCAGACAATGATTTCCCCCTTAAAGTATTTGAAGGCCACAATTGCCTCATGAAATTGACCGATCTCTCCTGCACGCTGGGTCTATCGGTTTCCACGGTTTCCCGTGCTCTGAGAAATGCCGAGGGGGTCGACACGCAAACGCGGACACGGGTTCTGGCTGAGGCTGCACGGGCAGGTTACCGGGGGCCGGGACGTCAGCGTTTGGTGCGGAGCGGCAAGACACGCACGATCCTGGCACTGTCACGCAATGACACCCGCTCAGTTTCATATGATGCCCTGGCAGGGATGAGTCAGGCGGCCATTGAGTTCAATGTCTCAATCGTGACGCATCAGACCCCTCACGAAGCTCCAGAGAGCATTTTGAATCCAAAATGGCAGCCGCCGGCCATGCGGACCGGCCAGGTGGACGGCATTGTTTTGCTGAACGAGTGGCCGGATCCGGTGGTGGCCGAGTTGCAACTTGGTCATCCGGTGGTTTCGATGCTCTACGACTATCCGGAGTGTGATGTGGTGGGGTTGGATGAGTTGGAGGCGATGAGAGCCCTTGTTGCCCACCTTGAAGCAGTAAGATCAGGGCCCCTCGGATATTTTGGATTCTGTCATGGACCCACGCTTTATAACAGGCTGCATGACGCCTTCAAAACCGTGCGGGGACGCACCCGGGAGGAGCCGGTGGTTAAGGTGCCGCGCCAAATCGATCCTGAGAAGCGGGAGGCAGCGCACTGTGGGGAGCTCTTCGATCATATCAAAAACGGAGTTCACTCGTGGATCTGCCCTGATGGTCCGTCTGCGGAGCTTTTGATTAATAATGCCCGCTTCTGCGGGGATGATGACATAAGAAATTTGTTGGTCGGGGTGTTTTACCCGTCGGGCCGTCATTCTGCCAATGAGACTCGATGGACAAGCTTGGATTTTCCCGGGGAAGAGCTCGGGATTGCTGCGGTGAGAAGACTTTTACACCGTATTGAACATCCCTCGGAATCAATCCGGCGCATCGCCTTTAAAGCCGCCCTTGCCCCGGGCGACACCACGTCCCCCCAAACAATCCGCTGATTCCGATTTACCCAAAAACTCTCTCTTTCAATCGCCTCATCATGAAATTCCTGCTCTTGACCCTTCTCACCATCACGCTGACCGCACAGGCCGGAGAGCTTTCCCCACAGCAGATGACCGCGACCCCGCTCCCACCACCTCCCTTTGATGTGACGGGGGGATTTCTCGCCCCGATGGGAAGTCTTCTTGTTGTCGCAGGGGCGGAGAGCGAGCGATTTACCATGTGGATGATGCCGACCGCCGGCAACAATCTGTCATGGAAAAACTCCGGCGTCCCTGCCCCGAAATTTACAGCGTCTGCCAAGTGGGGTGATAAATGGATTCTTGTTGGTGGAGTGCTGGATGGAAAACCATCAAGCGCAGTCTCTGTGCTGGAAATCAATGGCGGTCACCCCACGCTTCGTCCGCTTATGGCACTACCGCAGCCGCTTGTTGGTGCGGGAGCAGCGGTGATCGGCGAAAAACTCTATGTGTTCGGAGGTTCTCCTTCAGTCGAACTGACGGCGCTCAGCAAAGATCTCCTGGTGCTTGATTTGACGAATCCCATGGAATGGAAAACCGGGCCGGCTTTTCCCGGGCTCGGCCGGGCCTATTTTGCTGCAACCGAACAATACGGCATGTTCTGCATTTTTGGCGGAGTGGGAGAGAAGGGAAGCCTCCTGCAAGAGACCTGGGTGTTCCGTCCGAAGCCGCTGGAGGGGACCGATGTGGCGGGGTGGAAGCGCATGAGCGACGTGCCATCGCCAATCCAAGGCGCGGCGGCGCTACCAATTGGACAGGCTCAGGTTCTTCTCCTGGGCGGATTGAGTGCGCCGGCGGGGGAAACACAAGAAAAAGAGGGAACCGCCATCTCATGGTTTTTCCACACCCTCACAGATGCTTGGTCAAAACTTGATCTGGACACGGCGGTTGCCCGGCCTGTTGCGGCCAAGGCGATCGGCGGCATGGTCATCATAGGGCAAGGCGGGAATGGCGCAATGGAGGCTGTCAGCATTCGACCTCAACGTGTTGTGAGATCGCTCCAGTGGCTGGATTATGCGGTTATCATTCTCTATTTTGTGATCCTGGGCTGGATCGGATTCTCGTTCCGTAACCAGGAATCCAGCGAGGAGTTCTCCTTGGGGAACCGCAAGGTGAAGTGGTGGGCGGCAGGGCTCAGCATGTTTGCCACCGGGGCCTCTGCAATCAGCTTCATGGCGATCCCAGCGCTGTCATTTGCCACCAATCTCGTATGGCTCTTTCCGCTGATTGCCTTTATCCCGGGCTTTTTTGTCACGGCGTACTTCATTTTTCCGATGCTGCGGCGGCTGGAAATCACCTCGACCTACGAATATCTGGAGCGCCGGTTCAACAAGACCCTGCGGATTGTCTCCAGTTTGCAGTCCATCCTCTTTCAAACGTTTGCCAGATCAAGCGTCGTCCTTGTCCTGCCAGCCCTCGCGATCTCGGCCGTCACCGGGATCAATGTGTATATCAGCGTGCTCGTGATGGGGCTTCTGACGACGATATACACGGCGGTGGGAGGTTTTGAGGCAGTCATTTGGACGGAGGTTTTTCAGGCGGCGTTGATGTTGCTTGCCCCTCTGGCGATCATTTACGTCTGCATCACGGGATTGCCCGGCGGAGTGGGGGAGTTTTTTCAGATTGGGAAGGACTATGGAAAATTTGATTTTGCGCTGGTGACGTGGGATGTGGCAGTGCCGGCGGTTTGGGTGCTGATCTTGATGCAGTTTGTCACGTGCACGGTGGCAACGGCCGGTGACCAGCCCGTGATCCAGCGGGTGTTTTCCGCACCCCTTGCCGAAGTTCGCAAGGTCAATGCCATGAGCACCGCCTGCGGAATTATCATCGGGATTCTTGTCAATGTGATGGGGCTTTCAATTTTTGCCTACTTTCATGCGCACCCGGGCAAGTTTGACCCTGCCGCGTTGAACGATCAGGTCGTGCCGATCTTTGTGGCTCAAGCGATGCCAATCGGTATGGCCGGGATGATTATTGCTGCCATCTTTGCGGCGTCGATGAGCACCGTGGCCAGCATCATGAACAGCGTGGCCACCTTGTTCACGGAGGATTTTTACATGAAGCTCCGCAAGGGGGCCACCGACCGCGAGCGACTTCTCAGCCTCAAGGCAAGTTCCTATGTGGTGGGCATCATTGGGACCCTGATGGCGCTAGCGTTGGCAGCACAGGATATCAAGTCGATGATGGTCGTCTGGAGTCAATTGGGGGCCTTGCTCGGGGGCGGAATCGTTGGCGTGTATTCACTTGGCATGTTCACCAAACGGGCGAACGGGTTTGGAGCGATTTGCGGGGTCATCGGCAGCATCATCACCACGGCGTTGGTGAAAGCGTTCACTCACCTGCACTGGGGCACCTATCTCCCCATTGCCATCCTCTCCTGTATTGTGATCGGCTACCTTCTCAGCCTCGTTGCACCGCAGCGCAAGGATCTTTCCGGTCTGACTGTCTTTACTCCCGCAGAAAAATGAAACAAATCGACATCGCCATGGTCGGCCTGAACTGGGGCGACAGCATCATTCGGGATCAAATTCTCAATGGCCCGGCCTCGGAATATTTCAAACTGGCCGCTGTTTGCTCCAAAGAAAAAGAAAAAGTGGACGCCTGCGCGAGCGCCTACGGAGTGAAAGGGTATTACAATTTGAAAGATCTCCTGGCGGACAAAACCTTTCCGGCTGTCTGTCTAATGACCGGCCCCTTCGGACGCGCAGCGATGATTCAACAAATTGTGGAGGCTGGCAAACATGTCATGACAACCAAGCCGGTGGAGGTTGACCCCGGGGCTGCTCTGAAAGTCCTTGAGTTGGCAAAGTCCCTTGGCCGGGTTGTTCATTTGAATTCTCCCACGCCTCTCCCCTCTCCCGACCTGGCCCAAATCCTGCAGTGGCGCAAAGAGCTTGACCTCGGGCGTCCCATCGCAGCCCGAGCCGATATTTGGTCCAGCTATCGCGAAACTGCTGATGGATCCTGGTATGATGATCCCGAAAAATGCCCGGTCGCACCGATTTTCCGGCTGGGAATATATCTGATCAATGACTTGGTCCGCCTGATCGGAAAGCCCGTAGCCGTCTCAGTGATGAGTTCCCGCCTGCTCACCGGCCGTCCCACCCCCGACAATGCCCAGATCAGTCTTTTGTTTGAGAATGGTGCCATCGCAAATGTTTTTTCGTCCTTTTGTGTGAATGATGCCCAATGGTGGCTGAGCTCGCTGACCCTGAACCATGAGAACGGAACCGTTTACCGGAACGTGGGCCCCAGCCTCAATGGATCTCCCCGCACACATCCCGAGCTCTCGGTTGTCGTCAATCGTTCGGAGGCCCCCTACACCTTGCGGGCTGTGGCTGCAGGGAGCACGGAGGACTACCAATGGGGCGCGTTTCGCAAGGCGATTCTGGGAAAGCCGCTGGAAGGCGAACTGACATCTGAAGAAACTGTCATGGCACTCCGGGTGATCCGTGCCATGTCCCTCGCAGAAAAGTCCGGGAAAACCGAGCCGATCACATCGCTCTCTGAAACCCACGGGGAAGAGAAAGCGATGTGATTCAGTCTGATAAAGAAGAAAATCAAACTCACATCGCAGATCAACCCTGCTACCCCGCAAAGGGGAGTGAAAAACGGAACGTCGTCCATTCTGTGTCGGAACGAACCATAGAGATGGTCGCTCCGTGGGCCCGGGCGAGTTCGGAGCAAAGGCTCAGGCCCAACCCGTGCCCGCTGATGCCGGAAGTGTGGGACCCGCGGTGGAATCGTTGGAAAATCCTTGGGGCGTGTTCTGGCGGGATGCCTGGCCCGGTGTTTGAAACTTCGAGGGTCCACATCCCGGCGGCGGGCTGGAGGGAAACCCGGACATTTCCGCCCGGCCGGTTGTATTTCACCGCATTGTCGAGAAGGTTGCTCACAATCTGGCTCAGGCGGACCTCCTCCCCGAGGACAGTCGCCTTGTCGGGAATTTCCGCATCCAATGTTAGCATGCGGGCATCTGCCATGATGCGGGCATCATAGACGCAATCGTCGAGGACACGCGCAAAATCCACAGGACGGAGGTCCAACGTCAGCCGTCCAGCATCTGTTTGTGCTAGCAGGAGCAGGCTCTTGGTGATCGCATTCAGGCGCTTTGCTGTTTCGAAAATTTCTGCGACGCAGACCCGGTCCGCGTCAGAAAGAGAGGAAGACTTGAGAAGTGCTTCGATGTCGCCGTGCAGAATGGTCAGTGGCGTCTTCAATTCGTGGGATGCGTCAGCGCTAAAGCGCATGGCCTGCTGAAAGCTTGCTTCCAGGCGGTCCAAGGTGGCATTAAGGACAAGCGCGAGCCGGCGGATGCCGTCATCGGCAGGCGGCACGGACACTCTGCGGAAAAGCAGCCGCGAGGTGATTCCCTCAGCTTCGTCCGCGATACGCTGAACCGGGCGAAGTGCCTGATGCGCAATCCACCGCCCTCCAAAAACAACGAGAACCAGCATCAAAGGAAACCCGGCGCCAAAGATGACCAAAAAGCCGCGCAGAAGCCGGACGATGCGGTCGGCAGAAACAGCAACATTCATTGTGACGCCCATGTCGCTGAAGGATGCCACACGCATGCGGCCCTGCGGCAGGTCAAAGAATCGGGGAATGGCTGTGGAAGGAAGTTGCGTGTCGCCCAGCTTCGCGGACCGGCTGTAAATTTCCCCATTGCGGTGAAGTTCGACCAGTTGGTCCGAAAGTGGTCCCGGCAGCCATTCCTGCACCTCGTGGCGGTCGTTCCAGTTGAAATACTCACCTCCGTGCTCCCGCGCATGCTGAAAGAAGTCGTTCGCCAATCCGCTGGCGCGCGTGTCGAGGTCCTCCACAGCTTGGAGGTAGAGGTAAAGCGCCCCGCCTCCGCCGCAAACCAGCAGCGCAATCGCGACAAGGACTCCCGACCACACCATCACACGCTTTTCCAGGGTGAGCGGATTCATTCCGGCGGACGCAGCGCGTAACCGACTCCGCGCACGGTGTGAATCAACTTCTCCTCAAAACCATCGTCGATCTTTTTACGTAAACGTTGGATATACACGTCCACAACATTGGTGCCGGTGTCAAAGTGGTAGTCCCAAACCCTCTCGGTGATCTGAGCGCGGGTCAGCACCCGTCCCGGTGACTGCATGAGATATTCCAGCAGTGCAAACTCCCGCCCGTGAAGCTCGATGGGCTTCCCGGCCCGCTCGACCCCGCGTGTCACAAGGTTAACGGTCAGATCATGAACCTTGAGAAGTGTCAGCCCCTGGCCTCCGCCGCGCCTTCCCAGCGATTCGACGCGGGCCACCAATTCTTCCATGGCAAATGGCTTCGAGAGATAGTCATCGGCCCCGAGGCGCAACCCCTCGACGCGCTCGGAGACCTCCCCCCTTGCTGTCAGCAACATGACGGGGGATGTGATCTGCCTCTCCCTCAAGATCCGTAGCACGCTTAATCCGTCCCGCCCCGGCATCATCACATCGAGAACGATGGCATCGAAGGGAGTCGTTACCGCAAGGCTCAGCGCATCATTGCCGTTATGCACAACATCCACGGCATGGCCTTCCTGCCGCAGGGCGTTACGAATGTGGTTGGCGACTTTTTTTTCGTCTTCAGCAAGAAGGACTCTCATGTCGTGAACTGTGGAGGGTTCGGGTGTTATGCAAGTCTGACACATGACGTGAGGAAAGGCCATGTGAATGACAGGGCGTCTCACGGAAGATGACATCCGTGTCATAAATCCCATGGAGTCCTGTCATTTGTCTTTCGGAAGCTCTAATTCATCATGAAACCCCTGTTTGTCCTCCTTTTCTCCGTCATTGCGGCCAATGCGGGCATTGTGTTTGAGCAACCGCACGATGGCGCTGGGGCACTGAGGATGTCCTCGCGCTATCAACCGAACGGATCGGATTACGATCAATTTGTTTGGGATGCATTCAGCGTGCCAACGGCGCAGGCCGTCACGGAAATCCGCTGGCGCGGAGGCTACGATCCGCAGATGGCCTACTGGGGTGGCAACATTGTGAACTTCCGGGTATGCATCTATGAATCCACGCCCGGGCTTTCCCAACCGCATCTCGGAGCGCAGTATCCGGCCACCCCGGCGACGCTGGTTGCGTATGATACGGGCGATACGGCAGGGGAGACAGCCGTCGGAGTATTTGGCGGTGTGCCGGTTTATGATTATCATTTTGTGCTGCCGACGGTCTTTCAGGCGCAGGCGGGCAAGCTCTACTGGGTACAGATCGAGGCAGAGTTCGTGGGCGGCATCCCGTATTGGGGCTTTGCATCTGGCACAGGCGACGGATGGCATTTCCGGCGAATTTCCGGTCAGGCGGATTATTATTTTCAAGCCGCTCCCGGTGATGCGGCCTTCAGCATTGTGACCTCAGACGGGCCGGTTTATTCGATTGTTACGGAAGCATCCCCTGCGGATGGGGGCACAGTCGACAACGCGGGCCTTTATCCAGAAAACTCCGCAGCCCCGCTTGTGGCCACGCCGAATGCGGGCTACGCATTTTTGAACTGGACCGAAAATGGGACGGCTGTCAGCACCAATCCCAACTACACGTTCACCGTTGTTGGACATCGTACGCTAACCGCCAACTTTACGGCGGGCTCGGCGATCACAACATCCGCATCGCCACTCACGGGCGGCACCACAAACGGAGATGGAAGTTTTGTGAATGGCAGCAATGTCACTGTCGAAGCCGCGCCATCGGCCAATTACGCATTTGTCAACTGGGCGGAAAACGGTGTGCCGGTGAGCACCAGTGCGGTCTATACGTTTGCTGCGGCCGTGGATCGCGAGCTTGTGGCCAACTTTACCCCTTCGGCAACGAACCTCGGCGTCGTCTTTTCCCAGCCGGCCACAACATCCGGCACGCTCATGCTCTCATCTTATCTTGCGCCGGAGGGAAATGTGGACGGCATGGAATATCGGTTCGAAAAATTCACGACCGCGACAACGGTTGGGATTTCCCACCTGCGCTGGCGCGGCGGCTACGCCGGAAATAATCAGGCGGCCAATCCAGTTGTGGAGTTCGTCATCAAAATTTACGGTTCCACGGCCAATGGCTTCTACCCTGACCTCGCGAATCCGGTAATGAAAAAATATACGATCACCGGCAACGCCGGCGAGTCGGCGGCAGGCCTCGCAGGTGGCGTGCAAATGTATGATTATTCGGTGACGCTGCCCACGTCGTTTGTGGCCACAGGAGGCACCGGCTACTGGATTCAGATCGAGGCTTCGCAGTATGTCTATCCTCTCACTTGGGGCCATGCGACGGGCTCCGGCGGCAACAATGCGCACTATCGCCGCATGGGGAACAGCTACTACGGAGGCACGGGAGATCTCGCAATGACCCTCTCAGCCGATGTCCCGACGACTCATGCCATCGGTGTGACGTCATCTTCGGCGCTTGGCGGAACGGTGGCGGGCGAGGGCACATTCACACTCGACGCCATCGTAAACCTCTCCGCCACGGCGAATACCGGCTACGCATTTGTGAATTGGACCGAAGGCGGCAACATCGTGGGTTCTGCATCACAACTGACCTTCCCTGCGACACAGAACCGCACACTCGTCGCGAACTTCCAACCGGCCTACCAACTCGGGCTGACAAGCTCATCCACAACCATGGGCACAGTTAATGGCACAAATACCTACGTGATCGGGACAAGCGTCACCGCTTCCGCCACACCAAAGACCGGCTATGTTTTTCTAAATTGGACGGAGGGCGGTAATATCGTAAGCACGTCACCGGGCTACACATTCAGCATCCTCGCCCCAAGAAACCTGCTCGCGAACTTTGCCGCAGGATATACTGTCGCCGCAACATCGTCTTTTGCGCCGGGCGGCACGGTGAGCGGTTCTGGCGGCTATGCCACCGGAAACAGCGGCACGCTGATCGCCACGGCTGCCGTGGGATATGAATTCAATAACTGGACCGAGGGTGGCACCATCGTCGGAAGCGAAACGAGTTACTCTTTTACTGCCAGTGCAAACCGTTCGTTGGTGGCGAATTTTCTGCCAATCCTGAAAATTGGCAGCACTGCGCATGACACGTTGCTTATCGCATGGCCTTCTTCAGCGACTGGCTGGGTCTTGCAGGAAAGTCCCGACCTGAGCCAGAACAGTTTTACAACTTCATCCCTCCCCGTGAATGCCAGCGGAGGCCAGAATCTTGTCCCGCTCACAAATCCCGCAGGCAACCGCTTTTTCCGACTTTTTCATCCATGACCCTGCTTGCCCGTTTTCTTGGCGTTTTTTTAGTTGCCGCCAATGTCCAAGCCGCGACCGTTACGAATCAGGCAACCTGCCCCTCCTGAGGCTGCGCTTCGCTCTTCCCATCCGGCTTGGGGACTCGTCCTCCTCCTGGTTTCTGCCGCAGGGTTGGTCGGACTTTTTTCGGGATACAACACTGTCGAAGGAACCGTCACACTCCCACTTCTCGGCACCACGATCCGTCTTGGCGAATCTGAAGGGGAGCACGAAAATGACAAAGATTAAACCAACGGCAAGCATCAATGCTTTGATTATTTGTTTTTGACGTATGGCTTTGCACACGGCAAAATTATGCTGTGACCCGTTCCGACCGCCCGAACATTATTCTGATCCTGAGCGATGACATGGGATTTTCCGATCTTGGGTGTTATGGTGGGGAGATCGAAACGCCGAACCTCGATGCGCTGGCGTCGGGCGGGCTGCGCTACACGCAGTTTTATAATACCGCGCGTTGCTGTCCATCACGGGCTTCTCTCCTGACCGGGCTGCACCCCCATCAAGCGGGAGTGGGGCACATGACGCTGGACTTCGGCGTGGATGGATATCTGGGTGATCTTGGGCCGGACACTGTGACGCTGGCCGAGGTGCTACAGGGAGCGGGTTATAGGACCTATCTCTCTGGCAAGTGGCATGTGACGCGGCACATCAAGGCCGGTGGCCCGAAGCACAACTGGCCGTGTCAGCGGGGGTTTGACGATTTCTATGGCATTCTTAACGGCTGCGGGAATTATTTTTGTCCCGGCGCGCTTTTCCGCAACAACGAGCCCATAGAAGCAGGCGAGGGATATTACAAGACGGACGCCTTCACCGATGAAGCCGTCCGGCAAATCCGGGAGCATGCGAAGAACTATCCTGACCACCCATTTTTCCAATACCTGGCCTTCACGGCTCCGCACTGGCCCCTGCACGCGCGTCCTGCAGACATCGCAAAGTACCGGGGCCGGTTTGATGATGGCTGGGATCTTCTTCGTGAGCAGCGGTTGGCGCGATTGAAGACCAAGGGGATCGCGGACTGTGACCTGAGTGATCGCGATCCGGCCATTCCTGCCTGGGAGGATGTGCCCGACAAGGCCTGGCAGTTAAGGCGTATGGAAGTTTATGCGGCGCAAATCGACCGGATGGATCAAGGGATCGGCCGCGTTCTTGACGCGCTTCGCGAAACGGAACAATTCCAAAACACCCTTCTTCTGTTTCTCTCTGACAACGGCGGGTGCGCGGAATCATTGAACCCGGACCCCGTGTGGTGGGAACGAAAGGTTCGCGAAGAGCATACCGCCACGATGTCAACGCGTGACGGGGTGCCGGTGCAATTTGGGAACAGTGCGGAGCTCATGCCGGGCGGGGAGGAAAGTTACAGCAGCTACGGCATCGAATGGGCGAATCTTTCCAATACGCCCTTCCGCCTTTACAAACACTGGGTTCATGAAGGCGGGATTGCGACCCCATTCATCGCTCACTGGCCGGAGGGCATCGCCTCGCAAGGGGAGATACGCCAACAACCCGCGCAACTTCCTGACCTCATGGCGACATTTATCGAAATGACAGGAGCGAAGTATCCCCTGGAACGCGAAGGGGCATCTGTCTGCCCGCACGAGGGATTCAGCCTTCTTCCGACCTTCCGGAACGAACCGCACGGACGGCAAATTCTGTGCTGGGAACATGAGGGGAATAAAGCCGTGCGCAAAGGGCGCTGGAAACTTGTGCGTAGATTTCCCAACGCCTGGGAACTGTTTGACATTGATTCCGACCGCTCGGAGACTCATGACTTGGCCCCAGCCAATCCCTCTGTCGTCGCTGAACTTGCGGCTGACTATCAGCGTTGGGCTTCCCGCTGCGGGGTGCGCGAATGGGAAGAGATCCTGCAGATCCGTCAGAGCCGGTCCTGAATATATGAAACCAAAACAAACCTCATCTGCCGACCGGGTTCCCTTCTGGGAAAAATTTTTCTACGGGGCGGGATCGGGCAGCTTTCAACTCTCGACGGATGGTGTCAAAGGCCTGGCCAATCCGATCTATAATATCACCCTTGGTCTGAGCCCCTCGCTGGTTGGTCTTGTCCTCATGATTTCGCGGATTTTTGATGCGTTCACCGATCCGCTGATAGGCAAGTGGTCCGATGACACACGGTCGCGATGGGGCCGGCGGCGGCCGTTCATCTTTGTGGGATCATTTCTCACGGCGGGTGCCTTCATCCTGATCTGGCTTGTGCCGGAGTCCTGGGCCGGTCAGACCCAACCACTCTTCCTGTATTATCTGGTTGCAATGTTGGTGTTTTATTTTTGCGCGACGATCCAAACCGTGCCCTATCACACGTTGGGGCTGGAGATGACACCCGACTACAACGAGCGCACGGTGGTTTCGAGTTACAAGATGATGTTCAGCTTTGCCTTCACGCTGCTGCTGCCATGGGTGTTTCGATTTGCACAGTCCGATGTCTTCGGCGGGAGCACGATGGTGGGTATGCGGTATTGGAGCATGATCCTTGCCGGTTTTATTATTGCAGGAGGTGTTCTACCCGCGCTGTTTGTCAAGGAACGCTACTACCACCTCGCCAAAGATCAGGCAAAAATCCCGTTCTGGAAAGGCGTGCGCCTGACCCTCCAAAACCGCGCGTTTCTTGCTCTGACCAGCATCATTCTTTGTATCGGCCTTGGCTTTGGCATGGTGGCAGCGCTCGGCCCCTATATCATCTACTATCATATCTATGATGGCGATACGAAGACCGGCCAGGAACTGGTGGCGATTGCAGCCAATGTCTATGCTCTCACCGCGCTATTTGCCACTCCCGTCCTGACAGCGGTTTCCGCACGAATTGGTAAGGTGAGGATGCTCTATTATCTGATCGGGCTTGGCATTCTGGCCTCCCTCCTGACCTTTTTCTGCTACTCCGAAAAATATCCGTACCTGACACTTGTGATTTCTTTGCTCATCGCACCACAGGCGGCTGGTTTCTGGACGCTGACCTCCTCAATGAAAGCGGACATCTGCGACGATGATGAACTACGGCACGGCATGCGTCGGGAGGGGATGTTCGGTGCCGTGGGAAACTGGATTTTTAAGATCACCGTTTCGTCCACGTTTCTGATCTCCGGCCTGATCCTGGAGTTGACGGGCTTCGATGTGGCCCTCAAAGGCAATCAGGCGCCGGAAACAATTTTTTGGATGCGCGTCTGTTTTGCACTGATCCCCGCCCTTTTCTCAATTGGTGCCATCGTTCTCCTCACCCGATACCCACTGAATAGCGACAAAATGGCTGACATCCGCACGGCTCTGGAGGCCCGAAGGTCAGCGATTTGAATTCCGCAGCGGATGATGGCAAATAGAAACCTATTCCGACGAGTTGGTGGACCCGCGGAAGACGTCCCCAATGCTTTGACCGGCTTCTTTTAACGCAGTGCCAACCCCGTGAATGG
Source organism: Terrimicrobiaceae bacterium (assembly GCA_041738805.1). GTDB lineage: Bacteria > Verrucomicrobiota > Verrucomicrobiia > Chthoniobacterales > Terrimicrobiaceae > JAJTZA01. The sequence goes on along the minus strand of JBGSPC010000005.1, from coordinate 32,820 downwards.
CGTTAGCGGCATCCTGAACGGTTTTGGCAACTTTGGCCGCAGCGTATTCGGTGCGGAGAGTGGCTTCCTGTGAACGCAAGTTGGCGGCTTCTGTGGTTTTGCCCTTGTTTTCAAGCTCTTCGATTTGGCGGTCAAGTTTGGCGAACGATTGCTCAATGGCCATCTGGCTTTGGTCATTCGGGGTCGCCCGGAACTGGGCGATTTCCTTGGTGAGGGTGTTGACGGTATTTTGAGGGTTTTCGCAGCCTATGAGAGCAAGGGCCGCGATGGCGAGAAGGACGAGTTTTTTCATAAAATGAGGTAGGTGTCCTCGGCGATGGTTCGGCCGGGTTTGCAGGAGAAACCAGGTTTGTTGGCGGTGAGGTGACGGCAAATATGGAAAGTGTCTTCCGGGTCGGCCTCGATGGCCAAAGCAATTTGTTCAGCCGTTTTTGGAGTCCCGGTGTTTGAAGTTAAAAATTCCATGGTTTTGCGCTGGAGCGCGAGAATCCGTTCGGCCGCTTTTTTCCCGGCTTCCACGCCGGGCTGATGGTAGGCATTGATGCGGACCAGTGATCCATAAAAGCCAACGGCGCGCTCGTAGAGGGCTATCAGCGCTCCCAATTGAAAGGCGTTAAATTCCGAAATGCTGATGGTGAGCGACTCACGCTGCTTTTCCTGAAGGGCCGCACGGGTGCCACGCAGAAAACCTTGCAGAAAATCCCCACTGGTGGCACCGGGCTCGACTTCAGGATCCTGAGCGGGATCCGCTGACGCTTTTCGAACTTCGAGAAATGTGACGAAGAAGTTGTTCACTCCATCACGGAGTTGCTGAACGTAGGCGTGTTGATCTGTGGAGCCTTTGTTGCCGTAGACGGCAATCCCCTGGTTAACGGTGTTACCATCAACATCCAGCTCTTTTCCCAGTGACTCCATAACCAACTGCTGGAGGTAACGACTGAAGAGCAGAAGCCGGTCTTTGTAGGGGAGGACTACCATGTCCTTGCTGCCCTGCCCGCCTCCTGCGTGCCACCACATCAGAGCAAGCAGCATGGCGGCATTCCGGCGGATATCATCGGTGCGGGTTTTGGCATCCATCGCTTTGGCACCCGCGAGGAATGAGTCCACATCCAGACCTTGCAGGGCCATGGGCAACAAACCCACGGCGCTCATCAACGAGGTGCGGCCACCGACCCAATCCCACATGGGGAATCTTGCAAGCCAGCCCTCGGAAACCGCCACCTTGTCCAGAGCGCTGCCTTCTCCGGTCACGGCCACAAAGTGCTTCGCAAAATCAATGCCAGCCGCCTTCATGGCGGATTGGGCAATCAACATGCCATTCCGGGATTCTTTTGTGCCGCCGGATTTTGAAATAACTGCCACCATCGTCGTTTTCAAAGAGGTGCCCAGGAGACTCAGCACCTTGTGAAGCCCATCGGGATCGGTGTTATCAAAAAAATGCAGGCGAATCGGATCCCCGGCACTCCAGAGGCTGTCCGAAACGAGTTGTGGCCCAAGAGCGGATCCCCCGATACCCACCAGCAACAGATCGGTGAATTTTTCCCCATTAGCCGCCAGAATTTTTCCTGAATGGATATTATCCGCAAAGGCGAGGATTGCCGCTTTGGTCTCCTCAATCCCGGCTCTAAGTTCCGTGGTCGGGGCAAGCGAGGAATCCCGCAGCCAATAATGTCCAACCATCCGGTTTTCATCGGGGTTCGCAATGGCTCCCTGCTCCAATTTCCGCATCGCCTGACAGGCAGAATCCGCAGGGATGGCCATCGCACTGAAAAAATCCGGAGGAAAATCCATACGGCTGATGTCGATCGAAAACCCCATGTCCTCATAACGAAGAAAATACTGCTGAAAACGCTGCCAAAGGGAGGTTGAGTTCATGGACAAGAGAAGACTAAATTCAGGGAGTGATGGCAAATCCAAATAAGGAGCCCGGCAGGCAAGAGGCGACGTATGTGTCGGAATCCCCGGAGGACACACGCAGGATCGCCAGCCTCATCGCAAAAACTCTTGATAAAAAATCTGTGGTGGCGCTGGTCGGGGATCTCGGTGCGGGAAAAACCGAATTCACAAAAGGGCTTGTGGGTGGCCTGGGATGCGAGGACCCGGTCACAAGCCCGACATTTGCCATTGCGCACGAATATGGCGGCACAGATTACCCGGTCTTCCATTTTGATTTTTACCGGATGGAGGATGAGGAAGAATTTGAGACCTGCGGTTTTGAGGAATGTGTCGGGACCGGACTGGTGATTGCAGAATGGGCTGACAAATTCGCATCCCTGCTGCCACCCCAAACCTTGTGGATCCATATCCGGGCAGAACGGGGACCTGAGGGCAGGGAGATCCGGCAGATTTCTTTGCAGCACCAATGATCCTCACAATCGATTCCAGTTCTGAAAGCGGATCGGCCGCCCTCCTTGAAGAGGGGCGGGTGGTCAGGGAGATTTCTTTTGCCGGCGGCCGCTCCAGGGGAGCAGGAGCTGCCTCGGCAATAGAAGAATTGGCAGGATCGGGAGAATCCATTGAATCGGTGGTGGTGGGACTGGGACCTGGAAGCTACAATGGCATCCGGTCAGCTGTTGCGGCGGCCTGGGGGTTTGCGATGTCACGAGGCTCCGGACTTGCGGGGGTTTCCTCCCTTCTGGCGATTTCCCCCGGCGAATACCTCGCTGCTGGAGACGCACGACAGGGACATTATTATTTTGCCCATGTCACAGAAGGCAAATTTCTTGTCGAACCCTGCCTCCTGACCCCGGAAGCCCTTGTCGCCGTTGTTGCGATTTATCAGGAACTTCCTGTTTACACCCCTGCGGAATTAACAAACCTGCTGCCCGGATCACTGGTGACGGCACCACAGGCCACCCTGCTCGCAAGTTATGCAGGACAACCCGGCTCCTATCCACCCATGCCCAAGCCGTATTATTTAAAACCCCCACATATCACCCAACCTAGAAAGCATCCATTGTGAGCTTCAATCGCCTGCCTTCGATTCAATGGCTCGATCAAATAGGGTATAGAGATGCTTTGACCCTTCAGGAGTCCTGTGTGGAAGACGCTTTGGCAGGAAACGAAGCCCTCCTGTTACTCGAGCACGAACCGGTTTATACGATCGGGCGGACCCGGGATGTCTCCAGCCTTGGCGATATCTCTGCCCTCCCCTATCCGGTCATAGAAACGAATCGCGGCGGTCAGGGCACATTTCATGGGCCAGGTCAGCTCGTCGGTTACCCGATCTTGAATCTGGGAGAGCGGGGGCGCGACCTGCACCATTACCTCAGATTTCTCGAAGACGTTCTGATCCAGGCGTGCTCAGAATTCGGGGTGAAAGCCAACCGGCAAGTGGGTCTGACCGGCGTTTGGGTCCATGATCGAAAAATTGCCTCTTTGGGCGTTGGGCTTCGCAAGTGGGTCACCATGCACGGGTTCGCCATCAACATCTGCAATCCGTTGGAAGAATTTCAACGCATCACGCCCTGCGGGATACAAAATGTGCAAATGACAAGCCTCGCTTTGGAAACCGGGAAACCTCAGGTTGTGAGATCTGTTGCACAAATCGTCGAGAATCATTTCCTAAAGCTCCTACCATCCGCGTTACCTATCCAAGGAGTTTGAACTGCGGGCGGCACTGGCCAGTAAGACCTTGCATGTTGCGCAACAAGTTGTATTGTAACGACCAATCCCGTGAAAGTACAAAAAGTTTCCCTCGAAAGCATTGCCAAGGCTGCTGGTGTTCATAAAGCAACAGTTTCCCGCTCGTTGCGTAACCACCCCACCATCCCCCCGGAAACCCGCGATAAGATTCAAAAAATCGCGCGGGAAATGGGTTACCGGCCCAACCCCCTGGTTTCCATGTTTCAATCCCAGGCCCGCTCTAGTCGTCCCCACAGGATGCAGGCAACCTTGGGATGGATCAACGACTATCCCAATGCCCATTGCTGGACCGAGTTTCCCTGGCTCCGTGGCTACATGGAAGGGGCCCGCGAACGTTGTGAGTCTCTCGGCTACCGGTTGGAGCAACTTGATATTCTGGGCAACAATGGTCAAACCGCCGAAGAGGAGGTCCGCAAAACCTCCAAGCACATGCTTCAACACGGCATCTATGGGATTGTCCTTCCACTCGTTCTGAATACCTCGTTCCTGGAAACTCATTGGGAGAATTGTGTTGTTTCCGTCATTGGCGGTGGTCACCGGGACAAGCCTGCGGGAGCCTTTGACATTGATTCGTTGTTTTATCCCCAGGGGTTTCCTTCTGCTGATCGCGACCTTTTCTACAATGCAAGGCTCGCCTACCAAAGCCTCCTCAAACTGGGCTATTCCCGAATAGGCTTTGTCTACAGCAAGTACCTCGACAACGAGGCCCATGGACGTGCGCGTGCCGGTTTCCTGATCGAACAACAAAGCCAAAACAAGGAATTGCAGATACCGATCCTCTTTCTTGAGCGCTTCAAAGAGGGACGGCCTGTGGAGTTTGATCAGTGGCTGGAGCAACACAAGCCTGATGCCATTTTGTGCGTCAATCCTGTGATCCGCCCCTGGGTTGAGGGTCTTGGTCTCTCCGTGCCCAAGGACATTGGCCTGGCCAACCTGAATCTGGTGGATGATGTCTCCGAATGGAGTGGCGTGAGCGAAAGCCACGCTGCTGTTGGAGCTGCTGCGGTGGATTTAATTATCTCCGCACTCAGTCGCAATGAACTGGGCCTCCCACCCCAGCCCAGGAAGATCCTTGTCCCGGGTGTTTGGGTTCCAGGAACAACACTCCGCAAGGAGTAAGAAACCGGTCCCGTCGGAAGATCCGCGATGGGAAATCAGAAGGGTGTTACGGCGAAATGGTTGGGGGCCATTCGCCGCAGACTCCAAGAACGTCGAGTTGGCCGTGACTCAGCTTACTTCCCGAAGGCGCGTGATTCGAAGGTCGGAGGAGGGAGATCAGCTGGCAAGCCGAGAGGTTCAACAACTTCTTCCTGATCACTCTCGTCCTGCCGGACAGGACGACCTTCAGCATCCATCAAGCGGGCCGTAACAAAAATGAGCAGGTTCCTCTTAATTTTTTGATCCACGTTTGAGCGGAAAAGGCGGCCGGCAATCGGGATGTCACCCAGGAGAGGAACCTTGTCCTCCGTCTTTTGGACATCCTCACGGATCAATCCCCCAAGTCCAACAGTCTGTCCATCCCAAATACTCACGCTGGTGGTCACCTTGCGGGTCGAAAAGATGGGTTGGTTCACAACGTTTTCCGTGAGAATCGTTGGAATAATTCCCAACGTGGTGAAACTGAAGATAGCACCCCGGATAGGACTTCCATAGTTGACGAATCCATCAAACTCAACCACCTCAGGAGAAAGATTGAGATCAATCGTGTAGTTGTCCGGACCAATAATCGGCTCCACTTCGAGGGTGACACCGATATTGCGCACTTCGAACTGTGTTGGGGTGGACGGAGTGACGATACCGCCGGAGATAATGGATCCCGTAGGAATCAGAAGCTCAACAGATCCCTCAGGGAGGGTCGGAGCTTCAGGTGGGTTGAATTCTGTGGGATAGGGAAATTCCCGGACAACCCGCACAACCGCCTTGCGGCCGCTTTTTGTGGTCACTTTCGGCGCAGTCATGAGATCCACACCCTTCTTTTGACTGAGTGCACGAATCACAACTTGAAATTGAGGGTTGGTGAATATTCCGGAGATCCCGAAGATGCCGGGGCCGGCGACGGTAGCTCCTTGGGCAATACCCGCGATCAGGGCATCGATACTGTTCGCTGTGACGGCAGCATTGGGTCCGGTTCCAGCACCGGACCTTAGCCCACCTGTCACCGGGTTTTGGCCAATCGGAACCCCACCATCAACAAAAGGAAAGGTTGTGGCTCCAGGGGACGTAGGATTCAAATTTGTTCCAAAACCCTCCGTGCCGCCGGCACCATAGACCCCACCGCCAATTGACAGCGGGCCAAGCAGCCAGTCAAATCCAAGCTCTTCCAAATTATTTTGAGTGACCTCGAGGAAGCGGGATTCAATTTCCACCTGGGTTGGTTGGACGCCCATTGAGGAGTCAACCAGGTAATCGATGAGGTCCAACGCATCGGGGGTGTTGCGCACAATCAGCTTGCTGCCAGCCGGCACGTATTGGGCAAAGGACCCATCCGGGAATGGCACTTGTTGGGACTCAAGATAGGCTTTTGCGTTCGTTCGACCACGAATCCTGGCATCTGTGAGAGAGTTCCCTCCAGGTCCGGCAACCGGGCCACTCGTGTTGGCGTCCGTCCCTGAGTTCGAAGGAATAAAACCCGGTGGCACCTTGTATTCCTTCGTGACGAGGTCTGTGGTATTTTCCGTCACAGGAACGATGGAAACGGCAAAAGGCTCGATTTTGTATTTCAGCTTTGCAAGCTCCGTCAAATAACGAAGAGCTTCGACGAGAGGCACATTTGTCAGAGACATCGTGATCCGCGTGTCTGCTGTCCCGCTTTGCTCGGCTTCTGGAATTGCAGCTACCACAGCTCCGTCCGGGGCGGGGGCATTGGGATCTGTTGGTGCGGTTTCAGCGGGTGCGTTCAGTTTGAGCACAATGTTGACTCCGCGGCGTTGGGCTGGGTCGTCTGTTGTGGTGTCAAGGTCCCGGCTGCGTTGTTTCAAAAACTCCACCGCTTCACGAACCGTTGTGTCGCGAAGTTCAATTTTGGGGATAATGATTCTGTTAAGTTTCGCCGTGATGGCCTCATTTCCACGAATGTCGCCGCGCAGACCGATGGCGGAATCCGTGGCCCGGGCCGAGAGATTTCGATTGATGGGACGTTCCCATGATTCGTCAACCAACCAAAGCAAGCGGCTGCGCGTTTCATTGTAGGCATTGGAATCATAGGAGGACCTTTGCTTGTTGACCTGTTCCATTCCCATGCGGGCAGCATTGTTATAACGGTCAATCAGGAGGACCTGCTCATAACGCTTCATCGCCAAATCAAAACGTCCGGCGGCATAAAATCCCTTGCCTTCTTCAATCAGCTTTAGAACTTGCTCGCGGTCGGCGGCGAACTGAGGGGTAACCGTCTTGTTGTAGTAATCAGGTTGCTCCAGATTCGAGAGGATTTGGACGGCTGCGCGGTTTTCCGGATCATACTGAGGAAGCAGAACTGTTTTGGCCACACGTTCAGCATCCGCATACCGGCCACCATCGATGAGGAATTGGGCATAGAGCAGAGCGGTTTTCACAAACTTTGCCACGATTGGAGCCCGAACAGCAGTTGTGGAATAGCCTTCAGGCACATTTTCCAAGGCATCCAAGTAATTCACGTATGCGGATTCGTAATCTTTGGAATCAAAGGCGCGGTCCCCTTTGATTACCAATTGATTGGCGATGAGAACGCCTTCCTGACGTCGGACAATTTCGCGGTCAGCAATGGCAGAGGTGTTTTGAGCAGCAGCTTCCTGGAGTCCGGCTAACGAGGAGGATACGAGCAGGAATGCCAAGACCAGTCTCGGATTCAAGGGAAACCCTCTGCGGGCCGTGCAAATGGCCGATGAGAATTTGCATCGGAGGTATCGGGGATTCATGTTCATCTTGCGGTTCAAAAGGTGGTCTTTAAATTATTGAGGGAGTGGGATTGTGAGTGGGTCACCAACGATGGCTTCCTCAGAGACTCCCACGGCATTAGGCACGCCGATTTCCTGGGCCTCTTCGTCAACTTGGAGCAGGGGTTGACCCGCTGGATCAAGAAGGCTGGCTGTGACGAACATAATAAGGTTTCTCTTAATGTGTTGGTCGGCATTTGTCCGGAACAGACGTCCAGCGATTGGGATGTCTCCCAGGATCGGAACTTTATCTTGAACTTTCTGGATATCTTCCCGCATGAGTCCCCCAAGAACCACGGTTTGACCATCATAGACGGTGACCTCTGTCGTGACCTCCCTCGTTGAAAACACGGGTCGGTTGATGATATTCTCTGTGAGCAGGACTCGACCTGATACGGGAAAGCCCACCACGGTGGCGTCTGCAAAAATCGGGCTGCCATAGTTGATGAAGCCCTCAAACTCGACGACACGAGGAGCCAAAATGAGATCGATGCTGAAGTTGTCTGGCCCAACCGTTGGTTCAACCTCAAGCGTGATACCCACATTTTTTGTTTCAAAACTCGTCGGGCTTGTGGGAACCACGGGAGTTAACACGGTTCCGGCGACAGACGTTGTCTGCGGCAAATCATACTCGGAAGGATAGCGGAATTCGCGAACGATCTCAATGGTTGCACGCTGGCCGCTTTTGGTTGTGACTTTCGGAGCACTCACAAGATCAACAGCTTTGTTTTGGCTGAGAGCTCTTAGGACCACTTGGAATTGGGGGTTTGTGAACACCCCGGCAATCGCCAGAGCAGCAGGGGCAGGCCCGACCGGTGTGGCAAAAAGAAGGGCGTCAACGGCGTTGACACTGATCGCGGAAGTGCCGCTGCGGTTGCCACCCGTGATGGCACCTGAAGTGGCGGAAGAAGCGCCAATGGGAATCGTAGGATCTCCCGGGTTAAGAAGAGGGAAAGAATTCGCGTTGATGGTTCCCCCGCCGGTTTGTGTTCCACCGCCACCGTAAACGCCGGTGCCGAAAGGCAATCCAAACTGCCCGACAAGCCAATCCACCCCGAGCTCTTGAAGATTGTTTTGTGTGACCTCAAGGAACTTGGATTCGATCTCCACCTGGCTGGGAGGTGTGTTGCCCGTGGTTTCCACAAGGGCATCGATGATGTCCAGATTGCCTTGAGTGTTTTTGACAATGAGCTTGCTGGAGCTGGGCAGGAAGATCGCGCTGGCGCCGGCAGGGAAAGAGACCCCATTGGATTCCAGAAATTCGCGGGCTCCGGACCGCTCTGCTATGCTGGAGGTAGAGCCCGGGGCCGTTCCACTAACGCCACCACCGGGAGGGGCAATCGTGCCGCCACCGCCGCCAGAGGGCATGTTGCTGATAAATCCAGGGGCCACCTTGTATTCCTTGGTGATGAGCACGTCAGTGGGCTCGGATTCAGGAACCACCACCACAGCGAAGGGCTCGATCTTAGGTTTCATGTTGGCCGCACGCGCCACGTATTCGATGGCAGCCCGCAGGGGAACATCGGTGAGTGAAAGATTAATCTGAACCCCCTCTTCGGGTGAACCCGGAGCCAGCTTAAGCACGAGGTTCAGACCACGCTGGGCAGGATCGGTTTCTGTCGTGTCGAGGGCTGCGGCCCGCTGACGAATAAATTCCAAAGCCTCCCGGATCGTCGCATCGCGGAAATCGATACGAGGAATGATGATTTCATCCAGCTTTCGATTGATCCCAGCTGTACCACGGGTGTCGATTTCCGGTTGTTCAATAATGCTGGACGCTTGGGTGTCAAAACGTTTGACGGGCAATTCCCAACCGTTTGACACATCCCGAAGCATGTCACCACGTGCCTCGTTGTAGGCGGTTGACGCATACTTTTGACGCTCATTGTTGACCCGCTCCATGCCACGCCGCGCGGCAATATTGTATTTGTCGATGTTCAGAACCTGCTCGTAGCGTTTGAAGGCGAGGTCGAGCCGGCCGGAAGCGTAGAAGCCGTCCGCTTCAAGAAGCAATTGTTTGACCTCCTCCACATTGGCAATGAATTGAGGCGTGAGAGCCGGGTTAAAACGTCCGGGCTCTGCCAACTGTTTCTGAAGGACCAAGGCCGGTCGGTATCCCGGGTTGTAGCGATCGTCGAGGACGAGATTGATCGTCGTTGTGGCATCCTGGGTCCGGCCTTCGGAGATGCGTTGTTCGGCAAGAAGGACAGCGGATTTGGAGAGTCCATCCAAGGCGGTTTGCCGGGTGGCAGCGACCGCTGATCCGCCACTTGGCAGAACGTCGACAGCACTCTTATAATAAGAAAATGCACTCTCGTAATCGCGCTGGGCCAAAGCCTGATCACCTTTAAGAATCGCTTTTTCGGCATGTTGAGCCATGACTTCCTGACGGCGGATTTCCTGATCGGCAAGTCGCTGGGCATTTGAAGCCTGAGAGTAACCCGGGGAGGTCTGCAACAGGCCAATCACGAGGGCGGTTAAGATTATGCGGGGCATCATGGTCATTTCAAATTTTGGTCAACACTCGCGTTGTTACACAACAATCGGTGCAAAGAAATACGTAGGCGGTTAAGGCTGGCATTGTGAATAAATGGGGTTATCGGTTCAGCTTCGGTATCTTAAATTGCTCTCCGCTAGCAACATCCTGTATTACTGCTTCCTGCTCCGAAATGTCAATAAGTTTGTATTTGCGTTCGGTCTCGGGTTGCACGGTGAAATCATCATCTTTTTTCACTTTGAATTTCGAGTTGTCCAGCAAGTAAACAAAGTCCGCAAAGGATGTGGGGTCGTTGGATTCTTGATTCCATACCAGAACCAGCTTCTGACCGGTTTGAGTGTTTTCGATAGTGAGTTCGGAGATGTCCCGTTCGATTTCGTCCCGCACCTCTGATTTTTTCTCGTATTTCACAACTTTGTAGGGGGACCCCTCAATGGTGTCACCCAATTGCAAAAACTGTGTCCGGCTTTTGAGATCCTTGGAGTTGATGGTGAAAGTTTGTCCCTCGTCAGGGGAACCGGTAAAAATCAGACGGAAGGGGACGGCAATAAATTTTTCCAGTCGTAATTTTGTGTAATAGGGCGGCGTGGAGCTTTTCTGGGCCGGGTCGGTCCCGGCCAGATATTCTTCCAGATTGGAGAATCCGTCATTGTCAGGGTCCTGATCTTTGACGCTGCTATCCGCGTAATCAAGGTCATATTTGATAAGCCATGCATTCGGGATGGGAGGGTGGAGCGGCTCCCCACCTTCGAGAGGATCGACCAGAAGCCCATCTTTTAGAACGTAAGGCCGGGAGACAAAAAGAGAGCCATCGTAAACCCCCCACTCGGCCGGTTTCGAAACCATGGCGCTGGATTCATCGATTTTTTCAACGGCAGGCGGTTTGATGGTATTGTCAGCGGGTTTGGCGCTATCCCGGCCAGCGAACGATTCAGGGAGACTGTTGACGTTTGCGATGACGAGACCTGCGCTTGCTAGCGCAATCACTGCGGCAGCGATCAATGCGGCTTTGTCGTAATGTTCTTTGAGCCAGTCCATGTTGGGGTCAGCGTGCGGCGGGTGGGTTTTTGGGCGAGGATTCTGAGGGCTCGGAAGCGGGCACCGGGAAATGAATAATCTCGAGGGCGGCTTTCACTTGAAGCACTTCGCGGCCAAGGAGAACATTCAAGCTGGTTGATCCCTTGGGGGCGGCCTCGCTGGTTTCAAAAGGAGTGCTTGGAGCGGATGGGTCCGCAGCAGCGGCCACGGCGGGACCTTCAGTTTTTGAGTTGCTGATGGCGAGGGAGCGGAGAATGAGAAACTGCGGATTTTTCAAGAGATTGTTGAACGCAATCCGGAATTTCCCTTGCTCAGCTGTGAAACCAATCATGAAGGGTTGCGTTTCAATGGCCGGCTTGGCGGCGTCTTTGGCGGCATCAGCAGCCTGGGTCCCTGCGCCTGATTCAAGGCGAAGAGGGGTGCGTTCCAGCGAATCAATAGATTTCACACCCGGATTCTCCGGGTTGGGTCCTATCAAATCACCAACGATGCGGGAAATGATGGAGAGTTGTCGCGCAAGCTCCGGCGCGGCCCTTTCGGAGGGCAGGTTGTCCTTGTATTCATTGAAACCGAGGTAAAACCCTTCGGGCAGCTGGACCTTGGCGGTATCTGCCCGGGAGACAACCGCATTCACGGTGCTGCGGAGGGTGTCTTGAAATTGCTGAGGAGAGACACTTTCTTCTCTGGGAACCTGCAGGGCTCCCAGTTGGGATTTCAAGCCTGCGAGTTTTGCCAGATAGCCATCTCTGAGAGCTTCAGCATGTTTGATGTTTGCTTCGTTGGGAAAAGGAACTTTGTTCTGGAGGCCTTGAAGCTTTTGCACGGCCTGGGTATAAGCCGCCATGGTTTCCTGATATCTGGTGAGTGCTCCGGAGGCAAAGAAGGCGAGAGCGCCACAGCCTGCCACAACAACCAGAATGACGGCTGTGATGAATGGATTTTCTTTGAGAGCGTTCATGGCAAAAGAATCGGGCGGGCCAACGGAAGGACGATGGTGTATCCATAAGCCCAGCTTTGCCCATCGGGCGTGGTGCGCTGGGTCACAACTTTGGAGTTGGCTTCAATTTTGAAGAGGGGTGACTTCTGCAGGCGTTCAACAAATTGGTCAATGATTCTTGCCTCATTCTCGTTGGGTGGATTCGACAGGTAGAGACCCGTGATTTCCAGAGCATCAATGGCGGGGGGACCGGAAGGGGCTGCCGGTTGGCCTGGTTTAGGCGGGGCAGAAGAAGCGGGGGCGGGTGCCGTCGTGGTTTTTCCACCAATGGGAACCGGTTTTCCACCGGACATCGGAGAAAGGCCGGTGATCCAGATATACCTCGGCGGCAGGTGTTTTCCCAACTCGTCAAGAATGGCGGACCAGGCGGTGCGCTCCGAAACGGCGAGGAGAAGAGGGCCAGCTGACGCCTGCAGGGCCAGCGTTTCGGTATTGAGGGCATCAAATTTTTTGGCATAGCCCTCAAGCCCGGCAGCCAGGGCGTTGGCTTCGTCCAGCTTCTGCTGGGCGATTTCCGTGGCTTTTGTGAAATAGGCATACCAGATCCCCACAGCAGCCAGAAGACAAACGGCGGCCAGTGCCAGAAACGGCTTGCGCTTGGCAATGTCCTGTTCCCGCACAAGTTCTTTGGGGCGGAGATTGATTTCCACGGGACTGCTTCCAGCCTGCCTGAGTGCGGCGCCCACAAGCTCACCCATAACATGGGCCTTGCCGGCGACGGAGTCGGCCAGGGACTGAGAGGAGACAGTCACATTTCTGAGAGCATTAAAGTGTTCAATGGGAATTTGTAGCTTTTCGGAGAAAAACTCCACCATGTATTGCATGGAGACCGTACCGCCGCTGAGGAAAGCTCTCACAGGGGCACTGCCGCCTTGCGATTGGCGATAGAAACTGATGGATCGTGCAATTTCCGCGTGCAGGCGGGTCATGGTGTTCCTGACGACCTTGGAAATTTTGGCAACCGTCGGGTCGGAAGGCTCCTCGTAGGCACCGCCCAAACCGACGAAGCCTTTTTCGATTTTCAGCCGTTCAGCGAGGGTGATGTCCTGCTTGAATTCTTTGGCAACCGCAGCACTGATGCTGTTTCCTCCGACGGGAATTGTGCGACTGAACAAACGCTGACCTTCAATAAAGATCAAATTTGTGGTGCGGGAGCCAATATCCACCAACAGCGAACAGCCGGGCAGATCGGCATAGTTGAAACGGAAGGCGTTATAAATAGAGACCGGGGAGGCATCGATGGTTGAGATGCGGAGGCCGCCTTTGGCAACGGCCGCTACGGTTTCCGAGAGTTGATCGGCTTTGATGGCGACCAGGGCCACGTCCCAGGAGCCATCCCGGGATTCGCCCATAATCTGATGATCCCACACCACCTCGTCGATCGGGAAGGGCACATTTTGCTGGGCCTCAAATCCGATGATTTGCTCAACGTCATCAGCAGTGGCACCGGGAAGTTTGACAAAACGCGAGAAAACCGACTGCGATGGAAGGGTGACCGCAGCAGATGACTTGGCTGGCAGCGAAAGATTCGAGCGGAGTTCGGAGATAGCGGCCTGGAGTTGGGCGGATCGGGTGGCATCAGCGGCGGGATCGACGATCAACTCAACACTACCCATGTTTTGAAGGGTCAGTCCGCCGTTGGCTGAAGGATGGAACTCGGCAAGACTCACGGTCTGCATTCCGAGGTTCAGAGCATAGATACGAGAAGGAGCGGCCATTGATAATCGAAAACAAGCAGGTTGTGGTTACTGGCCCGCGCCGCGGCCTTTCACCGCTTCAAAATAATCCCAGGCAAGATGGGCGAAGGGGGTTTCGGATTTGTTTAATACGTATCCTTGCGTCTGTTGGTAGGTGGTCCACCACTGGCCTTTCCCGGAGGTTGAGCTTTCCGCAACAACTTGTCCCGCCTTGGTGATGGTGACGCCAATGCCCGAAACAGCCTGGCTTGCGGTGTTTGGAATTTTTCCGGCAAAAAACCGCTCCAGCGTTCTCGGGGCCACGTACATCACGGATTTGAGCCCTTTGCCCTGACCCACATTCACATGGTTAACCGAGCCGACAAGCAAGGCACCCTGCGGGAAATCTTTGCTCTTGTTATTGAGCAGGATGTAATAATTCACGGTGAGGTCGTCCAAATAAAGAGGCTCAGCCGTGCGGGGGGTCCAATCGAAGGTGACTTCAACTTCCAGCCAGGACGATGGACGCGTCACTTTTTTGTCGTAACCACTGCCCGACATCTTTGGCGATTCTTGAAGAGCAAAATCGATTTTCGAAATGCTGAACTCTTGGGCTTGCGCTGCCAGAGGAAAAAGCAGTGCAACAAGTGCGATGGGGAACCATTTCAAGGGAGACATGACTCGGTGATTATTAACGAGATTAAGGAAAAGGACAATATGAAATTACGTCGACATTTTGTTGCGGAAAAATTCGATAGTCAAACGAATGCCCTCATCAAACTGCACATGCGGCTCCCAACCAAGAATGGCGCGGGCTCTTGTGATGTCGGGCTGGCGGACTTTCGGGTCATCAACCGGCAGGGGTTTGTGCTCAATCGGGCTTTCCGATCCGATGATCCGGCGGATTTCTTCGGCAAATTGGAGAATGGTCATCTCGTTGGGATTCCCGATATTCACCGGCTCGTGGTAGTTGCTCATCATCAGGCGGTAGATGCCGTCAATCAGATCGGAGACATAGCAGAAACTGCGAGTCTGACTGCCATCACCAAAAATGGTGAGAGGTTCACCTGAGAGGGCCTGGCTGATGATGGCGGGGACAACGCGTCCGTCATTGAGCCTCATGCGTGGTCCGTAGGTGTTGAAGATCCTGACAATTTTTGTGTTGAGGCTGTGATAACGGTGATAGGCCATGGTGATGGCTTCCGCAAAACGTTTGGCTTCGTCATAAACTCCCCGCGGGCCGATGGGGTTCACATTGCCCCAATAATCCTCGTTTTGGGGATGAACGAGCGGATCACCGTAACACTCGGACGTGGAAGCCAGCAGGAACGCGGCGCCTTTGGCTTTGGCAAGACCGAGGCCATTGTGAGTGCCAAGGGATCCGACCTTGAGTGTCGGGATCGGGAAATTCAGATAATCAATCGGACTGGCCGGACTGGCGAAGTGCCACACGAAATCGACCTCACCAGGAATAAAAATGTAGTCAGTGACGTCATGGCAGATGAATCGGTAGTCAGAATTTCCGGAGAGATGTTCGATGTTGGCAACGTTGCCGGTGATGAGGTCATCGATTGCAATCACACGGTGCCCCTCCTTGAGAAGCCGGTCGGTGAGATGGGAGCCAAGGAATCCGGCACCTCCGGTGACGACGCTGGTGGGTTTGTTCGATGAGTTTGCCATAAAGAGAATCAAGGGATCTATCCTGTGCTGTTGATTTTGGCGAGGAATTCGTACGTAAAAAACGAAGTTATCCCGCCTGCGGACGCATGTGCGGGAAGAGAATCACATCGCGAATACTCTCGGCTCCGGTGAGCATCATCACGAGCCGGTCGATGCCAATACCAATGCCGCCGGCAGGAGGCATCCCGTATTCCAGAGCCAATAAAAAATCGGAATCAATCTTTTGAATTTCTCCACCGCTTTGTTCTTCCAAACGATGACGCTGCACATCGGGATCATTGAGCTCTGAGTAGCCGGGCGAAATTTCCTGCCCATTGATCACCAATTCATAAACATCCACCACGGCGGAGTTCGCCGAATTCTGTTTTGCCAGGGGCACCAGTTCCTTCGGGCAGTGGGTCACAAACAGCGGGTTTATGGATTTTTCTTCAACCAGTTTTTCGAAGACGTGCTGGGTGACCTCATAATCCGCCGTGCAGCCCGAGACATCGATTCCCAGCTCATGTGCGCGGGTACGGCGCTGATCGGGAGAAAGAGTGCCCCATCCGGGAGCGGCTTCTTCCACAAGTTCCGCGTAGGGGGCACGCTTCCATGGCCGGGAGAGGTCGATGGTTTTTGTCAGCTCCCCGTCGGCATTCCGGTGTTCGATGACCAGCGATCCACAGACGGTTTCAGCAATTGTGCAGACCATCTCCTCAACCAAGCCGGCCATCATTTCAAAATCCGCAAAAGCCCAGTAGGCCTCGAGCATTGTGAACTCCGGATTGTGCCTGCGGGAGAGGCCTTCATTCCGGAAGTTGCGGTTCAGCTCAAATACTTTCGGCAGGCCGCCAACCAATAAACGCTTCAGGTAAAGCTCCGGGGCGATGCGCAGGAAAAGATCCATGCCCAGGGCGTTGTGATGGGTTTGAAACGGCTGAGCGGCAGCGCCCCCTGCGATGGGCTGCATCATGGGTGTCTCCACTTCCACAAATCCCCGGTCCTCCAAAAACCGCCGGATTTCACGGACGATTCGAATCCGTTTGGAAAACACTTCGCGGGATTCCGGGTTGGCGATGAGGTCGAGATAACGCTGACGATACTTCGTCTCGGCATCCTGAACACCGTGCCATTTCTCGGGTAGCGGGCGAAGCGATTTGGAGAGCACGGAAAACTGCTCGACCCGAATACTGTGCTCCCCGGTTTTTGTTGTGAAATAGAGTCCCTCCACACCGATCCAATCCCCGAGGTCCAGCTGATTAAAAACCTCCAATCGCTCCTCACCGATTTCTTTGGCGTGCACAAAAATTTGCATGCGTCCTGTGAAATCCGAGAGGTCGAGGAAGTGGCTCTTGCCCATGTTGCGATGGGCTGTGATGCGACCGGCCGCACGGATGGACTGCCCCTCCACAAAGCCTTCGCGCACGTCAGCCACCGACCCGGCCACGTCAAATTTTTCACCGAAGGGATTGTCACCCAAGGCTGAGATGGCCTCCATTTTTTTGCGTCTGATCGCCAGCAAATCACCGGCAGAGTCTGTATCCATAGCGTATGCATGGCATGGACAGCCCCCGGCTTGCAAGAACTCAGGGCAGATACAGACTTGGCAGGCAGCATTTGCTCGCTCATTCTCCGGCCATGTCCGACACAGACACCCATACTCACACCCACGGGACTATTCGCATGCGTTATGGACACCCATTGCCATTCGGGGCAAGTCACGTGCCGGGGGGCGTTAACTTTTCCATCTTTTCCGCGCATGCCACTGCCTGCACCCTGGTGCTTTTTGAGCGGGGAGCGGAGCAGCCTTATGCAGAAATTCCCTTACCTGAAGAGTTCCGCATGGGCCAAGTGTGGGCTGTTGCATTGGTTGGTATCGGGCATGAGGAATTCGAATACGGGTATCGCTTTGACGGCCCGAATGATCCCCGTGAGGGCCATCACTTTGACCCCTCGAATGTGCTCACCGATCCCCACGCCAAAGAGATCGCCGGAGATGCCGGATGGCGGAATACCCGCGCCTCCATTCTTCCATTTCGCGGACGGATTCCCACGGAGAGATTTGATTGGGAACACTCCCGTCCCCTGCGCCGTCCGGAGTCGGAGTTGGTGATTTATGAAATGCATTTGCGGGGTTTCACCGCCGATCCCTCTTCGGGAACATCCAGCCCGGGAACCTTTGCGGGGATGATTGATAAAATCCCCTATCTCAAGGACCTCGGCGTCAATTGTGTGGAACTCATGCCGATCTTTGAATTCGATGAGTTGGAGAACACGAGAACGAATCCCCTCACCGGCGAACCCCTCTGCAATTATTGGGGGTACAGCACGCTCGGGTTCTTCTCCCCGAAATCGGGATTTTCTCAGGATCCGACGGAGGGCTCCCAGGTCACAGAGTTAAAAGCTCTGGTCCGGGCCCTTCACGAAGCTGATATCGAAGTTGTCCTCGATGTGGTCTTTAATCACACCGGCGAAGGCGGCGATGGTGGACCGACCTATTCCTTCCGGGGGATCGACAACAACACCTACTACCTTCTCGACAGCCATGGACACTACGCCAACTACACAGGTTGCGGAAACACCGTGAATTGCAATCACCCGGTTGTGCGGGGATTTGTGGTCGGTTGCTTGAGGTATTGGGCCTCTGAGTTTCACATCGATGGATTCCGTTTCGATCTCGCCTCGGTGCTTGGCCGCGACCGCAGTGGCGCTCCACTTGCCAACCCTCCCCTGCTTGAGGCACTGGCTTATGATCCGGTCCTGGCCCACTGTGACTTGATCGCTGAAGCCTGGGATGCCGGAGGACTTTACCAAGTGGGAAATTTTCCGGCTTATGGCCGCTGGATGGAATGGAATGGACGCTTCCGAGATGCCGCCCGCCGCTTCCTCAAAGGCGACAAGGGAATGACCGGCGAGATGGTTCAGCGTATCATGGGCTCCCCGGATCTTTATGCGGCAGCCGGCCGCAAACCAACCGCCTCGGTCAATTTTATCACGTGTCACGACGGGTTCAGCCTGCGCGACCTCTTTTCCTACAACGAGAAGCACAATCTCGAAAACGGCGAAAACAACCGGGACGGGGCAAATGACAACAACTCCTGGAACTGTGGTGTGGAGGGCGAGACCGATGATCCGGTCATCCAAGCGCTCAGGCTCCGCCAGCAAAAAAACGCATTGACCCTGCTCTTTGTGAGTCAGGGCGTGCCCATGCTCTGGATGGGTGACGAGTGTGGACGCACCCAGCGGGGAAACAACAACGCGTATTGTCATGATGAGCCATGGAATTGGTTCGATTGGGCTCAACCGGAGGAGCAGGCAGGCCTGCATCGCTTCACCAAATCCCTCATTGCTTTTCGCAAGGCCAACCCGGCTCTCAGGCAACCGGAATTTTTGTCAGGCCGCGATATCGTCAGCAGCGGCTACCCGGATATTTCCTGGCACGGAATCCTGCCATGGAAGCCGGATTGGAGCCTGCCAAGCCGCACAATCGCATTTCTTCTTTGTGCCCGTCATGGCCTTGCTGTGGGGGGCCCGGCCCACTTTATTTATTGTGCCTTTAATATGTATTACGAACCTCTGGAATTCACACTGCCGGTCCTGCCAAAGGGCATGGTTTGGTATCGCGTCGCAGACACCGCCCTCCCCTCCCCTGATGATTTTGCAGAGCCGGGCAAAGAGCCTCTGCTGGGTCCCGGAAAAGCCATCACCCTCACTGACCGAAGCGCAGTGATCATGATCGGCCGGCAGCCATGAAACGCGGAGCTGCCATCTATCCCGGGAGTTTCGACCCGGTCACTTTCGGACACATGGATATCATCCAGCGGGCAAGTCAGATCTTTGACACACTGATTGTGGCCGTTGCTGAGAACGAGGCAAAAGCCCCGTTGTTTGACATGGAGACCAGGATTGCCATGATCCAGGAAGCCGTGGGCGACCAGTCCTGCGTTGTTGTGAAAAGATTGCGGGGACTGTTGGTAAATTTTGCCAGGGAGGAAGAGGTCTATGTGGTGGTCCGCGGGTTGCGCGCCGTGTCGGATTTTGAATTTGAGTTCCAGATGGCGCTCATGAACCGCCGGTTGGAACCGGAGCTGGAAACCATCTTTTTAACGCCCCAGGAAGAATACACGTTCCTGAGTTCGCGGATTGTTAAAGAAGTTGCCCGCTTGGGCGGGGATGTGTCCCCGTTTGTGCCGGCCCATGTGGCCGCCCAGCTCCGGGCCAAGTCCCACACGCCGCGCAGGTGAACCGGTGATTTCGGGAGTCTAGTACCCCCGGTAGTGGAGGCTCAGCAACCGGAAGCTCTGGGCATCTTTTTCGGCGGTGTAATAATAAAGCGCAAGAGTTGTGGACGGCTGCGACCATTGATACCCCACCAACGTTTGCAGCACGTCGCCCTCACGCGTTTTTTGACGGGCAATAACCCGTCCGATCCCGTATTTGTTTTCAATATTGCGACGGGTCTGGTCAAAGAAGTTGCTGTAACTGGCACCATCCCAGGACGAGTCCCCGTAGTGCAACTCGATCTCGCCCAGGGAATCATTATCAAAATAAAACAGGGCCCGCTGAAGGAGTTTTTGGGGGATCCCTTCAACGACAAGGCATTGGCGTCCCCGAACATCCTTGCGCTCCACCACGGTGGCCTTAACCCCCTTAAGTCCTTCTTCCAACCGGCTCAAGGATTCACCCCATTGAAAATTAAAAGGCACCTTGATTTCCTCGGCGGCATGCAATGGCCCAGCCAAAAGCAGGATCAACGGCACAAAAATCCCAAGGACAATTTCTTTCACAGCCCTCATAGGTAGCGAAAACTGGGCTTTGGTCAAAGGACTCATGGCAAAACTTCAACCTCCCCTCCCTCCAGGGGGGAGATTTTTTGGAGGCCTGTGGCAAAAAAACCGGCAGCAAAGCCGGGTTGGCTGATTAGGATTTGGAGGGAACCGGCTTGTTTTCCGGGCGCAAGCGCCACGTGCTGAATGAGGGCGGCGTCCCACACTGGCAGGACACTCAAGCCCCCTTCAGCTTCCAACCAAGCCCCCGTGGCATCATAGGCAATCCTTACGGAAAGCGTGTTCTGTCGGGAAGAAAGCGGATCGGCTGCCAAAGGGATTTTGATAGTGTCACTGGCAGGGGCTGACGCAGCAGGCAGGCCATCCAGAAATCCAAATTTCAAGCTGGGTTCTATCCTCCGGACAAGAAACTCCTCCCAATCGGCAATGCGGCCCTCATCAGCCAGGGGATCTGCCTTGGCCCCGGCGGGATGCGGGGAATTCAGGGGATGCAAACCCCGGAAAACGGACACGCCGTCACGATTCGAAAGGAGATAAAATCCGGTGGCGTTGGGCGAAGAAAACACGCGGGTACCGGAATCCACCGACTCCAATTTCAGTTCGCGCAGAAGTTCTCCGGTGAGGCTGAAATTGCGAACGACGGGAAGGGAGGACTCCCCGCGAAGTGTGCCGGAGATCCAAAATGAATCCCCGGATCCCGGGGCGAGCGACTCGAGAGTGACGCGATCACCGAGCGGAATTTCTGTCATTTTGCCACCATCCACCAACCCAGCCAGGGTTCCGTCACTCACCAAAAACCCATGCTTGCCCGCAATCAGGAACTTCGGCTCGAATGCGAGGGCGACTCTCGCAGGCTCCGGGAGAAGATCTGCCCGGTCACGAAGAAGCAACTCCGAACGTCCGCCCTCGACCGTTGCCACCTGCGTAGCGGAAAGGGCCGCCAGCACGGCGGAGCCTGAAACCTTCTCCAGCTTCTCTTCTCCTGACAAAGCAAAAAGCCCCAAGCCTTCTGACGTCCGCAAGATGGCGGTTTGCCCATCACTTGCCAGGAACTCCGCACCTTCCGGCACAAACCGCCGTTCGCTCAGAATCGCCTTCGTATCGGCTTTCCAAATCGCAGCGCGGTTTTCGACGGCATCCATCCCGACAAGGTAAAACTCATCCCCCTCTGTCGGAATGGCTGCGATGACAGTAGAAAGCGGCGGATGACCATTCGCATCCTCCCACTCATTAAAATGAAAGGCCTCCCCTTCCACAACAACACCCGACGGCACAAACCAGCCGCGCACCAGATATTTTCCCGGCGTCACCTTCTTCCCCTGATTGTCAATTCCATCCCACGTAAGAATCAATCCATTGAGCCCGATTTCAAACGTCTCAAGCTCCTGCCCTTCGCTGAGGGTACGGACAAGCTTCCCTGACGGATCAAACACCCCGAGACTGATCCGGCCTGAGGAGTCGGGAACAGCAAGTGTCAATCTGATCGGTGAATCCGCCCACGAGGAAGCACTCAGAACAAGGAGCAGAATAAAAATCAAGCGCGCCATGGATTTCTCACAAATAATGCCGCCACTGGATGTCTGGAAAGAGATTATCCCGGCCTTCACACGCTTTGAGAAAGGGCTCATCTTTTTTATCCTCCATCAGCATCTCATAAAGCCGCGTGAACCGCAAAACATGCTCCTTCGTCCGTCGGGTGGCATATTCGCTGGCTGTGCCGGTTTTCATGAGAAACGCCCAATCGCTCGATTGCGCCAGAAGGAGTTCTCTTGCCATTTGCGCAAGCACCCTCGAAATAAACTTTGACCGGGTTTTCACAAATTTTCTTGCGCACTCGGTCATGCGGCCTGCCGCCGCATGAAGGTGCGGATAAATCCAGGAATTGCAGCGGTCCAGCCAGACCTCGTAGTATCCCATATTGCCCCAACTCGAGGGCGAAGGACAGACCATCTGCTGGGTCGGGTGTGTGGCCAAATACCGGGTTGGCGTGGTGAAAGCAAAAACCGATTGATCATAGGCGGACTTGCGAAGGAACAAGTCCACAAACTCAGGCCCCTCAAACCACCAATGACCAAAAAGCTCAGCATCAAAAGGGCTCATCACAACCGGCTCAATGGGCAACATGGACGCCAAATGCTCAATCTGTTCTGCACGACTGCGCATAAAGTGAGACGCGTGGGATTCGGCGGCCCCCATTGCCCAATCCCTGCGGTAAACCTCTTTGGGGTCATGACCGGTGATGCGGTGATATTTGATGCCAGTCATCTTACGATGACCCAAAGCGGGTAAGATGCGATGAAGATACTCCTCAGGAAGGTCGCTGCCGATATCACGATAAAAATCCCGATACGCCGGATCCCCGGGATATCCTTCTCTGGCGCTCCAGACCTGCTTGCTGGATTCCCGATCCCGCCCGAAAACGGCTGGACCCGCCGGCGTGAAGTAGGGCGAATAAATTGCAAACCGGGGCCGGGGCTCTCCATACATCAATCCGTGGGCATCCACCACAAACCAACGGATGTTGGCTTCCTGGAGAACTTTGTCGATGCCGGGAACATACCCGCACTCCGGCAACCAGATCCCGGACGGATCCACGCCAAAACAATCCCGATGGTAGTCTTTCCCAATCAAAATCTGAGCCCTCATCGCCTCGGGATAGGCTTCCATGAGCGGAAGAAATCCGTGGGTTGCCGCACACGTGATAATCTCGACAATCCCCTCCGCCTGTAGCTGGGCAAAAGCCCCGACAATGTCCCCCCCGATTTCCCGGTCAAAAAAATCGGCCGCCTCTTCAAACCGCGTTTTGTAAAAGCGGGCCAACTCATTGACCGGCGGATCGCCGATCGTCCGCTCAATCTCGAGCGCGGAAAGCTCAATCCCACGGTTCAAATAACGGGACGTGCGCGACTGCAGCAGCGGGTCGCGAAGCATCGCACAAAGGGTGGGTGTCATCGTCAGCGTCAAACACACGGGCACCCGCTCCACCGAAAGCCGCCGAAGAATCCTTAAAAGCGGGATATACGTCTCGGCGACGGCTTCAAAAAGCCAGTCCTCCTCAAAAAACTCTTCGTGCTCGGGATGGCGCACGAAGGGCAAATGAGCGTGCAGCAACAACGCGAGAAATCCTTTGGGCATGCCGCGCAGTCTTACCTGTCCCCCCCCGCCCCGCAAGCCTGTAGGCAAGGGAACTGACTCGCCCTTCTTCAGAAAGAAATAAGCTGGCGCGAGCGCGAAGCGCCCATTTGATGGTAGGGCTGGTCAGTCCCTTGACCGCCCATATTTCTGGTGAGGGGTAGCATTGCGAGGTCGAAAAGTGGTGATGTTGACAGAAGTGATGAATTAAAAGTTGCCCCGGCAAGGGCTTGGAAATCAACATGTCCCCATGCCATACCTGAATTTACAAATCACGAAGGGAGTGACGCGGGAACAAAAGAAGAAACTGGTGGAAGAATTCACCGCGTCTCTTGTGCAGCACCTGGGCAAAAAGCCGGAGCACATTCATATCGTGATTGATGAGATCGAGGAGGAGAATTGGGGGTATGCCGGAATGCTGACCGACGACTTCAGAAAGGCCCAAGGAGAAGGAAAATAAGCTGGGGCAACTCGGTTAGATGCACCGCCCGCCATCCACCTCCATGCAAACTCCGGTCACATAATCCGAAGCAGGGTCCGCAAAAAACACCGCCGCGTTGGCCACATCACGTGGCAGACACAGGCGACCGAGAGGGATGCTGGACAAAAACTGTTTCCGGTTCTCCGGTGTGTCCGCCTTGCCCATAAAGGTGGTCAATAGCGGTGTGTCGGCTATTGCGGGATTGATGGAGTTGGCGCGGATGTTGTCAGGGGCTAATTCCACGGCGAGCGACTTGGTCAACAATGTGACGGCGCCTTTGGACCCGTTATACCACGATAACCCCGGACGCGGCCGCACCGCAGCGGTCGAGCCAATGTTGATAAAGCACCCGCCCCCTTGCTTGCGAAACACGGGCACACAATGAATCGCCGAGAGGTAAATGCTCTTCACATTCACTTGATACAGCCGATCAAAAAACGCCTCATCGACCTCAAGCATCGGCCGGTTCAGGTGGCTCATCCCGGCATTGTTCACCCAGACATTGATCCCACCGAATTTTTTGACGGTGGCATCGACCACGGCTTTCATGGCTGCGGAGTTGGCCACATCCACCTGACAGGCCATGGCTTCACGCCCCTTCGCCAACAGATCCTCCACGACTCCCTGGGCCTTGGCCTCGTCGAGATCAGCCACGACGACTTTGGCACCGATCTTTGCGTATTCCTGACAAATACATTCCCCAAAGCCCGAGGCGGCTCCGGTGACGACAGCGACTAGACCCTGTAAACGTGAATCAGACATATTCCAAGATTGAACATTTCTTCGATAAAAACAAGGAGGCAGCGGTTAAAACCATTCGGCACAGAAAGCGGTCTGCACCACGGGATCCGGAGACGCAAATTTCAGGCCCTCACAGAGGGCATAGGCCATAAGCATCCGATCAAAGGGATCCCTGTGATGATCCGGGAGTTTCTGAAGATGCCAGATCTCGGCGTCACATAAGGGCTGATCGTCGATACCATGGGCGCTGAGACCTGCCCTGAAAGTTTTCTCTGGAGACAGTGCAAGAGGTAGCTTGTCCAAATGGTATTCCGTTTTATACATGGTCACGTCAAACAGGATGCAACTTGGAATCGATAGTTTTGTTAAGGCCGCCCTGGACCCGAACACGGGATGTGCCATGGAGCCAGCCCGTCATTTGAGTGAGCTGCTGGAAGCCATTTCCCTTGCGGATGAGGTCGGTCTTGATGTCTTTGGAATCGGGGAACACCACCGTCCGGAGTTTCTGGATTCGGCACCAAGCCTCTTATTGGCAGCTGCGGCTGCACGCACAAAAAATATCCGCCTGACCAGCGCCGTCACCGTCTTAAGCGCAGCGGACCCAGTCCGGGTTTTCCAGGAGTTTGCCACGCTGGATTTGCTTTCCCAAGGACGAGCAGAAATCGTCGCCGGGCGGGGATCGTTTGTGGAGGCTTATCCGCTCTTTGGACTCAAACTGGAGGACTATGACTCGCTGTTTGCAGAAAAGCTCGATCTCCTTCTCGCGATTCAAAAAAGTCCCACCGTCCACTGGAGTGGTCGTCATCGCCCCGCTCTAACGGGTCAGGGCATCCACCCCCGTCCCTTGCAGAATCCCCTGCCCATCTGGTTGGGAGTGGGTGGTACCCCCTCCTCCTTCACGCGGGCAGGAACGCTTGGACTGCCTCTGATGGTCGCCATTATTGGAGGAGAACCCCACCGCTTCCGCCCGCTCGTTGATCGTTATTGGGAGGCTGGCCAGCAAGCGGGTCATCCGGCCGAAAAGCTCAAGGTCGGGATTCATGCGCTGGGGTATGTGGCAGATCAGTCAGCACTTGCGGCTGACGAATTTTTTCCCGGCTACGCGGAAAGTTTTGGTCAGATCGGCCGTGAGCGCGGGTGGCCGCCGGTGAGTCGCACCCAATTTGATGCGATGCTCGGTCCGAGCGGGGCATTCCTTATTGGTGACCCTGAACGCGTGGCAGAAAAAATTCTGATCATCAACGAATCGCTCGGCGGCATTTCACGGATTTCCTTTCAAATGAGCATCGCCAGCCTGCCGCACAAGCAACTCCTTCACGCCATCGAACTTTTGGGAACGAAAGTCGCTCCGCTGGTTCATGCGGCTTTAAAAAAGGCATAATTGCGGCGGCTGAATGGTGACCTCCGATTTAGAGGAACAGGGAACCTGTTTCTTTTCCTGAATCCCTCAATATGTCCTTAATTTCTCAAGAGACAAGTGGGCGGGCAAGGGACTGCCCAGCCCTACCATCAAAGGGGCGCTTCGCGCGGGCGCCAGCTGGATATTCCCAAGGTAGGGCGCGTCAGTCCCATGACCGCCCACTTATTCCGTCGGGCTTTCCCGCAAACTTGCAACCCGCCTGCGAGTCCGGCATCCTCACAAAATGTCACACCTCACGCTTCTTGTCCTTGCTGCTGGCATGGGCAGCCGCTACGGCGGCCTGAAACAGCTTGATCCTATGGGACCATCGGGGGAGACCCTACTGGATTATTCCGTCTTTGACGCCATACAAGCGGGATTCACAAAGGTCGTTTTTGTCATTCGAAAAGACTTTGAGTCAGAATTCCGCGAGCGGGTGGGTGCACGGTATGTTGGACGCGTTGAGGTGGATTATGTTTTCCAAGATCTGACCGATCTGCCGGCAGGCTTCTCCATGCCGGAGGGCCGCGAAAAACCATGGGGCACAGCGCATGCGATTTGGGCCGCCAGGGAGGCGATTCACGAACCGTTTCTGGCAATCAACGCTGACGATTTTTATGGAACACATTCCTACCGACTTCTTGCGACCCACCTTGCAAGCGCCAAAGATGGGGAGTTTGCCATGGGCGGCTACAAACTTCGGAACACCCTCTCAGAACATGGCAGCGTCTCCCGCGGCATCTGTCAGGTCACCGAGAAGGATGAGTTGGTGTCCGTCCAGGAGCACACCAAACTGGAAAAGCGCGGCGACGGGGCCGTGGACGTGAACGAGACCGAAACATCCTTCACTGGTGAGGAGCCGGTTTCTTTGAACTTCTGGGGGTTCACCCCTTCGGTCTTTGGCTCTCTTGAACATAATTTTGAGGCCTTCCTGGCTGCTGAGGGCAGCGCCCTCAAAAGTGAGTTTTATATTCCATCAGCCGTGGCAGCGATTGTCACCTCCGGCAAGGCCTCGGTCAAGGTTCTGCGAACCGATGCGACCTGGTTTGGCGTCACCTACCGAGAGGACAAACCGGGCGTTGTTGAACGGTTGGCGCAATTTGTGAGCGAAGGCAAATACCCCTCCCCGCTATGGTCATGACAGCGAAACTCTACGGAATTTTGGATCTTGGTTACGTGACCGGAGATCAGGCTTTGCCGACCGCTGGAAAGATGTTGGACGGCGGTGTGGGTCTATTGCAGCTTCGTGCGAAAGGCCACTCGCCAGAGCAACTCCTGCCGCTGGCCACTGACCTCCGCGCTCTCTGCGAATCTGCCAACGTGCCGTTCATCGTGAATGACCATCCCCTGCTGGCCAAAGCCTGCGCAGCAGATGGCGTGCATGTGGGTCAGGATGACCTTTCGGTGGAGGAAACCCGTGCTCTTGTCGGCCCCGGCATCCTTGTTGGCAAATCCACCCACAGCCTCGCCCAAGCCATTGCAGCCATCGATGAAAAGCCGGATTATATCGGGTTCGGTCCGCTCTTTGCCACCGCCACCAAACCGGACTATGTGCCTGTTGGCCTTTCACAGATCCGTGCCGTGCATGATGTTGTTTCTTTGCCGGTTTTTTGCATTGGTGGCATCAAACGCGAAAACCTGCCGACCGTTCTCGCCGCCGGGGCCAAACGAGTGGTTATTGTCTCAGGGATCCTGAAAGCTGCGGAAATTGAGAAATATTGCCGGGAGTGTTTGGCGCTGCTGGGCTGATCTGAGAAAAAAGCGGACCCAGGCGTTGTGCTGGTGGATCGGGACCTCCGGGCACGATGTGAAAAATAAACGGCGAAGCCGCATTCTCAATGTTCAGCGGCAAAGTGTGGCGGCTTCGCCGCTGAAGATTTGTCATCGCGCTCGGAGATCGCGATCCACCATCACAATTCAGCAGCAACCTGTGCTTCTTCAATTCACTCGGTCGCCTGCATGCCGACGATCGGGCTGCCGTATCCGGTCATCTCCAGGTAGCCTGACCCTGAGACGGGAACTACGCTCTTTTTTCCCTTCACGCGGATCGAGCCTTCCCAGTAAGCGATAGGTTGAAGAAATAGTTCCTGCTCCTCCATGGCGGCTGAAATTTGCAGGTCGAGGTTGAGACGCGGGATCGTGAGCTTCCATTCCACGGGGTATTCCCCGCCACTGGCTCGACTCTTCCATGTGCGGCCGGGCCGGAGCTCAAAATCTTCATTGGCGATTGCGGTTTGCGTGCCATCCGCTGCCACATAGGTTCCTCCCGAGAAATGATCTCTTCCGCCATCTTTGGTGCGGATTTGAAACATCATCAGCTCGCTGCCATCTTCAAAGTGAATGCTGAACCAATCCCAGCCGATCTGATGCGGGGCGAGTTGGTTGGTGGCCCATTCATGATCGAACCAACTCCATCCCTGAACCTCAAAGGATCCGGCAGGGGTCATGACTGTTCCCTTTGTTTTTAACCGGGTCAGGGAATAATAATGCGAGGCCCGGCCTTCGCCCGCGGCCTTTTGGCTGATGCCATCCCGGCCATGAAAAACCGGTGCTTTTTTTGAATCCAAAGTCAGGTCAATCGCGACCTCCTCCGAATTTGCCTTCAGACGAAAAGAATGGTCGCCGAGCCGTTCGCAGGTCCATCCCTTGATCCAAGCCAGACCGTGCTCTCCGTCAAACCCCGCTTCACCGTAGGCACCCCGCGAGAGTTTCTGGGCAAAATAAAATTTCGCAGCCGATAAATCCGAAACTGCGAAGTGGGCAAATTGAATGTTTCGCGCGACAAAGCGCGAGGTGGTGGAGGTCTGCTCGCCGGGTGGGATGATGCCCTGACGGAAAAACGTGAGCTGATACCCGAATTCCCGGCCCACAGGGTCCGCCATATTTCCTGTGAAATACCACCACTCGGTTTTGAAGTCCTCGTGATTGCCGTGATCAGCAGGGAATTGGTAGTTCCAGCCCGGAAGGGAGACCTTCCAGTCACTTGCCTGCGCTGAGGCCAAGGCGAGGATCAGGAGGAATTGGAAGACAAACATTCGCATGATACTCCATCGGTTTACGAATCGCGGCTTGTGGCGAAAAAATAAAAGTGGGCGGGCAAGGGACTGCCGCGCCCTACCAAAAAAGAACAAGCTTACGCAAACGCTTAGATCCTTTGTCGTGGAAAAGGCGGCCCCTTGTCGGCCGAAGCAAGAGGAAGCAATGCAAGAGTTACCTTGCACCTCCATTCACACCAACCCGAGCTTCATTCGACCATCCTCGCTGATCATGGATTGATTCCATGCGGGGTCCCAGACGAGTTCGACTTCGGCATCATCAATGCCATCAATGGCCAGGATCCGGGACCGTGCGTCAGCGGCAATCGCAGGGCCCATGCCACAACCGGGAGCGGTGAGAGTCATCTTGACGAGGACCGATTTCCCGCCGCCGTCTTTCTCACTCACTGTGCAATCATAGACGAGGCCCAGATCGACCACATTAACCGGGATTTCCGGGTCAAAAACGGTTTTGAGCTGCGACCAGACCGCGTCTTCCAAAGGTCCCTCGGATTTGATTGTGGATTTTTCAGTTTCTTCGGTGGGATCAAGGCCAAGCGCATCGGAATCTTTCAACTCAATACGGGCAAGTCCCCCGGGCGTGGCGACCGTGTAAGTGCCACCAAGGGATTGGGTGATAATGACATTCAGCCCTGATGGCAAAACGATGGGATTGCCGCTGGGAATTTGGATGGCATCACAGTCGCGGCTCAGTTGGATTTCTCGGTGATCGTTCATAAAATGGGATAGGCTGCTGTTTAAAGGAATTTGATTTTGGAAGGGGCTTGCGGGTTCTGAAAACTGTCAGAGAGCGAGGAGGTTGCTGCGAGAACCGGAGCCGGGGCAGATGGCTCCAGGGCATTGCGAAGGGCTCCTTCCACGAGCTGAGCACAATGGATCTTCATGGGAGGGAGAGGTCCCAGCGGCGCGGAAAGCTCGTCACCGGTCATCGCCAGGGCCTCGCCGGCGGTTTTGCCGCGAATCAACTCGGTTGCGACGCTGGCCACGGCAATGGCGGTCTGACACCCGAAGGATTGGAACGTCGCTTTGTCGATGACTTTTCTGCCATTGTCATCGCGGAATTTGACCCACATGCGAAGCATGTCCCCGCAATTTTCGCTGCCGACCATACCGACAGAATCCGCATCACTCATTTCTCCCACATTTGTGGGATTGCTGGCGGCTTCCTGAATTCGGGATTCGAGATCGTTGTTCATGCGTGGGCTGGCTCCAGAGAATAGCGGGGGAGAGACGGATCTGCCAAGTCGCTATAGGCGTCAATGCCACCGCGCAGGCAACGGACGGAAGCAAATCCATGACCAACCAGATAGGAGGCCGCATCCAGTCCGCGCTCCCCATGGTGATCGATAATCACAATTTTCCGGTCCTTCGACCAGGAAGACATGATTTCACTCATGAGAGTTTGGCTGAAGTGAAGCGAGTTCGGAATATGGACAGCCTCAAACTCCTCTTTGGTGCGAATATCCACCAAAACGAAGTTGGCGGTTTGTTCTTTAAGCGTCAGAGGGTCAATCATCATGGCCTCATCCTGCTCATGGGCCAGGCGCACGGCTTCCATAACTTCATGAGGGGTGACACCCCCGTTCCGCGCACACACTTCGGCGAGCGTTTCCTCGTCACCAAATCCGCAACTCGCGCAGCCGCCGATATGGAACTTCTGAAAAAGCGCCCTTTTGGCCCAAGGGTATTGAGCGAGCAAATCGCCCATGGTGAAAGTTTCCGTTGTCTGCATGGGCCGCACTATCGGTGATACCGCCCCGCATTTCAACCCCCGCGAATCCGGGAAGGAAGAATTACCTCTGGAAAGAGCATGACGGTTTCTAACCCGTGCACCCATTGCCCCTCCTCATGCGCCTCATGATACAGAACCCGCTCAGCCGCCAAGTGGCAGCGGGAGGAGGCTCTATTTGACTTCCTCGTTGGCCCCGGGTTGCTGGGCGACGGCTTTGGTGGCAGCATCCAGCTTGCTGGCGATCTCGGCGTTTTCAGAATCAAGAGCGAGAGCCTTTTTCCAGTAAAGAACGGCCTCGGATGTGCGACCAAGCTTGAGGTAAGTGTCAGCAATATGATCAAAAACGACGGCATCGGGCTCGGGCAGATGTTCAGCAGCACTCAGGAGCGTGGCGAGGGCATCTTCGTATTTGCCCTGACGGTATAAAAGCCAGCCCAAGCTGTCGATGTAGGCCCCATTGTTGGGTTCAAGCTCAATGGCGCGGCGGATCAGTTGATCAGCTTCCTCAAGATTCTCACCCCGATCCAGCCACATGTAGCCGAGGTAGTTGTAAGAGCGGGCCGCGCTGGCTGGCTCCATGGCAATCGAACGGCGGAAAAGCTTGGCCGCTTCGTCAACCCGTCCGGCTTGCTCGGAAGCTGCGCCAAAATCAAAATAGAAATCGGCATTCAGCATTTCGGGCTGCACATTGGCGGCTTCGGCCGCAGCCTGCTCAAAAGCCGCAATGGCTTCGTCATGCTGCTTTGACTGGCTGAGCGCCATGGCGTAAAAATATGATAACCGTGGATTTGACGGGAAAAGCTTTCTGGCCTCGGCCAAGGTGGAGGCAGCGGCAGGAAAATCTTTTGTGCGGAACATCAGGTCCACCACAAAGATATGGCGGTCGAGAATCTGGGGCTCGATCAGAAGGGCCTGCCGTGCGCTCGCTGCAGCCTTGACGAGGTTCCCGTCCCGAAGGTGAAGCTTGCTGAGCTCATCATAAGCCTGGAGATCCAGAGGGTTGAGCTTCACAATCTCGTCAAGAATGGCAATGGCCTCGGAAGACTGTCCTAATTCCACCAGGCAGGCCGCCAGTTTTTGCCGCAGTTGCGGCAAAGAGGCTTTCAAATGATACGCTTGGTCATAGGACTCCTTGGCTTTTCCGATCTCGCGGGACAGCACAAACAAATCGCCGGCCCGGGCAAGGGCTCCGGGGTTTTCTGAGGAGAGCCCAACCGCCTTGTCAATGTAAGACGTCATTTTCTCTGCGGATTCGGTGGAAGCGGCATTCCCTGTGGCAGCTTGCGAGAGGCGACCGGTCAACTCAGCAAGGGCCAACCAAAAATAAGGGTCCGTGGACTTCGATCTGGCGGCCTGCTCCAAAACCACCCCGGCCTTGCTGCGCATTCCCTGCGAAAGGTGGATTTCGACCAGCATCTCGTATGGCGCAAGGGTTTCGGGGGCAACGGACAGGGCCATGGAGGCATAGCGGATGGCGAGGTCCGGCTTTTGCAGATGCCGGAGATAAATCATAGCGAGAGCGAGCGACAGGTCCACGTTTTTGGGCTTGGCCTTCAACGAGTCTTTCAACACAGAAATCGCCTCCACGGTTTCACCCCGGCGGAGGTAATCCTGCGAGAGACGGATCGCGAGTTCGGTATTGCCTGGATCCAGCTGCAGGGTCTTGCGAAAACTTTCCAAGGCTTTTTCAGGCCCGATGCTTTCTTCTTCAAGAAGCGCTTTGACGAAAAAGGCAATGGCGTCGGCACGTCTTTCCGAACCGGGATCCAGCTTCGCAGGGGAAGGAAGTTCGGTGGGCCCGGACGCAAGCAAGTCCGCTTCAGCGCCTTCGGCCGGGGCCACAAGGATGCTGAAGTTCAGGATAACAGCCAAAGCGACCATCGCCGGGAGGTCCCAAGCCAGGTTCCGCATTACGCACCGCACATACATGTGCGATAGTATGGCCCGTTAAGAACGGTAGCGCAAACGCTTCTTATGCCGATTTTCGCGCATGCGCTTACGGCGCTTGTGCTTGGCAATTTTGGCTTTTCTAGTTTTTTTGAGTGAACCCATGGGTGGGACGGAAATCT
>JBGSPC010000285.1:0-2920 GCA_041738805.1 Terrimicrobiaceae bacterium | reverse complement strand
CTTCGCTGGAGACATCCACGATTTTTGGTGTGGGATCCCCGGGTTTGCGGAATTCGCGATCAAAGAGACGCACCATGTGATCGGCAAGCTGCTTGATGGTGACTTCGTTTTCGGGTGTTCCGATGTTGAAAATGTGGCCATTGCTGACTTCCGGGCTATCAATAATACGGACGATACAATCCACCGCATCATCAATGTAGGTGTAGGCGCGGTAGTTGACGCCTCCATCCACAAGTTTGATGTCGGTGCCGTAGAGGAGACCGTTCATGAAATGACTGAACACGCGGGGGTTGCCGGTCTGCTCGCTGGGGAGATAGTCGATCCGTGGCCCGATAAAATTGAAAGGCCGGATGATCGAATACTGAAGACCTTCTTCGATCCCATACGCGTGAAGGACCCGCTCCAGCAATTGCTTGGCCGAGGCATAAATCCAGCGGTGGTTTTTAACCGGGCCCATGATGAGCGGGGTCTCGTCCTCAATAAACGGTGTGGGATACTCCGCAGAGCTTTTTCCGAAGGCCTTTGCAGCCGTGATGCCATAAACCTCACAGGTCGAAAATTGGACAATGCGCTTTTTGTGCTTCACACAAAATTCCGCGATTTTGAGGTTCTCGGTAAAATTGAGTTTGAAGACGTCGATCGGGTTGCTCACGTAGAGAGCGGGGTTGGCCATGGCCACAAGGTCAACAACCACATCATGGGCCACGGTCAGCTCTTCCAGCTTCTTTTCGTCTCCGCGAATATCAAATTGCACGTAATTGAGGTCCGCTCCTCCAGTCGTGTCATCGAGCTTGTCCCTTTCGATGTCGAGGGCCGTCACTTCGTGGTTACCATCGCGCAAAAGGCGCTCGGTCAAATTGGCGCCGATAAAACCGCCGGCACCCAGCATAAGAATCTTCATATATTAGGGGGTTAATGTTTATCGGCCCACGGCAGTAATCGCAAACAGAAATTTGAGATTTGGGTAGGAATGGGGCATTCCACCTGCATCAGGGGGTGGGGGAGACCGGAAATTCTCCGGATGATCCTTCCCCGGTGTCGGCGATTTCTTCCGGGGATTCCAGCCCAAGAAGCTCCGCCGTCTCCTCATCAGAGGCACTGGAGACATCCCGGAGTTTGCGTTCCATGGCGCGGGTGCGTTGGCCGACCCCGTCGATTTCGCGTGAGGCGGCATGGAGTTTTCTTTTGACGCTTTCAAGGACCCCTCCGAATTTTCCGAATTCGGTTTTGACCGCTCCGAGGGTTTCCCAGACCTCGCTGGAGCGTTTTTCGATGGCAAGAGTCCGAAAGCCCATTTGTAAGCTGTTGAGGAGAGCGACCAGCGTTGTGGGGCCTGCGATGACGACCCGGCAATCGCGTTGGAGGGATTCGACGAGGTCGCCCCGGCGCAACACTTCGGCATACAAGCCCTCAGTAGGGAGAAACATGATCGCAAAATCCGTGGTGGCCGGCGGATTCAAATATTTGTCATGGATCTCGCGGCCATTGTGTTTGATCCGGATCTCGAGCTGACGGATCGCGGCTTCCGCAGATTCCCGGTCCCCGGCCTCGTTGGCTGCCATCAGCCGTTCGTAGTCTTCTTTGGGAAACTTGGCATCAATGGGCAGCCAGACCACCGACTCATTGTCACCACGGCCCGGCAGTTTTACGGCAAACTCGACCCGTTCGCCTTCGCCGCGGGTTGCGACATTCGCGGCGTATTGTTGCGGGCTCAAGAACTGCTCCAGAATCGCCGAGAGTTGCACTTCTCCCCAGGCTCCCCGCGTGCTCACGTTGGACATGATTTTTTTCAGGTCACCGACACCCTCGGCAAGTTTCTGCATGCCTCCCATGGCAAGGTGGACCTTGTCGAGATTCTCGCTGACCATTTTGAAGGATTCTCCCAACCGCCGTTCCAAGGTGGTTTGAAGCTTCTCCTCGACGGTCGCACGCATGGATTCCAGCCTGGCATTGTTGTCTTGTTGAAGACTCGTGAGCTTGTTTTCAACGGTGGACCGCAGGGCTTCCAGTTTTAGCTCATTCGATCGGGTCAGCTCGGTGAGCTGATTGCGGAAAAGCTCAAGGTGTTGGCCTTGTTTGGCGAAAGAGCCTTCGATGCTTTCCCGCACCAACTGGATTTCCTGGCGGGTGGAGTCAGAAAATCCTTCACGAAAGTCCTTAAGCTGGCGTTCTGTGGACTCACGCAGACTGGAAAGCACGTCGGTTTGGGTTCGCAAAGTGTTTTGTGTGGCCTCCGCGCTGAGTTGCAGGCTGTTCAGGAGGGATTGCGCCAGCTCCTGCCGTCCGGCGGAACTCTCAACGCGGATTTCCTGTTGAAGCTGGTTGATCTCGGCTCTCAAAGCCTCCTCCCAACGCTGGCCCCACTGCGCCGTGTCGCGGGCCTGCCGGGCCGGAGTCCGGAAGACAAGCCAGGCCAAAACCATCACCACCACAAGGGTGATGGCTCCCATCAGGCAAACCACAAGAAGAAGGGTCTCGTTCATGGATGGGGATTTTTGTCACGTGTCTGTGCGGTTGTCTTCTTCCTTTTTGGATTCCCTCCCTTGCAAATAACACCGGGTTGGGGGATAGGAGACCCCATGAAAAGCTATTTCCTCCTGGCTGCGGGGATCCTGCTCGCCGGCTGCATGCGAGCGGATCCGGTGGCCCCTGGTTCAATCGTCTTTCTCGGGGACAGCCATTTATTTAATAAAGACTTCTCTTAAGCGAGAATTTAGCGGAGGGAGCTTGGGCGGCTCTCAACCATAGTGAGATCGCCCGAAGTTTCTAGCGTCTTCTCGGCATCATCTTGGCTCATGAGGTCGAGTCGCTGTAGGCCATTATCCTGCAATAGGGCTGTTCCATAGGCGAAAGGTACGATACCGAGGATCTGCTTAGCCATCCTACCTAGGAATTGCCTCCCAATTCCTTATAATCAAGC
>JBGSPC010000222.1:0-15552 GCA_041738805.1 Terrimicrobiaceae bacterium | reverse complement strand
AATCTCCACTTGCGGGCGGCGCTGCCTTGTCCGGCAAAGGTCAATGGCCGCATTGGTGGCAATGCGGCGCAACCAGGTCAAAAGCGGAAACCTGCCATCGAATTTTGGAAGGGATTTCCAGGCCCTCAGAAATGTCTCCTGGCAGAGATCCATGGCATCCTCCTCGTTGCGGACAATCATATAAATTTGCATATAAATTTTCTCCCGATGAAGGGTGATGAGTTCGCCGAAGGCGACCGTGTCTCCATCACGGGAGCGTCGAAGCAGCCCGGTCTCGGCTGCCTCCGAGGAGTCATCACACACTTCCAGTAACGTGCCGGCTGTTAAAATATTCAACCTTCATTGATTTTCTCCCTGCCGACGCCTCCACTCGCTGCGGAAAACGCTCATGTTGTCCACGACATGATTACGAACCTGAAAGAGCCGCTTCTGAAACGCGGTGGATTGCGAGTGGGTCATGTGGCCGGAAGCAACCAGCTTGGCTGAGGCAGTCAGGGCATCGTTGGCCGCTTTGAGAGCCCTCTTGAGGTAAGCAATCGTCATTCCAATTTCATTGGGATCATGTTCTCCAAGAGCTGTGGCCAATTTGGTCCCGCAAATCGCGCATTGGCTGGCAAGATGGCAGGCCTCTTCAGCCTCCTCGATGGTCGGAGTTTTGTCGATCCAGTCGCTGACCCAACTGTGTAGGTGCATGGTGTCATGATAAACAGGCGAATTCGCAAAGCCGTCATCCTCTGCAGCACTTGTGTCGTTACCCATTTCGGCGGCGCACCAGGCATCCGCAGCTTCGTCCCAGGATCTTTCATCCCCATCCTCAAAAAATTCCCACCCCATCTCTCCCGCAATCAATTTGTCGCGATCCGGGTGGTCGAGGTACTTTTCGAGCAGTGCAAAATATTTCTCTGTGTTTTTGTCCTGCTGCTGAAGGAATCGCTCCCATTGGTACTCATCCCACCGGCCGGGTTCATCAAAATCATCAATTGGCATTTCGGGAAGCGTTAAGCTGTGTGCGGGGTCTGTGCAAAGGGATTTTTGCGAAATTCCCCCCCTTGTTTTCCGTCAGCGTGGCGAAGTCGGAGTTGTCCACAAGCCGCAGCAATATCGTGGCCCTTCTCCCTGCGCAGCGTTGCGGGGATGCCCTGCGTTTGAAGAATCCTCAGAAAACTCTCTTGGACAGCCACTTCCGGGCGCACCCAATCCAAGCCTTGAACAGTATTGTAAGGGATGAGATTGATTTTCGCATGCAGAGGTGCGGCGAGCCTGGAGAGGGCCCGGGCTTGGTCGGGCGAATCATTTACCCCGGCAATCAGGATAAATTCAAACGTGATATGCTGTTTTTTGCGTGTCGAATAATACGTGCAGGCATCCATCAGTTCGGCAAGGGGGTATCGGGTATTAACCGGCATGATGCGGTTTCGCACCTCATCGGTGGCCCCATGCAGGGATATCGCCAACCGTGTTTGGAGCGGTTGATCTGCAAACTCCCGGATCTTAGGCACCAGGCCACTGGTGGAAACCGTGATTTTGCGGGCACCGATGCCAACACCCCACGGGCTGTTCAGAATTTCTATCGCTTGCATGAGATTCGGGTAATTCGCGAAAGGCTCACCCATACCCATAAACACGATATTGCTCACTCGTTCCCCCGCACGGGCCTCCACGGCCAGAAGTTGGCCGACAATTTCTGCGGCAGTGAGATTCCTTTTCCAACCATCCAGGCCGCTGGCGCAGAACTTGCACCCGTAGGCACAGCCGACCTGACTGGAGACACAGAGGGTTCGCCGGTCCGAGGCATCACCATAGAGAGCGGGTGACGCCGGGATAAAGACCGTTTCTACCAATTGCCCATCTGTGAGCCGGAAGAGAAATTTCCGGGTGGTGTCCTCCGAGCCCTGAACCTCAACACACTCGGGAAGGTCAGAACGGAAGTTTGCAGCCAGAAGGTCTCTCAGACCCGACGGGAGATTGAGCATCCTGGAAAAATCCGTCACTCTTTTCCCGTAAAGCCAGTCCAGGACCTGGGGCGTGCGGAAAACCGGGCAGCCGGCGCCGGCAAGAAACTCTGCAAGTTCTGTGCGCGAAAGACCCAAAATATGAAATGACCCGGCCGACATGAACCCATATTTTCTACGAGACACCCGAAAAATGCGATTATTTCCTTCTCTGCGGGCTCCCAAGCGTAGTAATTTGAAACAGGATCAATATCTTGACACACCAAAAAATCGCGACCCCAAACGCGGTGGAAAACATCCCTCTCGGTTTCCTCCCGTTGTTTCTTGGAGCAAGGGAAGGCATGTCCTTTGTTGAGAGAAGCCGCTTGGCTGCGCAAAATGCCGGAGCTTGGCTCATGCTGGGGTTTGGACTTCTCTTTATGATCCTGAACGCCCTGCAGGGATCCGTCTCCTTTGTTGGAATTAATAGTGCCTTCATTTCCGTGGGAGCCTTATCCCTCTGGTTGTCCTCCGCAGGTTTTCAAAGAACGGCCCTCACCCTTCTCAGCGCAGGTTCCTGTCTCGTCTTTTTCTTTGCCGGGGTTTGGTTCCGGAACGGCATGGAGAATTTCCTCCTGGTGACCCTCTCGGCCTCTTTGCTGATGTTGGATCGCCCGGGCACCAGATGGGCATTGGCCGGCTTGAATGGTGCCGCGTTCCTTTATTCAAAAGTCCTGATCCAGGATGGTCCCATGGATTCTATCACGCCTCCTCTGCGCTACGGCCTGAATATTCTTCTCTTTCTCCTGGCTCTGGCCGGGATCATCGAGTTCTTCAGGGTTCTGAACTCGGACTATCTTCAGAATTTGGAGACCTCGAACCGGAAGCTGGCCGAGGCCAATAGCGCCAAAGAAAAACTTTTTTCTGTGATCGCACATGATTTGAGAGGACCCGTTGGAAACTTAAAAGCCTCCCTCGACATGTTGGGAAGCGGGGCCCTCGCTCCGGGGGAATTTGAGGCTCTTGTTCAGGATCTCGCAGCGGATGTTGAGAAATCCCATGTTTGCCTGGAAAACCTCCTTTGCTGGTCGGCAACCCAGTTGGGTGGGATCACCGCAAAGGCGGAAATCGTCTCCCTCTCTGATGCCGTGGAAGAGGTGACTCATCTCTCTGGCTTTGCGATGCATCGTAAAAATCTCCATTACTCCAATACGATTCCGCCGGAGGCCAAAGTGGTTGTGGACGCAGCACACATTCAAGCCGTGCTCCGCAACCTTGTCTCAAATGCCGTGAAGTTCACCCCCTCAGGAGGTAAGGTCAGCTTTGAAGCAACGCGGGAGAACGACCATTGGATTCTGTCTGTTTCTGACACGGGAGTCGGGATGTCCCCTGAAAAAGCTGCTGCGATTTTTAAACTTCAGGATGTGGATTCGACCCTTGGGACGGAGTTGGAAAAAGGATTTGGCCTCGGTTTGGACATTTGCCGGGAGTTTGTGTTGCTCAATGGCGGCGAGATCGATGCGGAGAGTGTGCCCTCCCAGGGAACCCGGGTTTTTGTTAAACTGAGGGCCGCCCAGGAGCCGGGCACTAATGGGGATCATGTCCTCATCGCAGGGCTGCCAGCGCCAGCGCAACAGGCTTGAAGTCTGCAGGCTGCGAGCGCTCGGCAACGTAGCCATCCGGCCTGATCAAATACGCCGAAGAACTCCCGGCGCCAAACTTCCTGTGAGCGGTGCCATCGGGGTCCAGGAGCCATGACTCATCGGGCGCATGGTCACCACGCCAGATGGCAAGTGTACCCAAAAGGCTTGAGTAACCAGCCGCAGCTTGCCGAATGCTCTCCACAAGATCCGCATCCCGATAATTCGGGCGCATTCCCGAAAACAGAATCAGAGTGTGTTTGGTGGAAGCGAGAATCTCGGAAAGCAAGTAAACCGGCACACCATCACTCTCCACACCGGCATCCCTCATCCGGTGGCCCACACGAAATCCGTGGTTCTGCCAGTCTTCATCCCAAAACGTTCCCTTCCCCAGGATCGGCGAAGCCTCATAAGAAATCGTGACCCCGCTGAAATTGACGGCAAACTTCTGCACGAAGCGGTCAGAGTGCCCGAGTGCGATCGCTCCAAGGTTTCGCAAAACGGCCAACGGTCCTCTGGTGAGAATCCCGAGTCTGGTGCGCATGGACGCTTCGTCAATAACCTGACGCGCCACCGGTGACCGTTCGTCATGATAGCTGTCGAGGAGAGCCTCGGGATTGCCTCCCTTCCTGAGAATCAGCCCAAGCTTCCAGCCGAGATTGAAGGCATCTTGCACGCCTGTGTTCATCCCTTGTCCCCCGGCCGGGCTGTGGATGTGGGCGGCATCCCCCGCCAAAAGAACTCTCCCCAGCCGGAAGTTCCCGACCTTGCGCTCACTGATACGGAAGCATGACAACCACTCCGGCATGGAAAGCTTCAGACCACCTGGTCCCCGCTCGTCAAGGTGTTCCTGCATCTCATCCAGTGTCGGAGGAGCTGTTCCGGCCGCTTGATCCCGGGTGC
Organism: Terrimicrobiaceae bacterium; assembly: GCA_041738805.1. Taxonomy (GTDB): domain Bacteria; phylum Verrucomicrobiota; class Verrucomicrobiia; order Chthoniobacterales; family Terrimicrobiaceae; genus JAJTZA01. The sequence continues at coordinate 11,078 of JBGSPC010000222.1, read as the reverse complement.
TGATGATCCTCCAGACGTTCTGCCGGATGGGGAACATGGGAAGCACGCCCTTCTTTGACAAATAAATCAGAACCTCGGGGGGAAGCAGTGTTTTCCCTGAGACCTTGGCGTCGCACAAAATAAAACACTCGGGCTGGGCTCTGCCTTCAAAAACCGCTCCCACAAAGTGCCTCGCCGCACTGTGCGCCCCATCGCATCCCACAAGATAAGAGCAGGCGATCGTTGTTTTCTGTCCATCGGGATTCTGAAGGGTTGCCGTGACGCTGTTCCCGTCTTGGATGATACCGGTTAATTCCAAAGGCCGAATGACCTTATGACCCCATTGCTGCAATTTCTCTGTGAGAATCCGTTCGGTGGTGCTCTGAGGAAGGAGCAGGACGTCGGGGAAAGGGCTGTCAACGAACTTGCCTGTCGGCATCCGCAGAAGGGTCCGGCGCGGCGTGCAAATCCGCACGGCCTGTGGAAGGAATGCTTCACTGCGCATCTGACCAAGCACGCCCATGGCTGAAAAGGTTTCCTGGGCGGCGCTCCAAATGGCCAGGGCCTTGGATTTGTCCGAAGGTTGGGGAGCCGCATCGATGATCTGGAAAGCCACCTCATGTCTGACGCATTCCAAAGCGAGAGACAACCCCACCGGGCCGGCACCGACAATCAAGACTTCAGTTTTGTCCATCCTGATATGACACCGCCACGTTCCCGGTCTCAGGTCAAATCCGGAATTGTAAAAGTGTGGTTCCCTCTGCCGTCAATGACAGTCTTACCTCCGGCGACGGTTCCGGTTGCGGGAGTTTCTGTCGGAAGTGCTGCGTGGGTTGGGAGCGCCGGGACCTCTCACCGAACCAGCCGGAAGGGTGGGCCCCCGGCGCGCTGTGACCTCAAACCCGGGCAGGCTCAAACGGGGGATTTTCTGGGCGATGAATCGCTCGATGTCAGTCACCCTCTTGAATTCCTCAGGCGTGACGAGTGTGAAGGCGTCACCGGTTTGCTGCGCCCGGCCGGTGCGGCCAATGCGGTGGACGTAATCCTCGGGGTGTTGAGGCACATCGTAATTGATCACGTGACTAACGCCGGCAACATCAATACCACGGGCCGCAATGTCTGTGGCAACCATCACCTCGTATTTGCCGGACTTGAATCCCTCCAGGGCCTCGATGCGCTGGTTTTGTGATCGGTTCGCGTGCAGGACAGCCACCGAGTGATTCGAACCCCGGAGTTTTTTGGCAATTTTGTCGGCCCCGTGTTTGGTCCTTGAAAAGATAATCGCGCTTTGAAAATCCGTGGCCTCAAGGAGCGCAAGGAGCAGATCAAATTTGCGGGAGGGATCAACCTCATAGACCCCGTGCTTCACGGTTTCAACCACACTTCGCGCCACCCCGATCTCAATCCTGACGGGGTTTTTCAGAGCCCAGGCGGCAATGTCTTCGATCTCCGGAGGTAACGTTGCAGAGAAAAACAGGGTCTGCCTGACCTTGGGGCACTTGGAAATAATCCTTCGCATCGGGGGTAAAAACCCCACGTCCAGCATGCGATCCACCTCATCAAGAACCAGCACCTCAATGGAGTCGAGTTTGATGGTGCCCTGCTGGAGATGATCTTCAAGCCGTCCGGGTGTGGCCACAAGGATATCGATTCCTTCGCGCAATGCCGACCGTTGGTTTCCATAGCCGACCCCTCCAAAAACAGAGGCCACGCGCAAATCGGTGAATCGTGAAAAATCCCGAAAAGCCGTCTCCACCTGCATGGCCAACTCACGCGTTGGCTCCAAAACCAGACAGCGGCACTTCCCATGAGAGGCGAGTTTCTGGAGCACCGGAAGTGCGAAGGCAGCGGTTTTTCCGGTCCCTGTTTGCGCCGAGGCAATCAGGTCTTTGCCCTCAAGGGCTGGCGGAATCGCACGCAGTTGGATGGGAGTCGGTTCTCCATATCCCATGGCTTCGACTCCTTTTAATAGTGGCTTGATGAGGCCGAGTTTTGAAAATGGCATAATAAGTTGAGTTCCCGACCTTGGGGCCCGACTCCCCCAACGTCAATACACGACTCACCTGCACCAAAGCACTGGCTCCAAGATTTTTGATGGCGATCTCCGCCAGGCAAGGAGCTCTTGAATTCGCGGCCTGCGGTTATCAGGCCAGAGCTTCCAAGCGCTTAACAATATCAGCCTTGCCGGTCACGCCAACCGTCTGGTCCTTTTTCTCTCCACCTTTGAAAAATAAAAGGGCGGGGATGCTCCGGATTCCAAATTTGCTGGATACTGCGGGTGAATCGTCCACGTTCACCTTGGCCACATGGAATTTGCCGACAGACTCGGTGGCAATTTCATCAACGACCGGGCCGAGCATCCGGCACGGCGCACACCAGGGAGCCCAGAAATCCACGAGCACAGGGCCTGTGGCTCCGGCAACAAAAGCATCAAAGTTCGAGTCATCCAGTTCGGTCACATTCGTGTTTGCCATAGAAGTAAAAAATTACATGCATTCCGTCAAACTTCCAGCAAAACGCGCAGACGCGTCAGCTTTTAAAATCCCGGGAAGAAAATGCCAGATACCCGAGGACCAGCAGCGTCACATTCAAAGCAGCCAGCCAGGCATACTGTTCCATCATGACTTCCCAAGGGATCCGGTATTCAAAAACCAGTGCCCACGCACTCATTTTGGCTGTCAGGAACCAATCACGAATCCCTGAGAAAAAGGGAATATTTTTGAGAATGGTATCCACAAATAGCACCGAGAGAGTGACGATCGTTGCGGCGGCAGGCTTCATCTTTAAGCAGGAAAAAAAGAACCCGATGGTTGTGATGGAGCAAAGGCTGAGGGCGAGGAACGGGATCCCCAAAGCAATACGTCCCATGCCACGGCCTGCCTCATAAATCGCGAAGATCCCTTCGGTGGGCGCAAACACAAAAAGCCCCCCTCCCCCCGCATGCAAATAACCTGCTGCGAGCGCCGTCAGGGCAATATAAAGGGTGAGCACAGCGGTGTAGATCACACAGGCACAGAATTTTAAGAACAAAATCCGTCCCCTGCTGGCCGGACGGCAAAGCATCATTCTTAGCGTTCCATCCTCGACCTCCTTGCTCACCACATCACCCGCCACAAGAGCCAAATAAAGCGCTCCCAACAAAAACACTGTCGAAAGCATAATCATCAGCCCGAGCGTCAGACCTGAAAGATATTCCGAAGACGCGTAACCCGCCCCCTCAAGCAAGCGCACCAGCCCGCGCTGAACTTTTGGAAGACGAAGAAGCCCCAGCACAACGAGCTCCACGCCCAAAAATGCGGCAAACCCGATGTATGTCCGCTTCCTGGCAAACAACTTCCGGAGTTCGCCCCCGAGTTGACGCATAAACATTGTCATTGCCTGATCGTCTCCAGATAAAAATCCTCCAGCGTCTGACGCACAGGCTGCACGCCCCGGACCTGAACGCCCGCCCTCACAAGTGCCTCAACCACCATTGCCGGATCAAATTCCCCGGGTGCCGACCACAAGTCCCGCGAAAGTTTGAGTCCATGGGCAGACAAAATTTCATGAGCCCTCTCCTGCGGCTCCACCGTGAACTGCCACAGGTCAGGGCTTTCTTTCCATTTTCCACAAAAAACCATTTTTCCACGGTGGAGGATCGCCACACGGTCACACAGTTGCTCGACCTCGCTCAGAAGATGTGAGGAGAGCATGACCGTGATCCCAAACTCGTCGCGTAAACGGCGGATCATCCCGCGCATCTCGCGGATGCCCAGCGGATCCAACCCGTCGGTGGGTTCATCCAGCAAAATAAACCTGGGCCTGGGCACCAAGGCCTGGGCCAACCCAAGGCGCTGCCGCATGCCATGACTGTAATTTTTCACAGGGTCCCCGATCCGGTCCGCCAACCCGACCAATTGCACGGCAGCTTCCATCTCCCTCCTCGGCACATCCTGCCCGCTTAAAGACACAAAAAACCTTAGATTTTCCCACCCGGAGAGATATTCGTAAAAGGATGGCGTTTCAAAAATAGCTCCCACACCTGCAAGCGCCTGGCTCCGGCTTTTTTGAACGGAGTGACCGGCAATAAAAGCCTCGCCCTGACTCGGAGCGACCATGCCCAGCATGATGCCAAACGTTGTGCTCTTGCCGGCGCCATTGTGACCAAGGAGCCCAAAAATTTCTCCTTCGGGAATTTCCAGAGAAATGTCCTCAATAGCCGGCCGTTGGCCGAAGGATTTATACAAGGAGCGCAGGCTGACCATGGGGCTCATTCCGCAAAAAGCCGGAACTCTGACCCGGCATGCCCATCTGCAAACAGGTGATTCACGCGGCTCTGACTGCTCTTGTGCCACCCCTCTTTATCCACAAGTACGGGAATCCGCGAATTGGCGTCCGTCACACCCAGAAAATTGAGCGAAGCCACCGGCTGCCCGCCCAAGGCGCTGTTATAAAAATAACTTGTGCCAGATTTTTGCGCCAATGAAGCGTCGGAGGGACATTTAAAAACCTTCATGTCCTGGATGTATGGTGCAAGCACCGTGTCAATCACGGGCACTTCCTCCGAGGTGCTCGCACGGGCGGCCGCCAGCAAGGGGAGGGTCATGGCATTGTCCCCAAGATACTGGCTCATAGCCACCCCCAGAGCCCGCAGGTGACCGAGGCAGCGGGTGGATTCAGCCCGCGAGCTCATGGACCTGAGAGAGGGAATCAGTGCCGCCGCAAGAATGGCCACGATGCTTGTCGCAACCAGGATCTCCAGAAGAGTGAATGCCAACTGGCGGCAGATGGCGGGAGGACGCTTCATTCACCGCAACCCCTGGGTGGCCCGCTGAAGCCGTTCAATCACCGGGGCAAAATCCATTTTGACGTCAGCACTGGCCTCCTCATAAAAGGATCCCAGCCCCTCGGAGATCACTTTCTGTGCGTCAGTGTTTTCAATACGCTTCGCAATCTCGGGACTGTCCCGCTCGATGTCATCCATGGCACGGTTCACAATTTTTTTCCGTTCCTCCGGGCTCATCTTATTCAAGGCGAGCATTAACTGACGGAATCCCTCCGGCAGTGTCTGCTCAAGGAACGCCCGACGTTCCTCGCTTGTCATTTGCTCAAAAAACTTCCGATCCGTGCGGACCTTCCGAAGCTCCTGACGCTCTTCAAAGCTCAAACGGTTCAACTGATCGGCCACTTTGGCAATCACCGATGCACGTTTGGTTTCGGACAGACCTTCGAGCGGGTTGTTCTCCATGTACTCAACCAGGGATTGGGCCGTTGGTCGGACAGCACGGGAGTAAAGGATCACTCCCGCTGCAATTCCCCAAACCACCAGCAATATGCCCAACGCTTTGACCCACCGGCTCATGGCTCTTCTTTCCTCCACCCCGGGTCAACACGCAAGAGGAAAAGCATTCGCTCCTCGACGGGACTCCGACCCTCTGGTATTTCCTGAATTCCACCCCACCCCATGAGCCACCACGAAGTTCTGAACACTCCGAAGGACGAAATCCACTACCGCGAGTACAAAATCATTCTCCAAGCGCATCGTTTTCAAACCGCGCAAGCCTTCAAGGATTTTTGGAAAATTGTTGTTTCAACCGCCAAAAAATTTGATGTGAAAGTGGTTGAGGCGCCGGGGGCCTTCGATAACCACGTCCGCGAAGTGCTATTTTATGACACCGAGGATTTTGCCCTCTATAACAATCACTTCATCGTCCGCCTTCGCACCTTCTACAAAGATGGATGGTCGGTGGGAATTCCGGAGCTGACGGTGAAATTCCGTCATCCGGACTTCCATTCCGCCGCAGAGGTTGACGTCAAACCCGCGACCCCGGGTGGCGCGGCGCGGATCAAATTTAAAGAAGAATTGCTCCCGCTCAAGGAAAGCCTTGGCGGCATCCGCTCGGTTTTTTCCCACAACTGCGTGCTGGCAATGCCCCGCGAAGGACTGGATCTTGTGGCCAGCGACCTGACATCGGCCTTCCCGGGTCTCAAACCCGCCATCGCAGACTCTGAAGCCAAGGTCATTCTTGTGAATGACTTTGCCGTGGAGGAAGTTCAGGTCGATGTGGGTGAGCTTCATTTTGGCGGGGGGCTCAAAGGGAAGACATCCATTTCCGTTTGGCGCGATCGCAAGCACGAACGGGCCCTCTGCGGAGAATTTGCTTTTCAGTGCCGCTTTGATAGCACCGACGACCTTCACAAATCCAATCTCGAACGCGCCGAGAAATTTTACAAAACCCTCCAACTCGATGCGTTTGAGTGGGTCTCCCTCGGCACCACAAAAACCGCCATCGTCTACCACCTCGGACCGAGAGCCTCCACGAATCGTGAGTAACCCCGCTCCCAAAGAGATTTTTTCGGCCTTCGCAAGAATTGGGATCACAAGCTTTGGCGGGGGCCTCGTCGCCTATCTCAAGGATGAAGTGGTCGAGCGCAAGCAATGGATGAACGATGAGGAGTTTCTGGCAGCCCTGGAAATCGGACAGACTCTGCCGGGGCTTAACTCAGTCAACGTGGCCATCATCGTCGGGCGGAAATTATGTGGTCCCCGGGGTTCTCTTGCCGCGGCTCTTGGCCTGATCCTGCCAGGAGCTGTCATTCTCTGTTTGCTGGCCGCTCTCTATGTGAGGTTTCACCAGAATCCGGATGTCGCTGCCGCGCTCGCAGGTATTGCCGCAGCCGCCGTGGGCCTGCTGATGCAGGTGACGCTCAAAATCGGTGCCAAACAACTGATCAATCCGCGGGATCTTCTTTTGGTGATTGCCACCTTTGTGCTCAGCGGCATTTTGCATGTCTCCCTGCTCGCGACGCTCTTCATCGTCGCACCCTTGGCCATTTGGTTCTGCCGCCCGACAAAAACGGTTGCCCCATGAAGGAACTGGTTTCTCTTATCAATGTTTTCACCGTGCTTTCCCTGCTGGCGGTGGGAGGGGGAAGTGCCGTGCTCCCGCAGATGGAACACGAGGCCGTCACGATCCACAAATGGGTGACCCCGGATTCTTTTGCCGCCATCTACAGCCTCGGCCAGATGGCCCCCGGACCCAACATGACCATGGTCGGACTCATCGGCTACAAAGCGGCCGGGTTTGCCGGGCTGCTTGTGGTTCTCCTGGCTTTTTACATTCCCTCCAGCCTGCTCGTTTACACCGCGAGCCACATCTGGGACTCCTTCAAGGACAATCCATGGCGGGACGCCGTCCAGAAAGGTATGGCACCCGTCACCATCGGCCTCATGCTCGCCGGAGTTTATGCCGTCGGAAAAACCGCCAGCCTCAACCTCTCCCGCGACATGACTTTTAACCTCATCACCCTCGCCATCGGAGCCGTGGTCGTCATCCTCCTCTTCCTCCGCCGCATGAACCCCGCCCTCCTGATCCTCGCCGGCGGAGTCGTCGGCTGGTTCCTGCTCCGCACTCCGCCAACCGCCTGATCCCTCCATTCGGCGGCGTTTTGATGGTGCCGTCAATCGTCGGCACGGCCTGGCATGATGCGAGGTGACGAGGCAACCGGCCATGAAGCGCGATCGTCGCTTTTCATCAGACCGATCTGGTTTAATGGAATTTTCTGGAACCCCATCGACCAGACAGGTGAGTCCTCCGCCAATTCGAAGTCTTCAGCGCGCGGCACTTCGGGCAAGGGGCGGGCGAATTTCGCATCGAGACTGACGAAGTTATCCTTGAAAATCTGCCACTCGGAACCTTTCTCTTCCACGTCATCCCATTTGCCACCGATGGCGATATTGTGCTGCACCAGATTGCGGTTGGGAGCGTTGGGATTGTCTTCGAGTACATTGGTGAGTAGCGGATACCGCGCTTTCCAGAGATCGTTTTGGTAAGGCATGGCGCGTAAAGAGGTGCGAAGTTCGTAATCAGGGTCGTCCGTCTCCTTTTTCTGCCAACCCAAGCCGCGCGCGTCGATATGCACGCTCGGATCGCAGCTCACAAAGAGGTTGTTATCCACGAGGTTGTCGTCACCGCCGCCAATGAAAACGGCGCGCGTCACGTCGAAAAAGATGTTGCCGATGATGCTGATGCCGCTGGCCTGATCGTCGAGGTAAACGCCCATCGCGCCGTAAGTGCCTGGGCCTTTGATGTGGTGAAAATAATTGTTGCGAATAATCGTGCCGCGCGCCGTCCAATCCCGGCCCATATAAAACGCGCCCACATCGCCCGTATCGTAAGCGACACTGTGAATCTCGTTGAACTCGATCATGTGGTCATTGCCTTTGAGTTGGATGGCGTTATGAGGACCGTCGTGAATGAGATTGTGTGAAGCGCGCACACCGACGCCTTCCATGCCAATCGCCGGGCGATAAGTGCGGCACCAGCGGCCGTAATCGTAAATGTGGTTATTTTCGGCGTAATGCCCGCATGGCGTTAGCGTTTCGCGGTCGCCTCCTGAAAGCAAAATGCCACCGTCTCCGCAATTATAGATATCGTTACCGACCACACCGCACTGCGTGCCGCCGGTCACCGCGATCGCCCCGTTGCCATGATTGCGTAGCGTGCAAGCCACGATTTTGATGCGTGTGCCGTTGTTGATTTTAATTGGCGTGCCACGCGTGCCTTCGAGAGTGAAAGCGCGCAGCGTCACGTCGGCCACGTTCTCCATCTCGAAAAGCGTCGGAAGCAGCGAAACGTAAGTCTGACTGCCCTGCGAGGGAGGCCAGAAATAAAGAATGCCTTTTTCGCGATCGAGATACCATTCGCCGGGCGCATCGAGCTCGCAAAGCAAATTCAAAGCGTGGAAGCGCTGATTGGTCTTCATGCCGAAGGCCGGTTCAGGCGAAGGAATCGTCAGGGTTTGGGCCTTTGGGTCGATTTTTGCAACCGGCACGTATTCGTCGGCCCAGTCGAAGCACCAATAGCCGAAAAGCCAGGGATCGACCTCGTCAGCCCATTTTGCAAGTCGCGGGGCCAGATCATCAGCCGCGCCAAATATCAGGCCGTCTTGCCCGTCGGGCAGCGCCGCGATTTGCGTATAGGGCACATTTCCGTCCGCATTGGGCCAGCGCGCCAGTGTCATCGGCTGATCGTTGAAAAATAATTCAAGGTGCGATTCTACGATGGGCTTGCCAAAACCTCTCCGCGCTAATTTGCCATAATCGGTGATGCCCTGCGCTTTCAAATCGGTTTGAACGACATGGCCTCTCGCCGCTTCGGGCAGCTTCTGCAAAACCGCCGCGTCCGTCAGCAGCGTAAAACCATCGACGGCTCGTCCACCCGAAATTCGCACCACCGCGCCCTTGCTCCCACGATACATAATCGGTGCCTGCCGGGTGCCTGAATCCTGTGCATCAAGCTTCACTGCGGAAGTCAGTGTGTAGTTGCCCGCGGCGAACTCGATGATCACGCCACCATCCGGCAATCCATTCACTTTCAGCCTCCGTACCGCGTCACGGGCACCTTGCGGCGAAGCAAGTGGGCCATCACTTCCAACTTTGTTGGGCTTTTCCAATTGGCCGCTCCACGCATCATTACCGTTCGGCGCGACAAAAAGCATTTCGGAGCCGTGGCCCTGGACGGCAAGCAATAAGCAGGCGAGCAAAATCAACTTCATAGTGCTTTCAGAAAGGATCGACTGAGCGAACGCAAACGAATGCCAGAGAGCCGTCGAGGTTTATGGGGCTGGCGCAAAGGAGGATACATCCCTGTTGTTCAGAAGAGCACATCTTCTTCCGTCTTTCCGGTGGAGAAAGGTTTTAACCATAGAGCACACGCAAAACACAGCTTAAAATGGGTTTCTGATTCTGCATACTCTGTGCTCTCTGTGTTCTCTGTGGTTAAAAAATCTGTTTTCTCCGAACCATTGATTCCTTCGTTTCAGTATAACGCTGCGCGTGCTTTTCTCATCAAAGAAATTCGTTCCGAATTCCTCTACATGGGTCGCTGAGCTTCCATCCGGCGTTGCTCCACTGGCTCGAGTGGCGACGAATGCCGAACCCGCAGTCCTTCTTTCATGGATTTGCTGGCGTGAGATTGAAGCCTTTCCAGGGGCCGTCTATTTGTTAAGATCTGTTCATGCCAAGTTTTGATATTGTGTCTGAAGTGGACCGGATGGAGGTCAAGAATGCGGTGGACCAAGCCCTGAAGGAATTAGCCAGCCGTTTTGATTTTAAAGGGTCGACGGCGACGATTGAGATCGACGCAAAGACCGGGGCGGTACTGCTGGCCGTTGATGATGGAGGAAAGCTCAAGGGCCTCCGCGAGATGGTGGTCGGGAAGTTGTCCAAACGGAGCATTGACCTCCGCAATGTGGATCAGAAGGATCCGGATATTTCGCCACTGGGTCATTCCCGGCAGGAATTGGCGATTCAACAGGGGCTTGACGGAGACAAAGCCAAAGAAATCAACCGGGCCATCAAAGCGATGGGGCTGAAAGTTCAGTCCACGCTGCAGGATCGCCAGGTCCGGGTAACGGCAGGCAAGCGCGATGACCTTCAGAAGGTGATCGCCGAGCTGCGTTCCCAGGATTTTGAAGTGGCCCTCGCCTTCAAAAACTTCCGGGATTAGTTGATTCGAATGGCCAGCTGCCGCGTTATTTCAGCGCGTCCAGGGCGGCTTGCACCTCGGCGGCATGGTCAGCCGTTTGAGCTTTCGGCGTCGTCCAGGCTATTTTCCCGTCTTTGATGATAAACGATTGCCGGGCCGGAATGCTGGCAATGGCCGGAACCCCAAAGGCTCCGGAAACCTTTCCTTTGGAATCTGAGATGAGCGTGAAGGGGATCTCGTATTTCTCTTTGAATTTTTTCTGATTGGCGGGGGAATCTCCGCTGACGCCGAGAATCGTGAGCCCATTGGCTGTGAGTCCGGCGAAGGAATCCCGCAGGGAGCAGGCCTGTTTCGTGCAGCCCGGTGTGTCGGCTTTGGGGTAAAAATAAACAAGCGTCAGCCCCTTGGCGTAAACGTCCTCAAAGTTAACGGTGGCATCATTTTCGTCAGGGGCAGACACAGAGGGGGCCGCCGAGCCCACGGCAAGGGGCGAGGCGTGAGAGAAAAGACTGAAGAGTGACATAGCAGCTGAATATAGGAGGATTTTCCTCATGGGTTTGAAAAATTTGTGGTTTCTTGAATGAGTGATAAATATCTCATGAGTCATCCGATTCGCAAATGGATTCCCGT
>JBGSPC010000202.1:0-31879 GCA_041738805.1 Terrimicrobiaceae bacterium | reverse complement strand
AAAAATAACCTCACCGCAACCTCCAATGGGGGAGCCACCGTTCATGCCTACGGAGTGAAGGTTCCAACCAACGCCTTTGGATCCGATGGGGTGAGCGCCAACCCACCGGTCTCAGCCGGAGGCAAAGCCGAGAGCGTCATGAAGGAAGCCAGGAAGGCCGGTTATCGCGTGGGCGTGATCAACTCGGGCACCATCATCGAACCGGGCACAGCCTGCTTTTTGTCAAGCGTGATGGAACGCAAGGAATTTGCGGAGATCACGAGTCAGGTGCTGGCATCAGGGGCTGACATCATTCTGTCCGGTGGCGAGGAGTGGATGCTTCCTGAAGGCCAGGTGGGATTTCACGGTCCCGGCAAACGAACCGATGGCCGCAACCTCATCGACGAAGCAAAAAAGGCAGGATATGTGGTCGTCTTTGACAAGGATCAATTGGCAGCCGTTCCCAAAACCACAAAAAAACTCCTCGGCGTTTTTGCGGCAGAACACACGTTCAACGACCAAACGGAAGAAGTTTTAGCCGCCACAAAAAAACCAACCTACCAACCCCAAGCCCCCACCCTCGCGGACATGACATCCAAAGCGCTGGAGCTTTTCTCGGAGGACAATTTTTTCCTGGTCATCGAAGAGGAAGGCACGGACAACTTTGGAAATTATAACAATGCCCAAGGCACCTTGGATGCCCTGCTGCGGGCTGATGACGCCTTCGGCGTTGCAATGACATTTGTTGAAAAACACCCTGACACCTTTCTCATCACCGCCGCTGACAGCGAGGCTGGCGGAATGGATGTCATCGGCATCAGCCCGGACTCCAAGGAACAGCTCGCCCTTGTCAAAAACGCCAGAGACAAAAATGGCGCGCCCTATGACAATATCAAAGGCGATCCATTCCTCAGCGCCCCCGACAAAGCAGAAATCCGTCACCCCTTCGTCATCACATGGAGCACCTTGAATGACAGCTCCGGCGGCATTGTGATCCGGGCCGCCGGCCAAGGTGCAGAAAAGGTCCAAGGCACCATGGACAACACGGATGTCTACCGCCTCATGCGCGAAGCGATGTTTGCACCAGCGCAGTAACGGAGCAGGCGCGGCGTCATTGTGAAGGAAGCTCCGAATGGAGCTGCCTCCTGTTTGTTTCCGGCTGGATTTTTCTTTCAAACTCAGGCCACGGGATCGGCGATGTCATTTGTCCATTTTGTCCTGAGCAAAAAGAGGCCGTATCGCAGTCAACAGCGTTGTGAAACCATTGCTGAGGGCCTATCCTGAGTGGAGAAAAAACCGCTCACACATGACCAGCCAGTGGGACATCGCCAAGGCCATGAAACTCAATCAGTCGACCGTTTCCCGGGCGCTGAAAGGAGATCTCAGAATTTCCGCAGATCTCCGGAGGCGTGTGGGGGTTGCGGCGAAAAAGCTCGGCTATGTTGAAAACCCCCTCGTGCGGGCATTGATGAATCAGGTCCGCAGCAGAAGCAGAACCCGGGAGTGGGGAACCCTGGCTCTGGTGGTGGGCTTTTATGACAAAAGCACCTGGGCCCGGAGTATTCCGATGACCAAATACTGGCAGGGTGCAAGTCGTCGGGCCGGTGAGCTGGGCTACCGGCTGGAACCATTTTTTCTGAAGGAGGATCATCTCACATTCAAGAAACTGGATGGCATCCTGCATGCGCGCGGAATCCAGGGGATCATTCTGGCTCCTCCCTGGAACAAGGTCGGCCAAATGCAATGGAACCGGTATGCATGTATCGGCACCGGGTGGAACACCGAGAAACAGGATTTTGATACCGTGGCCAATGACTACTCCTGCAACATGATCATTGCTCACGATAAGCTTGCCCGTCTCGGATATTCCCGCGTGGGCGTGATCATGAATCCAAGAACTTTTCACGATCGGGCCATCCGCTGGCTGCCCGGGATTCTTGAATGCCAGGAATATCTTCCAAAGAACCGTCGAATCCCCCTGTTTGTGCGCAACCATTTTGAAGGGGAAAACATGGGGCCTTTCACCCGCTGGTTGCGGCGGTGGAAGCCCGATGCCCTGCTGACCGCCGATTTCCACATTCCCCAATGGCTGGAAGCCCTGAACCTCAAGGTTCCCAAGGATATCGGGCTGGCGGCGCTGGGGATTTTGCCCGCCGCCCACTGGTCAGGAATCGAGGAAGACCACGAGAGCCTGGGAGTCCGCGTGGTGGAACAAGTGGCCGCAAAATTGGAACGGAACGAATTCGGACTTCCACGGCATTCCTGCGTGACATTGATCCATGGGCGGTGGGTCCCGGGGAAAACCCTCCGCCGTCATGGCCCTCCCGTTGCCCCTCCGATTGCCTGGGAACAGAACCCCTCCGAATGATCCGCAGCGCGGCGGCCAAACGACCTCTGAGGCCCTTGTGCATAGGTATGCACAAACAGGGTCCAAACAGCATTTGCCATTCCCTGCGGGCGGGATGAAAATGTTCTTAATAACTCCCCCGCCATTGAAAACTCATCACTTATCCTTCCGCCCCACAGGGTGCATCGCCCGCACTAAACAACAAAGCCGGGAAATCCCCCGCTTAAGGTTTATCCGCATGACGCGAATCGCCTTCCTGGCTCTTCTTGGGACATTGGTTTCCCATGCCGCACCACTCCAAGGCGCCGGTGATTTGGTCCTGATCGAAAAAGGAAAGCCCAACGCTGTGATCGTGGCTGCAGACGGGATCAGTCCTTCAGAAAAAACCGGGATCAAGGAACTTCAGAAATACCTTTTGGAAATGTCCGGTGCCACCGTTGACGTGCAGAAACCCGGAGACGCCACAGACCCGGCCCAAGTGAGACTGGTGGTCGGCAATCAGACGGTCCGGGAATTATTCCCAGATCTGAAGTTGGACGACCTTGGCAAGGAGGGATTTGTTCTCAAAACCGTCGATAACGCCGTCATCGTCGCGGGCGGGGAGCAGCGGGGAACGATGTATGCGTGCTTTGAGTTGTTGGAAAAACTCGGTGTCCGCTGGTGGGCTGTGGGCGCAACAGATGTGCCTCGCAAAGAGACTGTGACACTCCCGGCTTTGGACGAACGGATCATCCCGAAGATCGAATACCGGGATGCCCTTTATGCCCACAAATACCTCGATGACGAAAACAACGGGATAGTTTTCAACATTCATAACCGGATGAACGGATTCTCCTACGGGAAAGTTCCTGAAAAACTGGGCGGCCGCTTTTGGTTCCACAAAAATCTTGTGCACAGCCACGAGGAGTTGATGCAGCCCGTGGGAGACTTGGACGGGCGATTCGAAAGCCACCCAGAGTATTGGGCTCTCCGAAACGGGAAAAACACGAAGGACCAGGTTTGCCCCTCACGTCCGGAAGTTTTTGAGATCATGAAAGCGAATGTGATCAAGCAGCTGAAAGAAAATCCCCACTATGAATTTGTTGTGGTCGGGCAGGAGGACAATAAAAAGTTCTGCGAGTGTGAAACCTGTGCCGCTCTGGCCGCAAGCGAGGAAACGCAGGGTGCAGCCAATCTGCTGTTGGCAAACAAGCTGGGGGAAATGGTGGAGAAAGAATTTCCAGGAAAGTTTGTCATGGCTCCGGCCTATCAGTGGACCCGGAAACCACCCAAAACCCTCAAGCCGCACCGCAATGTGGGGATTGTGCTTTGTTCGATCGAGTGTGATTTCAACCGGCCGATTGAGGAAATGAGCACCCCGGAAAACAAAGCCTTCGCCGGGGACATCATCGAATGGGGGAAAATTGCACCCAAACTTTACATCTGGGACTATGTCACGGACTTCGATCATTATCTTCTGCCCTTCCCGAATCTGGATGCTTTGATTCCTAACATCAAATTCTTCGCGAAACACGGCACGAAGGGCATTTTGGAACAGGGCAGCCACAAGGGACATGCAGCGGAATTTTCGCAGTTGCGGAACTGGGTGCTGAATAAAGCCATGTGGAATCCTGACCAACCTGACAATGGTCAGGCCCTGATCACCGAGTTTCTGAATGGCTTCTATGGAGCGGCCGGCCCGTTCATCCAAAAGTACATTGACGTCATGCATGCCCCCGGGCGCGCCGATCCGGCGATGGAAGCCGGATGTTACACCCGGCTGGACGGGGCCTGGTTGAAGCCGGATGTGATAGCCAGCGCCGAGGCCGCCATGAGGGAAGCCGAGCAAGCCGTGGCTGACAATCCCGTACTCTTGTCCCGCGTCCAGCACGCCCACATGCCGGTCTGGTATGTCCTGCTCAAACGGGGAACCCAAAGCAAAACATGGGCCGAAACGCAGGCAAAGGTTGGCAAGCTCGACATCGTGGAAATTGCCAATCAGTTTTCCAAAGTTGCCACCGATTGGAGCATGCAACACATCGCCGACGGTGAAGAGAGTAAGGGATTTCTCGAATGGGCCAAATCCTACGCGGCCCAGGCGTCACAGACCCCACCCGTCCCACCGGAACTGAAAGATGCCGACCCCAAAACCTACCGCCTCATTCAAGCGTGTCAGATGGACACACGCGGCCGCTGGTGGGTGCCGCAGGAAGGTGCCTCCGATGGTTGGGTTTGTGAGATCCCCGCCCCCACATGGACCGTAAACCATCAGTGGAGCGCGTTTGATGACGTTGTTCCTGGCAGGAAATACAAGGTCTTCATCCGGGTCAAAGCCTCGGAACCCCGTCAGGAGGGAATGGCCGTCGCCGCCGGACTCCACAAAAGCGAACACTGGGATGGCGACCGCCTCGTGCCCGCAGGCCCCGTGTTCCGCGCAAAACAAATCCCTGCATCCGAACTCGCCGATGGACAATTCCACGCCTTTGAAGTTGGTGAATTTGTCGCAGCAAATGAGGCCAACCCTTACAATGGGCGCTTCTGGGTGGGAACTGTCAAGGCAGGCGATCCCAAGGTCTTGCTCGACTGCATCTGGCTGAGTGAGGTTGCAAATTAAGTTCGGAGACGCCCCTGAGGTTTATAGTTGTGCTTATCAGGTGCTAAGCTTGAAATTACACCCAAACGCTCACTGGAAGTCCCGAAGGGATGGGGGGGCGCTCCATCGGTCCATTCGGTTTTGTTCCGCTAGCGCTCCGATAATATCTGGATGTATTGGCGAAGCAACAAAGCTCGGGCTCGATTGATTTCCATGGCACTATGGGCTGACGCTGGTCGCCACATCGTGCCCTCCATCACGCTATAGATCGCAGTCTGCGTCTCCAATTCTTTGTCATGATATGCGCTCCATGCTCTCTGTGATACCTGTAGTGCCTTCCATTGCTCAGGCGTCATCTCTTTCTTAAGCTTCGCGAGAGCTAGAGTTATCTCCTTCTGCCATTTCTCATCTGCGTTCGCAGCAGCTTGCACCATACCAGCGGTCGAAGGATCCTTGTCTATGGCCTCTTCCATTGTGACGTCGATGGGGTCCTTCTTGTCGGGTTCCGCAAGGAGGACGGAAGATGCCAAGAATGCAACAAAGATTGCGAAACAAAAGGATTTCATATGAGTCGGCCTAACAGAGAAGAGAATCAAAGCGAATAAATATTTTTTCCCTCCCGCATGACCTGCCCTGGAATGCGGGCGGTCGGGGTGCCTTAGCAGCCCGAGTGCCAGCTTGTAGGGGGTAGGTCGATACGCCCGTTCGATTTTATTTTCTTTTTGGAAATCGGAAATACACAAAAGCGATCATGCCGCTGATCAATGTGGCACCAATATAGAGACAAATCGCAACTGGAATGGCAATGGCGAGGGACTGAATGCCTCCATACATGAAGAACACTGAGCCCCATCCTGGTGTTCCGTTCCGTGAGGCTTCCGCTGAACCTTCGAGAATGCCGATTATGATCGTGAGCAGAAGAACGATGCCCCCAAAATACAGCGACTTGCGACCCACAGCTTGAATCGCCTTGGCGAGGGCCTCACTGTTTAAATCGTTGTCGTGCTCAGACATATTTTAATCAACGTCCCTCGTCGGGAACCCCGGAGCGTCGGCGCGACGGATGCAGGCTGAGGAACAAGCCTCAGCATCCGGCGTGACGACGCGCAGGGGTTTACTGCACGAGCCTGTTCGCATTCATCTAGAAGCCGGAAGACGACCGCGGGGGTTTTCCTGAAATCGCATTGAATACCCATATTCCAATGAAAAATAGAATGTTGATTGCGACTACGCCAAGTAATGCAGAGGGGGTGAAAATAGTGATCCCGTAGGACATTGCCACACTGATAGCCGCCAGCAATCCTCCCTTCCGGTGATGCTCATGATCACCAATGTAATAAAAAATGGAGGCAATAAAGAATACGGCGATATACCACATAGACTTGGGATTATTCGAGGTTGCTTATTTTTCGCGAACAGTATGATTGAGCCACAAATGCGGCACAAAAAGACTCACCAAGGCGACGGTGTTGCATGACTTCACTTTGAATTCCTGCAACGACTGGTCAAGAAAATAGCTCTGACGGCAGAGAGTGGGGCGCGATGAAAACTGGGTGAGGTTTGAGCCGGACCTCTTTTTCGGCGATTCTCACTTCTTCTCGGAACTCACAAGAGACAAGTGGGCGGGCAAGGGACTGCCCTGCCCTACCATCAAAGGGCGCTTCGCGCTTCCGCTAGGCCGTATTTTCGCGGGGTAGGGCGAGTCAGTCCCTTGACCGCCCTGTTTTGCCCCCCAACACCACCCACTTTTAATCACACCCAAGAATTACGTGGCGATGAAATGTTCGTTAGGATGACGACCTTTCCTCGCGAAGGCTATTTAGAACACATCCCTCTCTTTCGTCGAGTCCCGTCAATTTTCAATTTTGAATGAGATCACCCGAGTCGAATGCCGACCGGATAAGCTTGCAGGGGGAGGCGGATGAGGCGTTTGATGGGCAGGAATGATTCCCTTTAGAAACCTGGCGGAAACGAAGACTCCGGATGGCTCGAAATTTTCGCTGCATGAACATGACGGACAATTTTTTCTCAAGCTGAATGGGCGTCAGCTCATGGGGTCCAATTCGACCGTTTCCGAAATCATGCTGGCGGATTTGGCCTGCGCGTTCCGGCACAAGCTGGAAGCCCCGAATGTCCTGATCGGCGGGCTGGGGCTGGGGTTCAGTTTGCGGCGGGTTTTGGATTTGACCGGCCCGAAGGCGACGGCCCATGTGGCGGAGCTTTTGCCCGAGGTGGTGGAGTGGAACCGTCAGTTCCTTGCGGAGCTGAATGGGAATGTTTTGGAAGACCCCCGGGTCAAAATTTTCACGGGCGATGTCTATGACCTGATCAGTTCCTCACCCGGGAAATTTGATGCGATCCTCCTTGATGTGGACAATGGGCCGACATCCTTTGTGCAGGCTCAGAATTCGCGTCTTTACCGGAGGAAGGGACTGTCTGTGATTCACAACGCCCTGCGCCCCTTCGGGCGGGTGGCATTCTGGTCAGCGGAAAAGGAGCCTGCGTTTTTGGCGCAATTGTCATCATCGGGTTTTTCCGCGACCGAATATGAGGCCAAGGCGCATGAACGTGCCAAGCGGGCCGCGCACCGGATCTACGTGGGCGAGGCGTATTGACCTTGCCTTTTGCCGCGGGTTGATGGCTCAGTTCTGAGATGGAAAACTCCAAACCTTCGATCGCGGTCTTTGACGCCAAACCCTACGACCGGGATTATCTCAACGCTGCGGCGAGTTCAGCGGGTTTTGAACTTCGGTTTCATGATTTCCGGCTGGAGCAGGATACCGCCAGCGCGGCTGCGGGTTCGAAGGCGGCCTGCATTTTTGTGAATGATGGGGCGGATCGCATAACGCTCGAAAGTCTGGCAGCGCTGGGAGTGCGTCATTTGGCCCTGCGGTGCGCGGGCTTCAACAATGTGGATCTCAAAGCCGCCAAAGAGTCAGGCATCTCGGTTACCCGGGTGCCCAGTTATTCGCCGCATGCCGTGGCGGAGCATGCGGTGGCATTGCTCATGACCCTGAACCGCAAAATCCATCGTTCCTATAACCGGGTCCGGGAATTCAATTTTTCGTTGAGCGGGTTGGTGGGGTTTGACCTGTTTGGAAAAACCGTGGGCGTGGTGGGCACTGGAAAAACCGGTCGTCTTTTGGCGGAGATTTTGCGGGGTTTCAAAATGCGGGTGCTTGCCTATGACCTTTACCCGAATGAAGAGTGGGCCAAGGCGAATGAGATCCAATATGTCGCCTTGGAACGGCTGATCCAAGAGAGCGATGTGATTTCTTTGCATGCGCCTCTCACGCCGGAATCCGCCTACCTCATCAACGAGCAGAGTCTCGCACAGATGAAGCGTGGCGTTTACATTGTGAACGTGAGCCGGGGACGGCTGATTCATACCAAGTCCCTCATCGAAGCGCTGAAAAGCGGCCAGGTCGGAGGCGTGGCTTTGGATGTCTATGAAGAGGAAGAGGGAGTGTTTTTCGAGGACCTTTCCAGCGAGGTCCTTCAAGATGACGAGTTGGCGCGGTTGATGACATTCCCGAATGTGCTTATCACCTCCCACCAGGCCTTCCTGACCCACGAAGCCCTCACCGAAATCTCCCGGGTCACGGTGGAAAATATCAGCCACTTTTTGTCAGGGACCCCTTTCATCGCGGGAACTCAGCTTTAAGAATTTTTTTCCAACCCTCTCCGGCTCCCCTGATTTCCTTGCACCGCCCTCCAAAATCCGGCATCTTCCGGGCTTTGAAATGACTCCCCGCAACCGATCCCTCAAGCGTCTGTTGGAAACCCATGGAACGGTGGACGCTGTCGGCATCGAGGAGCGCGTGGCAAAGTTCACGACTCGCAGCATCAAAAAAACCGCCAAACTCTGGGGGCTGAACCGTGCGGTCACCATGATTGACCTCACCACGCTGGAGGGTAAAGACACCCCCGGCAAGATCGCCTCGCTCTGCCAAAAGGCCATCTCCCCACACAATCTCCCAAACATCCCATCAGTCGCGGCCGTGTGCGTTTATCCCAACATGGTCCGACACGCCCGGCGTCATGTCGAAGGCACCTGCATCCGAGTGGCCTCCGTCGCCACGGCTTTTCCCTCAGGCCAGACCGCCTTCAAAACCCGACTGGAAGAAGTGCGGACCGCTGTCCAAGACGGGGCGGATGAAATTGATATGGTGATCAACCGCGGTGCGTTTCTCTCCGGCGACTTCGCCTGTGTGCAGGACGAAATTGCCCAAGTCCTTGCCGCCTGCGGAACATCAACCCTGAAGGTCATTCTCGAAACGAGTGAGCTTGAGACCTATGACAATATCCGGGCGGCAAGCTTCCTGGCGATGCAAGTGCTACGCCCCAACGACTTTATCAAAACCAGCACGGGAAAGACGTCCTCGAATGCCACGCTGGCCAATAACCAGGTCATGTTGGAAGCCATCCGCGATTTTTATTTGGAAACCGGAACGCCCATTTCGATGAAACCCGCCGGCGGAATCCGCACCGCAAAACAAGCGCTTCATTTTCTGGTGGCTGTGAAAGAGACCCTAGGCGATGAGTGGCTGAATAACACCCGCTACCGCTTCGGGGCCTCCTCGCTTCTGAATGATCTCCTGCGCCAACTGGAAAAAGAACGCACCGGAGTTTATCAGGCCCCTTACACCTTCAGCGAAGCCGATGGCGCGTATTGACCCATGAAACTTGCTACCAAAAAAGCTGCCCCCACCCGCTCAACGCGCGCCTCCCGCAATCGGGGCCCCTCCGCCCGCGAACTCATCTTCGGGGATTTGTGGGACTATGACCCCGCCCCCGAAACCGCTGACCCAAAAATAACGAGTTCCTACGGACTTTTTATCAATGGAAAGTTTGCACCCGCCCGGAAAGGCGGCACCTTTGCGAGCATCTCGCCAGGCAATGAGAAAAAGCTCACTGACCTGGCCCTCGCGGACGCCTCAGACGTGGACGCCGCTTACATGGCCGCTTCAAAGGCTTATGAGAATGTGTGGTCGAAGCTGCCAGGAAACGAACGCGGCAAATTCCTTTACCGCATTGCGAGGCTCCTCCAGGACCGCGCGCGCGAATTTGCGGTTGCCGAGTCGCTTGATGGCGGAAAACCCATCAAAGAATCCCGCGATTTTGATGTCCCCTCCGCCGCAGCCCACTTCTTTTATCATGCCGGTTGGGCCGACAAGCTTGAGCACCTGGCTCCCGGACGTCAGGTTGCCCCGCATGGCGTTGTTGGCCAGGTGATCCCATGGAACTTCCCACTCCTCATGCTCGCGTGGAAACTTGCGCCAGCCCTCGCAGCAGGAAATTGCATCGTCATCAAACCCGCAGAAACGACCTCGATCACGGCCCTCAAACTTTGTGAGATCTTCCAAGAAGCTGGCCTTCCCCCCGGCGTGGTCAACGTTGTCACCGGAGCCGGTGAAACGGGAGCGGCGGTGATGACCCATCCCCTTGCCTCGAAGGTCGCATTTACGGGCTCCACCGAAGTGGGCAAGGCCATCATGCGTGCGCTGGCGGGCACCGGCAAAAAGATGACGATGGAACTCGGTGGCAAAGCCGCAAACATTGTCTTCGAAGATGCTCCCCTCGGCCAAGCGGTGGAAGGGATCATCAACGGGATCTTTTTTAATCAGGGTCACGTCTGCTGCGCGGGGTCGCGACTCCTTGTCCAGGAATCCATCGCTGACGAAATCCTCACCCAACTCAAACTCCGCATGCAAAGTCTGCGGGTTGGGGATCCGCTCGACAAAAACACCGACATCGGTGCGATCAACTCGAAAGAACAACTCAGCCGGATCGCGGGGCTTGTCAAAAGCGGCGTCGAGGAAGGTGCCGATCTATACCAGACCCCATGCCGCCTGCCCTCTCGGGGCTTCTATTTCCCGCCAAGCCTCTTTTCCAAAGTCACCCAAAGCCACCGGATCGCCCGCGAAGAGATCTTTGGTCCCGTGCTAAGCATTCTCACGTTCCGAACC
This sequence comes from Terrimicrobiaceae bacterium, assembly GCA_041738805.1. GTDB lineage: Bacteria > Verrucomicrobiota > Verrucomicrobiia > Chthoniobacterales > Terrimicrobiaceae > JAJTZA01. Next base: position 21,012 of record JBGSPC010000202.1, on the reverse strand, counting down.
CCTGACGAAGCCATAGAAAAAGCGAACAACACCGCGTATGGACTTAGCGCGGGCGTGTGGACAGACAAAGGATCGCGCATCCTGAAAATGGCCAGCCAGCTCAAAGCCGGCGTCGTCTGGGCGAATACCTACAACAAATTTGACCCTGCCAGTCCCTTCGGTGGATACAAAGAAAGCGGATTCGGGCGCGAAGGCGGACGCCAAGGTCTTTTGGATTATTGCAAACTCTCATGACTACCCGACTTCCAATCACCAAAACCCCGAAATGTTATGTCGGGGGCGCATTTATCCGCTCGGAAAGTGCCCGCACCTATCCGATCCACGAGGGCGATTTTGTGGCCCACATCCCCCAATGCACCCGCAAGGACGTTCGCAATGCCGTCGAGGCCGCCGCCAAAGCCGGTCCCGGTTGGCAAAAACGCAGCGGCTACAACCGAGGACAAATCCTCTACCGCCTCGGCGAAATGCTCGAAGCCCGCAAGGCGGAACTCTCTGACGCCATTGCGCTCGGCTCCAAAAAAACCGACAACCCCACCAAGGAAGTTGAAACGACACTTGATCGCATCCTCTACTACGCGGGTTGGACAGACAAATACGAACAGCTCCTCGGCTCCGTGAATCCCGTCGCTGCCCCCTATTTCAACTTCACTGTCACCGAACCCACCGGCATCTGCGGTGTCATTGCCCCTGACGACTCTCCCCTCCTCGCCCTCCTCAGCCTGATCCTCCCCATCATCACCAGCGGAAACGCCGTCGTGGCCCTTGCTTCCGAGACCCGCCCCTACCCAGCCATCCTCCTCGGCGAAATTCTGGCCACCAGCGACCTCCCCGGCGGAACCGTTAATCTCCTTACCGGCTTCCGCAAAGAAATGCTCCCCACAGTGGCCACCCACGAACACGTCCGGGGCATCAGCGCCGTCGTGAACCCCGACGAACGCAAACTCCTCCACACCGCAGCCGCAGACAGCGTCAAACGCGTCCACACCCTCCCCTCAGAATCTCCAACCGACTGGCTCACCCAGCAATCGCTCCAAGCCATCGCCAACTTCGTCGAATACAAAACTGTCTGGCATCCGATCGGGGCTTAGCCAGCGAGTGGCGGGTTACACGTGGCGGGTAGCGGGTAAAGAATTACGAGGTCGCCCTTGGGGCCGCTGGCTTCCAGCCGGCAGTCCTTCACTCGCTCACTCATCTTTTACAAGGGGAGTAATTATTTCCTTGGTTGGATGACCTCCCACACATCGGGATTTTCCATCGATAAATAGGGAAGTGCTGGGAATGTCTCCCGAGCCAGTGTCCTCTTCCCCGACTGCCTTGACCCCGTCAATGCCACCGCCTTGTAATGACGGGCCGCATTCTCCAAATGGGATCCGATTTGACGCAAAATCGTCAGAATTCCATACAGATTTACACCCCTATTGTCAATCGGTATGATTTACCGATCGACATGCAGACTGCAAGGAACAGTGGGCGAGGTCGCCATCTGAAATTGCACCTTCGCGGAGCTATTGGTATCTCGCTTATAAGTCACGATCAAACCTCACAATTCCAGCTCATCATCGACGCCGAAGAGATGTCAGCTTTTCTTTTTGCTCAATGTTGTGTAGGATACCTCAAATGAGCACAATCACCGCGATTCTCGAACCCGATCGTGACGGCACTCTTCATCTGCCGCTGCCTCTGGAATTGCGCCATGGGAAAGTGAAGGTGGAAGCAAAGCTTGAGCCTGCTCCCGGAGAGACCTCTGAGGCCGTGCGCCAAGAGCGTCTGGCCACGATCATGAAGCAAATTCGCGCCCGCAACCCCTTCAAATCCATTGAGGATCCTGTCGCTTGGCAGCGAGAAATGCGCGAGGATGTCAACCCGTTCGCGGATGTCGACAGTTCTGAAGGCTGATCGTCGGGGATGGCATCATTGGTCTTGCCGGCATCCAAGGAAGTCAGCACATCGTGACCCAATGCGCGGAGGGCAATGACGACTGGGAGCGGCACCTTGTTCCTTTTCCAGACCGTGGAGTATCCAACACCGAGAGATGTGCTCAGCGGGCGCGGGGCACAATGGCGCGGCGGGCGATGGAATTTACCGGGCCTCGCTGCCATCTACGGCAGCACCTCGGACACAACCGCCCTGGAGGAATGCAAAGCCAATGATCGCTACTACGGTGTGGAAACCAAGGGGACGCGATTGTTGGTCGCCATCGATGCACGTCTCAGCCGTGTGCTGAATCTCACTTCGCCTGACATCCGTCCGGCATTGGATGTGACTCTGACGGATCTTGGAGCAGAAGATTGGCGCAAGTTGCTCGCTGCGGGGAAAGAGAGTTTTACCCAGTGTATCGGGCGGGCGGTCGTTGCAACGGGCGGAAGCGGAGTCATTGCCCGCTCTGCGGCTGTGAGTCGCGGGATCAATGGGATCGTCTATCCCGGCGTCTGTGCAGGGGACCAACTGAAAGTCGTGGATGGCGAGAAACTGGAAAAGCTGGGCTTTCGAACAAAGGTTTGACACCTGCATTAATGCAGGTTATTCTGCGTGCATAAATATATGGCGTTGCGCGCAAAAAAATCAAAGACCGCTCACGTGGCATTCCGGTTCAGTCACCGGGGAGCAAAGGATTATGCCGGTCTTCTGCGTTTCTACCGCAGCGAGTTCAAAATGCCGCAGCCTGTCGTGGTGCGGTTGACCGGCTTCTCGCCACGCTCGGTCGCCAAATGGAGTGAGGGCGTGTTGCCCTCGCCCAAGCAGGAAAAGGCGTTGATGGAGATGGACCGGCTGCTCGATGGCGTTTCCCGCGTGATGCAGCCCGCGCAGGTTGGACGCTGGCTTAAGTCGCCGAATCCCGCATTCGATGGCTCGACGCCGCTTCAACTTGTCGAACGCGGGGAAATCGACCGGATCTGGCGGATGCTGTTTGATCTGGAGTCCGGCCAGGCCGGCTGAGGTTAGCCACACCCTGTCGGGACAAAAGTCCTCGAACCCCTGGTTGAGATGATCTATAAAAGCCAATATTCTCACGCAAAGCCTTGGAGTCCGCGAAGGAAAACGGTCTGCCGTTTAAAACCCGGCTGCATCTGAAAGCCGAAATTCCCGTGCCATTACAGGCTTCTTGGCTTTCTCATCGTAGCCGACGGTCATCCATCGGACTCCGTCGAGGAAGAGGATCATAACCCGTCCGTAGGTCTGGTGCTTGGCCAGCACTTTTGCGGCCTCGTCGTCCCGTTGGAAGTTCAGCTTGGGGTCGGCAAGCAGCGCGCCTTCCTCGGTTTTGCGGCCAGTGATTCCAATAACAAAATCCGGGTAGAAACCCCGACCATCGGGCATGAGCACATTCACCGACCAAGGTTGTCGCGGCTCATTGCGATGCCACCAGGCCACCGTGTTGGTCGCATCGCGATCAAGAAGCTCGGCAAATGGTCGCTCCCAAGTGTTCAGTCCAGCAGGAATGATTCCATAGACATTTCGCGGTGAAAGGGCCAGCGGTTCGGGCCATGTGATCTCGGCTGGCAATTCTGCGGCATCGAGGATTTCTGCGTGTTCGGCGAGAGCGGCTTTCTGCGCTTCAAAGAGCAGTTCCGGATGCGTGGCGAGAATGACATCGAGGAAGTGGGCAACTTTGGCCGAATCATCCGCCTCACTCATCGTCTCCTCGCGCATCGCCGTCTCCATTTTACGCAGGAGAGCACGGCGCAGTTCGCGCGGATCGAACGTCTTGTTCTTCAGCAGGGCTTTCTGCCCCTGTTCGGCCGCTTGGCTGGGCGAGAGGTCGGCGGCAAAATTGAACTCCTGCTGCATCGTCTGAGCGAAGACATCCAGCGTCCGCTTTTCGACGGGAATCCGGTTCCGCATGACCTCGAACAAAGCACGCGTCGAAACGTAAAACCGCTGTGCGCAGTCCTCCTCGGTCACTTCGTTTTGAGAGCTGACGACCTGTGTTTTGAAGCGTCGGGGCATGCCCGCCCGCAAGGCGTAGCGATGGCTGCCTGTTGGCCCGCTGATTTGGACGGGCTGGGTGCCGTTCCCGGTTCCGCCGTCGCTTCCGCCACCGAAAAACGTTCCCAGGTCAAAATCGCTCGGGGGCACGAATTCCGGAGGATCCGGATATTTTTCCTCCTCGCTGCCTCCTCCGGTCGTTTCCCCTTCGAGGCCGAAGAACGAGATCTGTCCTGCGGGATCCACCTTGCTCACACCGGTAATGCCCTCGCACACGCGACAAACTACGGTCGCGGTGCTCGCCTTGGCATATTCCGTTTGAATGGCGTTGATCTTTTGTCCGGCGAGGTCGAGCCCGGTCTGTGTCTCCGCATCGGAGAGAAAGACATATCCGTAGTTCAGTGCCTCCGGCAGGGTCTTCGCCATGGCTCGCGCTTGCAGCCGACGATGAACGCGAAGGATGCGTCCCACGAGTTGCACCCCAAAATCCGGATCACGGCTTGCCCGCATTGAGACGAGCGTGAAGGCGCGCGGCGCGTCGAATCCCAGCGCCACGGCCATTTTGAAAACCAACACTTCGCGCCGCTCGTCGTTGGCCAGCGCGAGCAGGTCGGCATCGGGCTCATCGGCCGTGTGCACGGCAATCTGGTCCTCAGTGAATCCCATGCGGAGCAAACGCGCCTTGATCTCGTCGGTGTTTTTGTCCGCCTGCACGAGAAGCAGTGGCACGAGGGGCACTTTCTGTTCCGCGAGCTTCTGCTTGATCGCCCGGTGGGCGGCGACTCCGTCGCGAAGCGCCGTGCCTTGCAGATCGACGAGCGCACGTTGCTCCGGGCTAACGAAATACGCAGCGCACTTCACCCCTGCTTTGATCAGTCCGGCGTCCATCGCGTCGGCGCGGCTCACGCGGATGCGTTGCAACTCCGCGATGCCCATGGCCTTTTCAAACTTTTTCACGTCCGCGTCGTCCGGAGTTGCGGTGATAAGGATTGTGTATTCCGGACGCAGCACCTCGCGGAAGAATACCGAGGCCAGTGTGTTCTCTCCGAATCCATGATGCGCCTCATCCACCACGACGCCGATCCGCAGCCCTTGATCCCGCAAGTTCTCAATGAGCGTGTCGATCGAAGGGTTTGTGTCGCCTTCCTTGCGAACGTTGCGTTTGTCCTTCACGCGCGTAGCCACAGTCTGCCACGTCGTGACGAAGACATCCCCCTCACGGCTCATGGCCGCTGCGCGGTCGTCGGCCAGTTCGCGCAAACGCAACCCATGGAACTGCTCCCGGAGAAACGCGGCGGTCTGACCCACCACACCCTTGAACGGCGCGAACCAGAACCACACCACCGCTTCCTCATGGCTGAACCGCTCGACGATTGTCCCGGCCATCAAAGTTTTTCCCGATCCGGTCGGTGCTTCGATGAGGAGGTAACCGTTGTGGTTGATCGCCGCCGCCCGGCTTCCCGGGTCGCTCCCCGCCGCATCGAGCAAGTCTCTTGCCGTCGTAAAAAGGCCGATCCCGCTATCGGCCGCCGTTTCCTGAAACCCGCGAAGTGTTTTTGTGCTCATGACTTCATCCCGAACCTCCGCGCCAAACTCTCCGGGATCGCCTCGTGCTGGACATGCGCGGAGCGGATGTGCTGGCGCAACGTCTCCGGCTGCCAGGAATAGATCACTGCGGCGCTGGTTTCTTTCACGGCTCTGCGCAATGCCGGAACGAGGGCTTTGTTGAAACGCGGAACGTAGAACAGCGCCGACTCGTCGTCGCCTGCGGAAAGAAATTCCGATGCCTCGAAAGCTTTCAGTGTGTCGCCGTGAATCATCTGGAGCGCGGTCCACACCTGCGCGTTTTCGATCTCAACGAGCCGCCCCGGCGCGATCCGGCGGCAGAGCAAGTAGGCAAAGTCGCCGCCCGTGGGCCCATTGCCACCAAAGCCGTCGATTACTGCCCTTATCCGCGGCGCACAGACATCTCGGCATATGTTCTTATCCGGTTCGTCGAGGGTCGCCTCGGAATTCGACACGATAATGAAGCGGCGGCTATCTCCGTCTTCTACGTTCTGTTGCAGAACGGCGTGTGCTGTTGTGCCCGATCCACCGAAGAAATCCAAAACGATATCGTCACCCTCGGAAGACTGTGCGACGAGTTGCTGCATTAGCGACGGCGGCTTTGGATAGCTAAAGACCTTTTTACCAAAAACTTTTTCGATTACGCCAGTGCCCTCGCCAGCCTCTCGCGAGCGAAGCGCGATGAAGTCCTCATCTTCTACATCTTCGTTCAAACGAGCAATCCAACTGCCCACAGGATTGATGTGGCTACGCAAGTCCTTCCAATGCTTCTTGAAGCCGGGTCGGCCAAAGCCAACGCGCTTTCCAACCCAGAACTCAAGATCGGGTGTGTCTTTCGACAGCAGCGGATTTCTCTTCTTCGGTGTTACTGGAACATCTCCGGCCTCAATGGCCGCGAGCAATTCCTCGAGCGTTTTCCAAACGACCACGCGCTCATCTACATCATCTGGAAACACGATCTTTTCCTGCCGAATCCACTCTTCCATCGGCTCGCTCTCAAGAGCTTCCAACTTCGTCTCGGGATTTTGCTCGCTGGCATAGGCCCACACGCGATTTGGATCGCATGGATACCAATTTTCGGTCTTTGGATTCTGGATCGGATAAAAGAGGTTCTTTCGCTGAATTCGATCAAACGCCAAAGTCAGCGGGTCAATGTTCCAAGGCCCGCGAGGATCTTTGTCCGGATTTTTGTATTTTTTTTGCGATTTCTCGCGGCCCTGAAACAAAAACTTACTGCGGCCATAAATCAAAATGTGTTCATGCGTGTCGCTAAAGTTGCGCCCCTTCGCGCTTGTGGAGTCCCGCGTTCTCCAAGCCATGCTGCCGATCCTCATTCCGGGCAGCACTTTGTCCATCAGCAACTCAAGCTTCGCCCTGTTGTCGTCATTGATGCAGCAGAGCAGCACGCCATCCTCCCGCAGGAGATCGCGGGCGATGATGAGGCGCTGGTAGAGGAACTCAATCCACGTCGAGAAGCGCCACGAGGCATTTTCATCTACGAAGCGGTCGTTATACACGAAGTCCTTCTTTCCCGTGTTGTAAGGTGGATCGATGAGGATGCACTTCACGCGCCCTGCATAGGTCATGCGCAGGTAGCGCAGGGCGTCGAAATTGTCGCCTTCGATGATGAGATTCCGCCAAGGCTGCGAGCCGACGCTTTCCTCCTGCACAAGGTCGAGCGCCACGAAATCCGAGTTGACCGCCTTGTCGCGGTCGATTTCATTGGCCTCCCAGACTAGTCCGAAGCGGGTGGCGTCGCGGCGGTCACGCGCGGTGAGCAGACGGAGGAGTTCGTCCTTCGAGAGGTGGTCGTAACGCGACCCGCTCATGCCGTGCGCTCCTCGTTGAAGATGGACAAAGCCGTCAGAAACGGCTCGGCGAGGTCCATGCCGGGGTCGTGCTCGGGGGCAATTTGCTGGAAGCCCGCGTGCATGAGGCACATGAGCTGGAGGCCGGAGAAGGATTCGCCGGGGAGGGAGCGGAGGGTGTATTGGGTTTCCGGGCTGGCGTAGTCGATGCCGTTTTGGCCGAGGAGGGCGATTTCGAAAGCGATCTCGCGGACTCGTTCCACCGGCAGTGCGGCGTAGCGTTTGAGGGCATCGAGGAGGAACCAGACGGCGGCGGGGTGTTTTTGTTTGAGGAGTTCCGGGTTGGTGGTGCCTTCTTTGGCCGGGGCTTCGGTGACTTCGTGCGTGCCGGGGTCGGGCCGCCATTCATACCATCCGCTGAGACCAAGGATTTCGGCGAATTCATCAACAAGGTCATATTCGTCACCGGGCTGGAGAGAATCCTTGCGGTCCTGCCAGAATTGGAAGAGGCGGGGCGAGAGGTTGGCACCGTCGAGTTTCTCGTATCGCGGCCAGAAGGCGGTGGCTCCGCTTGTCAGGTCGTCGAGGAAGAGAGCGGCGGTGCCGTTGAGCGCGGTGAGCGGCTTGAGAACTTTCGACGGCGTGAGTTTTCGGATTTCCGGATTGACCGACCCGGCGAGTGCCTCCTCTGCGAGACGGTGGAGCGAGACGAATTGCGCGGGACGCAGGACTGGCATCTCGCGGTGGATGCGCAGTTCGATCAGCAGATCCAGCGGAGTATTGAACAGGCACCCGCTGAGGCCGCTGACAAGATCCAGGACGACCTGCGTGACCGAATCGCCGGAGTATCCCTGACGCTCCAGCTTTTTTATGTCCGACGCGAGGGAGCGGATTGCCAGTTCGCGCGAAGCGGCGGAGGTCGCGAACCAGCGGTTAGTGCGCTGCTTTCGTGCGCATGACTCTAGCCATATATGCGTAAGTTCATGTGCTTCAATGTGTTGCGCTGCGGGGGGGGGTAGCGAGTTTTTGACTTGAACGATATGGTGGTCTCGTCCCCGCTTCCACGCCATCTGCGCGACCCCACTGAGTTGCCCGGGCACAGCTTCGCTGCGCACGGTCACAGGGAATCCAGAGAGTTCGGTGATTTCTGATTTGAAGCATTCGAGGGCCTTGAAGCCGTCGGAGAGAGCTGCCTCCGCCAATTCATCTTGTCCGGCGAGGTAGAGCCTGCGCGCTTCGCTGAAAACGGGCTGTGAGCGCGTGTCCTTCATCTCGGCCCGCTGAAACATTTCCCCGAGCACCTCGACCGAGCGATACGGTTCGTCCTGTTGGGAAAAAAGCAAAGCCTTGCCGAACCATGCGTTTGCGAATTCCGGATTGGAAGCGATGGCTTCGTCAAAACAACGCAAGGCTTTTTCCGAATCACCGAGTTCCTGCGAGACAGTGGCCAGGCTGTTGAGCGCATAGGGGTCACCGGGTTTCAGCTCCAGAGCACGGGTGAGGAAGCGTGCGGCCGTCGCCAGGTCCCGGTCGTGCTTCACGTAGATGTTCGCGAGCACAACGTAGCTCCAGGCGTCGTCGGGGTTGAGGCGAAGCGCGTCAACGAGTTCATCCTTCGCTCCGGGCATGTCGCCGAGCTCGAAGAGAGTCATCGCCAACTCGCGCCTCGCGTCAGCCATCGCAGGATCGAGTTCCAGCACGCGATTGTAGATGTCTTTCGCCTTTTGAAACTCCCCGCTGCTTGCCCGTTTCGCTGCCTTCTCAAAAAGCCGTCGTGCTTCCGATCTCTCGCCTTCCGATGCCTCCTCGAACTGGATCGTGGCCACGCCGTCCTTAATTGTCACGTCCAGTTCTCCCGGTAAATAATCAAACTGGCGACGGATTTTTTTAATGATTTCCGACTCCGAGTGCTCACTTTTTAGTTCGTCTTTGGAAAGGAATTCCAGATCAGCCAGACGAACCACAATAACAACCATTTGAATTCTCTAGGACATGATTGGCAGGAGTTCGAGGAAAAATTAATCGGTCGCGTCGTGGCAAACCGACCTTGAGTTGCCTCAGAGCTTCGTAATTTCATTCAATACGAAATGCCCATCGCAGCATCATAGCGGGTTTTCGAGGAGCCACCACCTATCCCGGACAAATCACAAGGGGCCACCCCGTCTTGCTAACCATTTGGCCGCCAGCGGTTCCGGGCTCCCTCACCATATCACCCTGGATATGCCTCGGTCGCCCGGACCCACTGGCAACCAAAGCGTTACGCAATCTGAGGCTCCCCCCTGTGATTTGTCCGGGCTATTCCAAAGCCAGATTCCGACACCCGCTTCGCACCCCCAACCAAACTCGAATCGCATGAGTTGGTTCATGCCGCCTCAGTGATTCTGGAATCGTTAATCAATCAAGCCGCACCCGCACCATCTGAGACAAAACGCAAATCGGTGCAGTGCGCAAAATGCAGCGGGGAGTTGACTCCCAAGGAGGTGAGTTATTGCCGATTCAACTTTGCTAAATTGGGATGCCGATATCTTTGTCGCAGATACCAATGACCTTGGCAAACAACCCTGAATGGATTTAGAGCGGTTTAAAAAAACGTGTAGCCATCCCGCAATCGCGGGACTGCCGTGTTTCAAACCCAACGTGTGAAGCGCGAAACCTTGAAGGCATTCACCAGAGAACGCCCCAGCAGAGTGGGGCTACAAAGAAAACTGCGGCGACGACTTTTTTTTAACCGCTCTAAAATAACTCAGCCATGGATGCTGCCCATCCAGGGCAGGAACGTTTTTCTTTCGAGGACACCCAAGGTAGCTACGCGACCCTGGGCTATTGGATTTAAGCCCTTTCAGGGCTTGGGGCAGCAGCAATTGCCCCCCGGACATTTACCCGTTTACGCGGTACACCTGTACCGCTCAAACGGATCACTTTGAGAATCCCAGCACGTTTCGCAGGATGCACCAGCGGGGGGCGGTTTGTTCGCGGGGTTTGGCTTCGAGCCAGTAGGATTTCATGGTGGTTTCGAAGCCGTTTGAGTTCTGGAGGGTTAGCCATTGATCGACGAGGACGGCGAATTCCCGGGAATCGGGGGGCATGAGGTAGGCCATCAGGAACGGGGTTCCGAAATCTTGGGGAACGACAGCGGAGAATCCGTCATGGGAGGAGGCCCAGGCGCGCGCCTGATCGAGGGTCCAAAGGGCGGCGTCAATTCCGGGATCGGCCAGGATCGCTTCATAATCGGGTACGACGATAACTTCGGAATGAGGGAAGAGGGTTTTTGCGAGAGGCACGAGGATGTCGCTGGAGAAGGCAGCAATCTTCAGGTCCCGGGCGTCACGCAGCGCTTTGCCGTCCAGAAAGCGGGATATGTTGTCTTCGCGGACAATCAGAGCGGGAGGGCTTTGCAAATACGGTTTCGAAACGGTCGTTTTTTCGAGGCGTTCAGCCGTCACAAAAATGCCACCCATGGCAATGTCATAGTGACCGGCGATGAGGTCCTCGTTGAGGTTTGACCAATCGGAAAAAGGCACCAGTTCAAGGTCGACATTCAGATCACGGGCGAGGGCATAAGCGTAGGAAATGTCATATCCGACGAGTTCGCCGGCCGTGTTGAAATAACTGAAAGGAATGACATGTGGCGCGTAGCCAACGCGGAGGATTCCCGAGGCGCGGATGCGGTCCATGCCCTTCAGGCCGTGATAGCGCGGCGGGACAGGCTCCTTGAACACTGTCGCATTCACTCCGGAGGTCAGTTTCGCATCAAGGGTGAACTGGCGGTAGGGGTCACTCGGCTTTTTGGAAACAGCTTCTCCGGCTGTCCAACCGGCGAAAACCAAGAGTGCCATTGCGATGACCCCAACGGCGGATGAGCGAATAAATGTTGCCGGCTGAAACCGGACGAGACCGTAATAGGCAAATGGGGTCAGGATCGTGACAAAGGCGATACCCATCACGGAAACCAACACCTGGGGATAGCGGGTGATGGTCATCATTTCCACGTAAAGCAGTCCGGCATCCTTCGGGAGCTTGAGCCATTCGGTGAGGAAAGCGACTGCATCCACGGTGGAGACCGGGGTCCCAACGGTTGAGAGCAGAGTCAGGAAAGGAAGCGCCAACCATTCGCCTGCGCCCTGCGCGGCTTGGAAATAGAAAACAGCAAACGCCATGAACAGAAACACAAAGAGGTTGCCTGCTTGCGCAACCGGGTATCCGACGGCCAGAGTGGTCGAGACCACGGCATCCTCATCTTTTTCCTTTCCGCCAATTTGTGTGACCATGCGCTCGGAAAGCTGTGCGATGAAGGGAACAGCGGTGATTGGCAGCGATGTCGCCACGGACATGAGCAACGCGGCACGCAGTTCGGTGAGGAGCTCACGATGACCCACGGGAATCAAGGAGGCAAGCAGGGCAGGCAGCACCCAGAGAGCCAGGATCAAGGCCATCCCGAAAAAAAGCACCAAATACAAAAACAGGCTGCCCAAAAGGTCGATGCGGATTGTGCCAGCAAGATCGGCGAAGAGGGCAAACACTCCAATGGGGGCCATTTTGATCACCCAGCCCCAGATGGTGATTGATGCTTTTTTGATCACTTCAAAAAAACCGAGGACATTTTCTTTACCCTTTTGCGATTGGATGGCGACCCCATAGATCACGCAAAAGATGACCACGGCGGGAACATAATTCCGGGTGAGATCAATAAACGGGTTTGCCGGAATCAGCAACGAGACGATACGGGAGACGGCTTCAGCTGGCTGGGCGGTCACCACCAATGGTGGACGCGCTGCAGGGATGGCGAGTGAGCCCACCCACAAAAGTGCGACCGTGCTGCCCCAGAGGAGCACAAAAACCGGCCAGCCTTTGCGAAACAACTTCAATGCCATTTGCGGGGTCATGCTGCCAAGTCCATGGATGAGCGAACTGATCAAAAACGGGAAAACCACCATTTGCAAAAGCGCAATGTAGATTCCGCCGATGGGCTCCAGAACTGACGCCAGTTCGCCAAAGAATATGCCGCAAACAATTCCCGCCGATGCACCGGTCAGGATTCGTTTTGAAAGCCTTGCGCTGTCGGAGCCTGCCGATGGTCCGCCCGCAAGATTGTCTTCCTTGGGTTTTACGCTGCTCATGAGGTTACGCGTTGTATCGCTTGCCTGACCGACGGAAGTCCAGTGCAAACAATTTCAAAAAAGCCGGTCTGCAATTGCCATTTAAAGTGTCAAATGGCTCGAAAAAGCGATTCGCTCAAAATAGAACATTACGCGCACTCAGGATGATGGCTTTGCACGGCTTGGATTTTTTTTCCAACGAATTAACCCATGGTAGCCGTGAGTTACCACAGGCTGATTGGATTCAGCCCATTCCGGCTTTGGCGAACGGAACTCGAATGCACCTCTTTTTCCCGTTTATGCGGTGAACCTCTACCGCGTAAACAGATATCGACGCTACGGACTCCTTCACTATATTTCCCATTTGCATGATCCAGGTGGATCACTCAGACGGGAGGGACTTGGCGTCTAGGTAACGGGTGAGGGGTAAGCGGAGTGTGGTTCGCGTGTTCGAGGCCTTCAGCGGAATGGCGATTGCCAAGGGCTGGCAGGTGGTTGATAGTTCGGGGCGTGATCCTACGATATTCTTTTCTGCTGGTTTTTTTGGCGGTCCCGCTGTGCGCGCAAGATCCGCCTGAACGCAAGAAGCTGGTTTTCCCGCCGGGGGAGGTTCAGCCCCTGGAAACTCCTGCCGACAAGCCGGAGCCCAAGGTGCAGGATCCTGCAAAAATTATTGATTTGTTCTTTTTGGCCTTGCAGGCCGACAAGGTCGACAATGCTTATGATTCTTTGGTCAAAGACACCATCATTGCCGAGCGGCCCGAGGATGTGACCGCCCTCAAAGCCAGGACCACCGAGGCGCTGGACAACTATGGGCCGGTTAAGGGTTATGAAGTGATTGATGACCATGCCGTGGGCAAGAGCCTGTTCCGCAGGACCAGTATTTCCCTCAACACCGACCTGCCACTTCGCTGGCGGTTTTATTTTTACCGCACCGGGGGAGAATGGAAGCTCGTTGACCTGCGGGTTGACGATGGGTTGGTTGAGCTGTTTGATGACGCGGCAAAAAAGAAGCCCTGATTTCCGATGACCGGGGCCGGACACCTTGAGCCGGGGGAAACCCTGAGATCTGTGGCGAGAAAAGGCTCGGATTTTCTGACGTTCATCCGTTTTTCCCACACGGTGTTTGCTTTGCCATTTGCGTTGGGGGCCATGGTTGTTGCCGCGCAGGGTTTTCCATCATGGCACATCTTTGGTCTTGCGATCCTTGCCATGGTTTTTGCCCGGACGGCAGCCATGACTTTTAATCGTCTGGCGGATTGGGAGATTGACAAGCGGAATCCCCGGACGGAGCGGCGGCATCGCCTGGCTTCAAAAAAGAGTGCCGCTCTGACGTGTGGAGTTTGTTCGGTGTTATTTGTGGGGGCCTGCGCCCTGCTCAACCCTCTGTGCCTGATGCTCTCGCCCGTGGCTCTGGGGATTGTCTTTTTTTATTCGTTCACCAAACGATTCACAAACCTTGCCCAATTTTTTTTGGGGCTTGCGCTTGCGGTGGCACCGGTTGGGGGATGGATGGCGGTTACGGGCCGTTTGGACTGGGCACCGGTCTGGCTGGCGGCAGCGGTCATGTTCTGGGTGGCGGGGTTTGACATGGTTTACGCCATGCAGGACTACGACGTGGATCGGCGCGAAGGGCTTCACTCCATGGTTGTTGCCCTCGGCATTCCGAAAGCCCGGACAGCCGCTTTGATCCTGCATGGGGTCGCTTTTCTTTTGCTTCTGGGTTTTGGGTGGGTGGCTGGGTTGGGGGGATTTTTTTATGCTGCACTCCTTGGAATCGCCGGACTGCTTGTTTGGGAGCATCGCTTAGCCCGACGGGGCGATACCACCGCTCTGAACCAGGCGTTTTTTCAAGCCAATGCCGCCGTGGGCATTTTATTTGTTGCTGGAACTCTTGCCGACGCCCTCATCAAATAGCGACAAGCCCGCAAAGAAGAAAAAGTCCCGTTGGCCCGGGATTTTTAAGGGACTTGCTCTCGTGCTGTGTCTTGCGGCCGTGCTCCTGGCTGCGGGTGGGTTGTATGCGTGGCGAAGTCTTCCTCGGATTGCGAAGTGGGCCATGGAGCGGTCGCTGCCCGGTGCGAAAGTGAATCTCAAGGATGTGACCATCGCTTTTCCGGGTCAGATCACCGTTCAGGAACTCACCCTGCATTCACGGGAGACCGGCGAGCGCCTCCTTTCGCTCAAAGGCGGATCGATCAGCTTTGATTTTCAGAAATTGGCGGCGCGGGAACTCACATCCTTGGAGCTTGTGGAACCCTCTATTGATGTAACCCCGGGATTTCTTGCGCTTTTCGGCCCCCCGAAATCCGGGGACAAAACGGTGAAACCGGGTGACGGAGGTTGGAAAATCGGTCAGATCCTTTGCAAATACGGAGAGCTGAGTGTCACAGGCATCGGACCGAAAGATCTAAAAATCACCTCCAAATTTGCTTTCGATCTCAAAGGGCTTTTTGCGGTTGAGGGCGTGGACCAAACGATCACCTTCTGGGAGGTGCTTGCCATCCCCAAGCCGGGCCCCCCCGTGCTTTCTTTGGACCTTGTCACGGCCACGATCAATCCCGTCAAACTCAGAGACGGCAAAATCAACGCTCTCGCCTTGCAGGGTGGGTCTCTGGGGATCGGCGAGAGGCTGCTCGCACTTTTTGAAAATGATGGAAGCGGCGGCGGAGCAACCGGGAACCTTGTCATTGAAACGCTCAGCATCAACCGGATTAACATCAGCCTGGAGGATGATCGGAACATCGCGCCGGATATCCAATTTGCGTTAAACACTTCCCTTGCCAATCTCCCGCTCTCCCAGGCGGCCTCGGCCCTTGGTGAAGAAATCCAACACATTGAGATTGCTGATTTGGAAATCCTCTCACCGCACGATCCCCTCGCCAAAGTTTTCACCATCCGGAGTCTCGCCTTTGAGTTCACACTGGCAGGGCTCTTAAGACACGAGATCCGGGCGATTCACGTGAGCGGACCGTCCATCTTTGTGAGTCCTGATTTGTTTTGGTACATGGAGGACGCTCAAAAAGGTTTTGGTGGTGAAAGCGGCGGGAGTCCTTCCGGCCAACCGGGGTGGACCGTCAAGCAGTTCACACTGGTGCAGGGCCGTCTGGTTCTTGGCAGCGGGGGCCGCTCAAACTACGGATTACCCCTCACCTTCCGCACCAGCGCCCAGGATGTTTCTCTGGAAAACCTGGCCTCCCTGCGCGCTCAAGCCGTGCTGGAAATCCCCGCTCAGGAATACAAATTTGAACAATATCAACTCGAGTTCACAAGTCAGGCTGGAGAGATGCGACTCGCGTATCCCCCGGACCAAAACAACCTCGTCGGCACCATTCAATTAGATACCATCCGGTGGCGCCAATACCGCGCATCCGATGCGTGGGTTTCCGTGACCTTTGACCAACAAGGAATCAACGGTGCCTTTGGTGGAAGCACCTACAAGGGGTATTCCTCAGGCGGATTCAGCTTCTTTTTTAACACCGAAGCCCCATGGATCGGGTGGGTCTCCGGCAAGGGTCTCAACCTCCAGCAACTCACCAATGTGATTTCCCCCCAGAATTTTCAAATGACCAGACCGTTGGACTTTCAATTGCAGGTCGACGCAAAACGTGCGCTCATTCAGCGCATGAAAGGAAACCTCAAGACAACCAAGCCGGGCCGCCTCAAGATCAGCAAGCTCGATGATTTGCTTGCGAAGATTCCAGACACGTGGGCCGGCCTGAAAAAAGACTCCACCAAAATCGCGCTGGAAACATTGAGGGATTTCGATTTCGAGACCTGTGCCGGGGATTTCTGGTTTGTGGATTCTCAAGGAATTTTTGATCTCGCATTGCAAGGTCCCTCGGGTTCGCGCAACTTTGAGGTTGTGCTTCACTCTGACGATTCATCTGCCGGCCAATGGAAAAAACGAGAGCCCAAAACCCCGTGAAATCTCTTGGCTTGAGTTTGTGTCTGATGACTCTGGTGGCCGGTTGCAAGGCTCCCACCGTGAATCTCGGGACGTCTGAACCCATCAAAGTGGACATCGACATGCGGCTGGATGTTTATCAGCACTCCAACACAGCCAAGCCTGCTCCCCAGGCCTCCCCCACCCCCGGCAATGCCGACCCTGCCACACGACGGAGGAACCGCATGGCGGATATTCAAATTTATAAAAATTCTGCTTACATTGGAGAGGGGCGGGATGGCCTCGTTTCCATCCAAAAGCTTCCTGAGGGGGAATACGGGGACACCGTTCGCAAAACCGTGGAGGTGGAAAATGCCGACCGCCTTGAACAAATGAAGGATATCGCCGAAACCCGGAAGGTCTCTCTCCTCGAAATTCAAAAAGAACAAGCGGCCCTGTGGAGAAACCGGGCCTTCAAAGGCGAGCTCATTGAAATCGAGGTCGAGCCCGGCGTCTGGAAATGGACGGCCAAAGACGGGTAGTTTGTTCCAACCCCAGCATTGCAGCGCGGTGGTCTTTCTGGCATGAATCCCATTCATGTTGCAATGGATTGGCAGGCGAACGCTCTCCCTGACGGCCGGGCTGGGTGATTTTGCCCTGTTCACCGGAAAGGCCTTCCATGCATCGTTTCGATCAAGGCGGCTTTTTCAGCGGATTTTGCGGGCATTTTACGAGCAGGGCACACTCTGCCTGCCGGTGATTTTGATTGTGGGAATGTTCACCGGTTTGGTTTTGGGACTTCAAGGATATTACGTGCTCAACCGTTTTGGGTCGGAGGGATTGCTGGGGGCCTTGGTTTCGCTGAGCCTTGTCCGCGAGATGGCACCGGTTCTGGCAGCCCTGATGCTGGTGGGCCAGGCGGGTTCGGCGCTCGCTGCGGAGTTGGGGATCCAACGAAACTCCGAACAAATTGTGGCGCTTGAGACCATGGGGGTCAGCAGTCATGCCTATTTGATAGCCCCCCGACTGATCGCCGCGATCCTTGTGTTTCCGATGCAAACGGCAATCTTTGTGGGCATCGGGCTGTGGGGTGGAAGTTTGTCAGGCTCCATGATGCTTGGCGTGGAGCCTGGAGTGTATTGGTCTTCTGTGGAGCGGGCCGTCGGATCGGAGGATATCCGCGAATGCTTTACCAAAGCGGCCGTTTTTGGTCTGCTGACCATCAGCATCTGCGCATATCACGGGTTCAATGCCCACCGCTGCCGCACAGAAACCGGTGCCCGGGCTGTGAGCGCCTCAACCACACGGGCGGTGGTTCATTCCAGTATTATTGTGCTCGCGGCGGATTACATCATCACTTCGTTTTTGGTCTGATGAGCACCACAACGCCTTCCTATTTGCTTCAGGTCGAGGGACTACGTATGAGCTTTGGTGAGCATGTGGTTTTGACGGGGGTCACCTTTGGAGTGCAACAGGGAAGTGTCTTCACCGTGCTGGGACCAAGTGGGGCCGGCAAGTCTGTGTTGCTCAAATGTCTGGCGGATGTGGTCAGACCGGATGCCGGCGAAATCCGTTTTGACGGACATATTCTTGGCTCGAAGAATCCCAAGGCTCACGCGGATTTTCGGCGGCGGTGCAGTTTTCTCTTTCAAAGCAACGCCCTCTTCGATTCATTGACGGCATTGGAGAACGTGGCCCTTCCACTGGAACAAACGACCAACCTGAAAAATCATGAAATTCGTGAGCGCTGCTTCGAGGCTTTGACACAATTGGAGATTCATGACTTCGCCAACCTCTATCCCAGCCAACTCTCAGGGGGCATGCAAAAACGATTGGCATTGGCCCGCGCCATTGTCACCCGGCCGGAACTGGTCTTTTTTGATGAACCCACAGCGGGACTCGATCCCTTGCGACGGAATGCGGTTTTTACCATGATTGCCAAATATCAGCGTCAGTTTGGATTCACGGCGTTGATTGTGACCCATGATGTGGTGGAGGCTTTGGTTGCCAGTGATCGGGTGGCTCTGCTCGAGAAAGGACGGATCTGCTTTGAAGGCGCACCGGAGGATTTTTCAAGTTCAAGCCAAACCGTGGTGAGTGCCTTCCGGGACAGTGCCGCGGCCCTGGGCACAGCGCTTGCGTCCATCCGCTGCGAAGGAACCGGCAACACCCCATGACCACTCACCGATTGGAACTGCTTGTGGGAATCTTCGTGATTCTTGGTATTGCCGCCGTGGCATACCTCACCGTCAAACTCGGCTCGGGATCGATGCTGGGTGGCGACACCTATCTGCTGGAAGCCCGGTTTGCCAATGCGGGCGGACTGAACGTGGGAAGCAGCGTCCTTGTGGCGGGAGTGACCGTTGGAAGGGTGGACAAGGTGCACATGGATCCCACGGATTACAGCGCCATCGCGACGATGCAAATCCAGTCCCTTCTCAAGATTCCCACCGATTCCATGGCCTGTATCAAAACCTCCGGTTTGATCGGTGACAAATTTATTGCCCTCTTGCCGGGTGCTGAGGAATCTTATCTGGAGCCCGGCGCAAGAATCACCATGACCGAATCCTCGGTTGATTTGGAATCCTTGATTGGCAAGATGGCTTTTGGCAGTGTCGAGAAAGAATCCGAAACAAAACCCGAGCCATGAACCGTCTGCTCCCAGCGCTTTTTTTAGGTCTGCTCTTTCAGGGAGCTCTGCACGCCTCAACGCAGGTTGCTGAAGAACGTCTGAGGACTGCCGTTGATGAGGTGCTTGCCGTGGCAAAGGCCTCCTCAAATCCCGGCTCACTGGCGGAGAAACTTCACCCCATCCTGCCAAAATATATCAGCTTCGAAGCCATGACCCGCCGGGCCGTGGGCCCCGGGTGGCGTCAGTTCTCGCCCAACCAGAAAAAGGAAGCCACCAAACTTTTCACGACTCTCATCATCCGCAATTACAGCAGCAAATTCACACCGGGACTGAATCCAGAGATCGTCTTCAACAAGGCCACGGCCCCTGCGCAAGGCCGGGTGGAGGTACCCACCACAATTTTGTCCCAGGGCAGCAGGTATGTGGTCACCTACCGGATGGAAGACTCCGAAGGGTGGAAGATCACCGATGTGGTGATTGAAGGTGTCAGTCTTGTGGCCAACTATCGCACCCAGTTTGATGCAGAGTTTAAAAAAGGCGGTGCTGAAGCCGTTGTTGATTCGTTAATTCAAGCTGTTGCTCAAAAATCATGAAATTCGGAACCTCTCATCGGGCCCTGCTTGCAGGGATTGTATCCGCCACGTTGCTGTCCGGATGTGCCACCAAAAAAGAATCTCCCCCTCCGGCTTCCGCTTCTGTGGGAGACAAGACCTCTGACGGAAAATCTGTCAAATCCAAGGAGGATGACCTGGAAGAGTATGGTGTTCTCCTCATTGCCGACCCGCTCGAACCACTCAACCGTGCCACGTTCACATTGAATCATGGCATCTATGTCTATTTATTCACTCCCATTTCCAAAGGTTACAAGACAGTGTTTCCCAAAGTGGTCCGCACGGGAATTCACAACGCTTATGAGAATGTGAAGTTCCCCATTCGTTTTGTGAATGACACCCTTCAGGGCAATTTTGAGAGAGCCGGCCTGGAAACGGGGAAATTTATGGTTAATTCCGTTGTGGGTGTGGGTGGCCTGGGACGCCCCTCGGATCATATTCCCGCTCTGGCTGATATTCCCTCAGGCAATACCGGTCAGACTTTCGCCAAGTGGGGTATCCCGCACGGTGCGTATCTTGTGTTGCCGGTGTTGGGGCCATCCAGTGTGCGGGACACCGTCGGCCTGGCCGGTGATTACGCTTTAAATCCCGTGAGCTGGGTGACCATTCTTTTTGGAGGGTACGCATGGACGATGGCCATTCCATCCGTTAACACGTTGAGGTCACTGCCCGTGCAGATGGATATTTACGAAGCAGCAACCAAAGATGCCATTGATCCCTATGTTGCCGCCCGTAGCGCCTATGTCCAGTTCCGGGAAGAGGACGCTGCCAAATAGGTGGACGGTCATGCCCTGTGTGTAGAGGCAGACCGGAATTCCAGGCTTCCAACAATCATCTTTTTTCACTCATGAAATTTTTACTCCGATACTCCCCGTCCATGCCCGGACTTCTGGGCCTGATCCTTTTGCTGGGTCTAAGCAATGGCTGTACCATTCTGAACCTGAGACGACAGAACCAGGAAATCGACCGAACGGGAATCATTCCTGTGAAGGCCAGCGGCTTTGCAAGAAAAGCCCCCGTTTACGTTGTGGCTTATCGAAGTGGAAATTCCTCGAACCCTGTGGGCGGCGAGCAATCCAAGGATGAGGGGCTTGTGCTTTTCGGCCTGCCTCTTGGCCGGAACTATGACATCGTGGCCTTTGAAGACACTAATCGCAACCGTCGGCTCGACCATAGTGAGCCGAAGGCCATTGCCAGGAATGTGAGTCCGCGCCCGCTGGCGGAAACAAATCTTAGTGCCGGAATTGTTGTGTTGCGTCCTTTTGCGGGTAACTATGGCGCATTTTTTGAAGCAGAGGTTCCTGCCACCCTGGGCGCTGCGATCCCTGTTGGCTGCGGGGAGGTGGCAAAAGTGACAGACGCAAAGTTCGCTCCAAAAATCGGCACCGATGGTCTCTGGCGGCCGGAGGATGCGCTGAGAGACGGCGACCTTGGTCTCTATCTCAACGAACCCTTCGACCCCTCAAGAACCCCGGTCGTTTTTGTC
>JBGSPC010000289.1:0-14247 GCA_041738805.1 Terrimicrobiaceae bacterium | reverse complement strand
GCGGACGGCCGGGTGCCCTTCGATGATGTGAAAGTGGCAAAAAAAGTCATTGATTCGCGGCGTGTGGATCTAGGCGAGGAGGATCGGCTGTGAATTCGCTGCCTTTGAATGAGATTGCCGCGATGTGCGGAGGACAGGCCCCGGAACACTCCGGTCATAAAACCGTCCGCCGGATAACCAAGGATACCCGGACCCTGGTTCCGGGGGATCTTTACTTTGCGCTGCGTGGAGAAAATTTTGATGGCAACGCGTTTGTCAAACAGGCCGCGGCCAAAGGGGCAGCGGCTGCCATTTTGGATGATCCCAATGCCCCCCGGCCAGCGGATCTGCCTGTGATCCTTGTCCAGGACGGACTTAAGGCCCTGCACCGCTTGGCAGAGGCCTGGCGGGACCGTTTGGCTCTCAAAGTGATCAGCATCACGGGCAGTAATGGAAAAACCACCACAAAAGAGTTCACGTCAGCGGTTCTTTCCACCCGATACCGCACGGTGAAAACGGAGGGAAACCTCAATAACCATGTCGGTGTCCCTCTTTCCATTCTCTCCGCCGAAGTGGCAGACGGTGCTGCCGTCTGGGAAATCGGGATGAACCACCCGGGGGAGATTGCCCCCCTCGCGGCTTTGGTTCGACCAGATGTGGCCATCATCACCAATATCGGAGTGGCCCACATTGAATATCTGGGGTCCCGGGAAGCCATCGCCAAAGAGAAGCGCACGCTTTTGGAATCGCTCAGGCCGGAAGGGGTCGCTGTGATTCCTGCTCAAGATGATTTCTCGGATTATCTCGCGAGCGGGACGGTGGCGAGAGTGATGAGGGTGGGCACGTCCCACTCGGACGTGTGGGCGGAAGACATCCAGGTGACAACGGAAGGTACCAGCTTCCGGCTTTTCGCGGGGGGCGAGCAAGTGTCCGCCCGGTTACCGGTTCCGGGACTTCATATGGTTTCAAATGCCCTGCTTGCAGTTGGAGCGGGCCTGGCCTGCGGGCTTGCGCTTGTGGAGTGTGCCGAAGGTTTGGAACATTCACCCGTCATCGGGGGACGATTAGCAAAGCGGATCATCCGGGGAATCACCTTCCTTGATGATACCTACAATGCCAATCCTGACTCCATGGTCGCAGCGCTGGAAGTTCTCAAAAGCCTCAAGTGTGATGGAAAAAGAATCGCCGTGCTTGGACGCATGGGCGAGCTCGGCAGTCATGCTGGAGAAGGCTATCGTCGGGTTGGCGCACATGCCGGGGCTGACCTGCTGATTGCTGTCGGGCCGGAAACCCTGCCCATGGCTGAAGCCGCGAGGGGACATTTCCCCGAAATACGGTCCTTCAATTCCACCGAGGAAGCTTCAGAATTTCTGCGCCAAAATGCCGATGAAAATGACATCGTGCTTGTCAAAGGAAGCCGTGGTGCACGCATGGAAACTGTCATCAATTCTTTCTAATGCTTTATTATCTTTACGACTTGAGCGAGTGGGGCCTGAAGAAGGGCTGGGACAATGATTTTGTGAAAGCATTGAATGTGTTTTCTTACATCACCTTCCGCGGGATTTGTGCCGCGGCGACGTCTTTTCTGATCTCCATCATCTTTGGCAATTGGATCATCCGCAAACTGATCTCCCTGAAGTTTGGACAGCCCGTCCGGACCAAGGAGGAAGTCCATGCGCTGTTCGAACTCCATGGCTCGAAAAAAGGAACGCCCACAATGGGAGGGATTCTTATTATTGGCTCAATAGTCATCTCCGTGCTCCTTTGGGCGAGACCCACAAATTCCTTTGTCTGGCTGGTGCTGTTCAGCACGCTATTTCTCGGAGGAATCGGGTTTTATGACGACTGGCTTAAGGTCTCCAAAAAAAGTTCGGCCGGGATCAGCAGCCGCCTGAAATTCGGGCTTCAATGCTTCCTGGCCCTGGTGTTCACGGGATTTTTCCTGCTGAACCCCGATCCCAAAATCCGGGAAGCGGCGCAGAGTTTATACATGCCGTTTTTTAAAGACCCCGTGATTATGAGCATGGGCCTCTTCACGTTTGTTTTCTATTTGCTGGTGATTGTGGGGACTTCGAATGCTGTGAATCTGACGGATGGCCTGGATGGGCTCGCCATTGGCTGCACGGCGACTGTCGCCAGTGCTTATGCGGCTCTGGCCTACCTTGTGGGGAACTCCAAAGCCGCGGCTTATTTGCAGGTTCCGTTTGTGCCACTGTCCGGGGAGTTGGCCATTGTGTGCTCAGCGTTATTGGGCGCATGCCTGGGATTTCTGTGGTGGAACGCCCATCCGGCAAGAGTCTTCATGGGAGATACGGGCTCCCTGGCGATTGGCGGAATGCTTGGCGCTGTGGCAATCTGCTGCAAACAAGAGATTCTTCTGGTGATTGTGGGCGGCGTGTTTGTGGTTGAGGCGTTGTCGGTGATCCTGCAGGTCGCCAGTTTCAAACTCACCGGAAAACGCATCATCAAGATGTCTCCGCTCCACCACCACTTTGAACTGAGCGGTTGGAAAGAAAACACGGTCATCGTCCGCTTCTGGATCATGTCCATTCTCTTTGCTCTCCTTGGTCTCGCAACCCTGAAGCTCCGATGATCTATTCCGGCAAATCCGCAGTCGTGTTGGGGCTTGGTCATAGTGGCGAAGCCGCAGCCGCGCTGCTTGTCGAGGAGGGGGCAAACGTCACTGTTTGCGAAAGTCTCGAGTCCCCGGGCGCCTTGGAAAAAGCGAAAGTTTTGAGGGAGTCGGGCGTTCGGGTGCTGTTTGGCAAAGAGGCTGAAGAAGATCCGCTCGATTACGATGTGTGCGTGCTGAGCCCGGGTATTGACCCTGTGGTTCCCCTTGTGACGAACGTTCTTTCCAAAGACATCCCCGTGATTGGTGAACTGGAGCTCGCCTATGAGGAGTGTCTGTGCCCGGTGATAGCTATCACGGGCACCAACGGAAAAACAACAACCACCGAGCTCACCACAGCCATGCTTCAGGGGGCCGGGGTGAGAACCATGTCGAGCGGCAACATCGGCCTGCCTTTTGCCTCCGCGGTGCGTCAGAGTGACGTTCTGGATGTGATGGTCCTGGAGGTGAGCTCTTTTCAATTGGAGACAATCCGCAGCTTCCGGCCTCATATCTCCGCATGGTTGAACCTCAGCCCCAATCACCTTGATCGTTACCCCGGAGTGGAAGAATACCGGAAAGCGAAGCTGCGGATTTTTGAGAATCAAACCACAGAGGACTATGCTGTGGTGAATGCTCTCAGCGAGTTGCCGCCTTTGGCAGCAAAACGAATCACCTTCTCGGCCTGCACGGGAGATGCGGATTTCACTTTGTGCGGCACGAAGATCATGTTTGAGGGCAAGCCGCTCATTGACCAGCGCGACACCCAACTCCCCGGTGTGCACAATGCAGAAAATCTGATGGCAGCGTTTGCGATGGGACTCTCATTCGGGGTGGACCTCGCGAAACTTGCCGAGGCCATCGGTGACTATGCCCCACCGGCTCATCGCTGTGAATTTGTGCGGGATTTGGATGGGGTTCGCTGGATCAATGACTCCAAAGCCACCAATCTGGACTCTGTCGAAAAAGCGATCCTCTCGCAAGATCGTCCGATTGTTCTGATCGCAGGAGGCAAAGACAAAGGCTTTGAGTTTGATTCATTGCTGACTTTGGTGCGCGAGCGGGTCAAATCCTCCATCTTGATCGGAGAGATGCGGGAACGCATCCAGAGGAGTTGGCAGGGATCTCAAACCCATCTTGCTTCCTCTCTGGAAGAGGCCGTCAAAACCGCTTCAGAGGTTTCCGAGGACGGAGACGTGGTGCTATTTTCACCGGGCACATCTTCCTTTGACATGTTTCGCAACTATGGAGAACGGGGTAATCTTTTTAAACAAGCCGTGATAGCCTTGACTTCCAAAACCACCCTTCAAACAACCAAAAACCAGAAGTGACAATGAGAGCACGAAGACCAGTAAAAATGCCATTAAAGCGGCCGCCAACCAAAACCCGTCCCGGGTCTCCCAAGCTGCGCGCTCGCGCTGCAATCGACGACCAGGACATCGAAGATTATGAAGGAGAGGCCGAACCCAACATGCGGTTTTCACACGCCCTTTTTGTGGTGCTGATCCTGCATGTCATTGCGGTGGCAGGCGTCTTTGCCTTCAACTCGATCAAGGCCAAGCAAGCGTCAGCACCTCCGGCAGCCATTGAAGGACCGCTTCCAACCGCCAGCTCCAAAGCTGAGACGGAGGCGCCTGTGGTTAAACCCGAAGCTCCCAAAAACACAGAAGGAACCCACACGGTTGTTGCCGGTGAGACACTCGGCAAAATTGCGACCCAGTACAAGACTTCGGTGGAGGCCTTGGAGCAGGCCAATGGAATCACTTCCCGATCCCTGATCCGGGTGGGGCAGGTTCTCACGATCCCGCAGGCCGGTGCAGCACCCAAAGCGGCGAACAAAACCGACCAGGTTGTGGCCAAACCGGCTGACAAACCGGTGGTGGCCCCACCCAAAGCCGCCGCCAAACCCTTGCAGACAGAAAGCAAAGCTCCCGCATCCCAAGGCATCATTGCCTCGGTTGCCAAGCCGGTTGAAGCCTCGAATCCGAAACCGGGGACAACATCCCCGGCAGCCGAGTCTCTGCCTGCGGACGGGACCTACACGGTGGCCAAGGGGGATAACCCCTATTCCATCGCGAAGCGATACCATGTGAGTTATCAGACCCTGCTTTCCCTCAACAACATCGAAGATCCCACCAAAATCCAGATTGGACAGAAATTGAAAATCCCCAAGCCGGGAAACTAAGGATTGCTGACGGGTTGGTCCCGGCGGAAGAACGGTCTGCCGCGGGAGGTCAATCCTTCAGTTGATACAAGCAACCATGCACCGCCACGCCATTTATTTTCTTTTGCTCACCGTCGCCGGGCTCACCTGCCTTGGTTTGGTGATGCTTTCAAGTACGGCGGCCTTTGCCCAGGAGAGTCGTGGCGATATGTATTACTTTGTGAAACGTCAGGGCCTCTGGCTTGGCATTGCCGTCTTTGTCGCCATCATCGTGAGCTGCATCGATTACCGGTTTTGGCGCAAGTGGTGGCCGGCGGTTTTTGCTGTGGCCTTTGTGTTGTTAGTCCTTTGTTTTGTTCCTCCTATTGGCATGCGCATCAATGGTTCCAATCGTTGGGTCAACCTCGGCATCACCAACTTCCAGCCCAGTGAACTGGCCAAGATTGCGTCCTTGCTGTTTCTCGCCTGGTGGTTTGAAAAACACGAATTGAGTGCCGGGTCGTTTTGGCGTGGGTTTGTCATTCCGTTGGCAGGGCTTGGTCTGCTTGTGGTGCCCATTCTTTTGGAAATCGACATGGGAACCACCGCTTTGATCATGGCCAGCGGACTTGGGGTGATGTTTCTTGCCGGAACAAGTCTCAAGTGGCTGCTGCCGATGTTGGCGATCGGCCTGGGGGCTATTGTTTATCTTGCCATGCACATTGATGAGCGCATGGGGCGTTTGATCGCCTTTATGGATCCTGCCAAATACCGGCTGGGTGAAGGCCTCCAACAGTGGCAGGCGCTCATTGCCTTTGGATCCGGGGGCGTTGACGGGTTGGGGCTTGGCGAGGGACGGCAAAAAATGCTTTATCTTCCCTACGCGCACACGGATTTTATTTTTCCGATGATTGGAGAAGAGCTCGGGTTGAAATTCACGCTGGCGACTGTGGTTGGTTATTTGATTGTTTTTATCTGCGGTACCCAAATTGCGCTGAATGCGCGTGAGCGCTTCGGTGTTCTTCTTGGTTTTGGTTGTGTGCTGATGTTGGTCGTGCAGGCCGCGGTGAATATCGGGGTTACGACCTCTCTGATCCCTAACAAAGGCATGCCGCTGCCATTTATTAGCTTCGGGGGCTCTGATTTGGTTATGTGTTTTTTCCTTGTGGGATTGCTTGTGAGTATCCACCGGCACGGCCAGCCGTTCGCCCCCGCTGTTTCACCTGCCCTCCGAAGGGCTCAACAATATTGCCGACTGTGAGTCATCCATTCAAAGCTGTGATTGCCTGCGGAGGAACAGGGGGGCACCTGTTTCCCGGGCTGGCCGTGGCCGAGACGCTGAAAGAGCGTGGGCATGAAATCCTGCTGATCGTTTCAGAAAAAGGAATCGACAGCCTTGCCCTCAAAGCCCATCCGGAGTTCCGCTTCGAGAAGCTGCCCTCCGTGGGCATGCCGTCGCCGCTCTCTCCGGCTTTTGTGAAATTTCTCAGGAGGTCCTGGGAGAGTATGGGGTATTGCCGGGGCCTTTACCGGAAATTCCGTCCGTCGGTTGTTCTGGGAATGGGTGGGTTCACCTCAACACCTCCGCTTCTGGCCGGACGTTTGCAAAAATTGCCGACGCTCATCCACGAATCCAATGCCATTCCAGGACGGGCGAACCTCCTGGCCGCCCGTTTTGTCACAAGGGTTCTGCTTGGTTTTTCCGAATGCGCTGCGCGTTTTCCGGGACGGGATTGTGCCGTCACAGGGACGCCTGTTCGCCGCAATCTGGGAGAACGGCTTGATCGCAATGAGGCCCTGGCGCGTTTGAAGTTGGAGCCCAACCGTCCAACACTTTTGGTTATGGGGGGAAGTCAGGGCGCTGCCGGTGTGAATCAATCTTTATTCAAAGTGGTGCCTCTGCTCTCCCAACTGGCATTTCAAATCATTCACCTCACCGGAGAGAAAGACGATCGTCTTGCCGCTGCCAACTATCAGCGTGAAGGGATTCCGCATTATGTGGCTCCCTTCCATCACCGCATGGAGGAACTTTATTCGGCGGCCGACCTGGTGGTTTCCCGGGCGGGGGCCGCAAGCCTGAGCGAGCTCTCCCATTTTCACCTGCCTTCCATCCTGATTCCTTATCCCTTTGCTGCCGATGACCATCAGACCGCCAATGCCAAAATCTTCGTGAAGGCGGGGGCTGCCGAGCTTTTGCCCGAGAATGAGATATCCGTGGATCGATTCGCCGTATTGCTTTCCAATGTGCTGTCCGATGACAAACGGCGTGCTGCGATGGCGGAGGCCGCAGCGGCGATCATGCCCAAAGATGCCGCCTTGAATGTGGCTCTCGAAACCGAACGTGCCGTCGCAGAGCAGGAATCCCAAAAATGACACCTGCCGAACTTCAAGCTTTTGTTGCCGGTCCGCCAGCCCGGATCCACCTTATCGGGGTGGCAGGTTCGGGAATGAGCGGCATTGCGGCTTTGCTCATAGCATTGGGTCATCGCGTGAGCGGATCTGACAAAGTGGACACCGTGGAAGTGGAACGCTTGGAACGCAAGGGACTGGCCTTCACGATTCCTCATGCGGCTGAAAATGTTCAGGACGCAAGCGTGGTGGTGTTTTCCTCGGCAATCAAACCCGGCAATGCCGCCTACGATGAAGCCGTGCGGCTTGGCCTGCCGATGTTTCGCAGGGCGGATGCGCTGGCTGCGATCATGGCTGGCAAAAAAGGCATTGTGGTTTGTGGCATGCACGGGAAAACCACAACGTCCTCCATGGCAGCGCATGTGTTGCGTTCGTGTGGCTTCAAACCTTCTCACTACGTCGGTGCAGAAATTCCTATTCTTGGCACCAACGCGCGGTGGGATTCCGAGGGAGAATATTTTGTGGCGGAGGGCGATGAGAGCGACGGAACGCTGATCAATTATCATCCTGACTGCGCCATTGTTTTGAATATTGAGCCCGAGCACCTGGACTTTTACCGGGATCTTGCTGCTATTGACGCGGTCTTCACAAAGTTGGTGGGGCAAACGCGGAACCGCGTTATTTATTGTGGGGATGATCCCGGTGCCACGCGCGTCTGTGCTTCCCATCCGGGTGCCATCTCTTATGGCGAAGGCGAGGGGAATCGGTATCGCCTTAATGAAATCACGGTCGAAAACTTTGCGTCCCGCTTCACGGTGCTTCGCGCGGGAGTCGAGATCGGAGAGATTGTGCTGAACATTCCCGGCCGCCATAACGCCTTCAACGCCTTGGCTGTGGTGGCGCTCGCTTCCGAACTGGGTGCCCCCATGGACGGCATTGCGGCCGCCTTGGAAAGCTTTCGCGGTGCCAAGCGTCGGTTCGAAGTCCGTTATCAAAGTGCCGCAAACCTGCTGGTTGATGACTATGGTCACCACCCCACTGAAATCGCCGCCACGGTCGCAACCGCGCGAACAGGAGGTTGGAAACGAATTCTTGTGATGTTTCAGCCACACCGCTACTCCCGAACACTTGCCCTACGGGATGATTTTGCAAAAGCCTTTGATGGAGCGGATGGCGTGTTTGTGGCGGATGTTTACCCTGCCAGCGAAAAACCGATTCCCGGTGTTTCCGGCCTCACGATTGTCGAGGCGGCCAAGGCCCACGGGCATCCCCATATTTTTCATGAACCCGATCTCACAAAGATCCATAAAACGCTGGCCAATGAGCTGAGGGAAGGGGACCTCGTTCTGAGTCTGGGTGCTGGAAATATCCATGAAGCGGGCGCCCGCCTGCTCGCGGATCTGACGCTCCGTGACCAATTGCTTTCGGTGATGGGACCCGGCACCGTGCGTCTTCACGAGCCGTTATCCCGTCATACAACCATGCGTGTCGGCGGTCCGGCCCAGTTCTGGGTTGAACCGGAAACCGAGGACGGATTCACAGAACTCGTGCGCTACTGTTTTGATGAAAACATTCCCTTTATGGTGATGGGGCGCGGTTCGAATCTTGTGGTGCGTGATGGTGGAATTCCCGGCGTGGTTGCTTATCTGGCGCGTGGGGAGTTTGCCAAATCCGAAGTCCGCGGCCATGAGATCACCGCCGGGGTGGGGTTAAAGCTCAAGCAACTCACAGGCATTGCACGGAAGGCCGGCATCGGCGGCTTTGAATGGATGGAGGGCATCCCCGGGAATCTTGGCGGCGGGCTTCGCATGAATGCCGGCGCCATGGGCGTGCAAACTTTTGAACAGGTCGTGCAAATCCGCTACTGCGACCAGGATGGCAATGTGTTCACCCGCACGCCCGCCGAAATGGACATCCGTTATCGTGAGGTGCCGACACTCCGTCAAAACTTCGCCCTCTCCGCCACCCTGCGCGGCGAGCCGGCCACACCCGAGGCCATTGAGGAAGCCATCCGGGCCAGCGAGCAAAAACGCAAAGTGTCCCAGCCTGTCGCTGCCAGTGCGGGCTGCATTTTCAAAAACCCTGAGGGAATTCCCGCCGGCAAGCTGATTGACGAACTTGGCTTCAAAAATTTTACGGTCGGCCGGGCCCGCGTATCCGAAGTCCATGGGAATTTTATTGTGAATGACGGCGGGGCAACCACAGAAGAAATTCTGACGCTGATTGACGAGATCAAAGCCGCTGCCGCACGCGAGCGGGGGATTATTTTGGAAACAGAAGTGCAAATTGTGGGCGAGGCCTCGTAAGGTGGAGAACAAGACAAATGAGTAATTTTTTAAAAGGCAAAAAGGTGGCTGTGGTGATGGGGGGTCCCGGAACGGAGCGGGAGGTCTCCTTGCGCTCGGGGCTGGCCGTCTCAAAAGCTGTGGCCGAAGCAGGGGCCGATGTCGAATTGGTGGATGTGATCGGCACCGATGTGGTTTTGCCTGAGGGAACGGACCTCGTGTTCAACATGATCCACGGCACGTTCGGCGAAGATGGGGAACTTCAAACCATCCTGGATCAAATGGGCGTCCCCTACACGGGGGAAGGCGCTGAAGGCAGTCGCGTGGCCTTTGATAAAATACTTTCCAAGGAGCGTTTTGCCGCTGCAGGCGTGCCCACGTCCGAGTGGAGCATCCTTCGTGCAGGCGAGTCACTTCTGAAAGATCCCCCCTTTGTGCTCAAGGCCCCGCGACAGGGCTCCAGCGTCGGCGTTCACATTGTCAAGACATCCGCTGACGCCAAGGCCGCACTGGAGGACTGCCTGCGGTTTGGCGAGCAAGTGCTCGTCGAAGATTTTTTTGTGGGTCGGGAACTGACCGTTGGGATTCTCGGGGATGTGGCCTTACCCGTCATAGAGATTGTTCCTCACGATGGATTTTACGACTACGAACACAAATACACCAAAGGCGCTTCCGACTACTTTGTGCCTGCGCCCATTGGGGAGGAAGCCACGCAGGCCGTTCAGAAAGCGGCCTTGGATGCCCATCGCGCCTTGGGGTTGGAAGTTTATTCCCGGGTGGATATCCTTCTTGCTGCAGATGGATCGCTGAACGTGATGGAGATCAATACGATTCCGGGTATGACAGAAACCAGTCTGCTTCCCAAAGCGGCATCCGTCATTGGATTATCCTTCCCGGCGCTTTGCGATCGCATTGCAGAAATCTCTCACAAACGTTTTTCATAGTTTTTGTATGCCTGTCAGATCTTCCAGAAGACCACACAACAGACGCCTGAACAGGGCGTCTGCGGCGGATTATTTGCTGGAAGTCACCACCCGCTCTTCCTCCGCCAAACGGCGGCGGCGGCAACAAGTTTGGGGCTGGGTTTTCCGGTTGATGTTTCTGTTTGTCCTTGCCGGTGGAGCTTATTACGGAGCCCGCGAGGCGTTTGACCGGTTCTTTTATTCCAACCCGGATTACACGCTCAAGAACATTGACATGGAGTTGGACCAAGTGCTGACGCGGGAGGAAGTGCTGGCTGAGACCGGCCTTCGTGAAGGGACGAATATTTTTTCCATTGATTTGTCAGCGATTGAAAAGACGTTGCGGGACGTGCCCATGGCGGCAGATGTCCGGATTGAGCGGATTTTGCCTGACCGTTTAGTGATCAAAGTGACATCCCGAACCCCCGTGGCATGGATCGCGTCAGGGAAGGACGTTGCCGATCCTACCACCTCCCCCGACTCCCTTCTGGTGGACGCCGGGGGATTGTTGATGCGGCCACGGCGCATCCAGCCCGAGCACCTTCACCTGCCCATCATCTACGGTGTTCAGAGTGATAATATCAACCAAGGAGAGCCTCTGCATAGCGAGGACCTGAGGATGGGCCTGTTATTGCTCTCCGAGGTCGCGGCCCGACCCGAGTGCCTGCTTCGCATCCGGTCCATGGATATTTCACGGGGATACCGGATCGAGGTCATCAATGACCAAAACGCCAGGGTGCAATTTGCCACTGAAGACTTTGGCGAGCAACTCGACCGTCTGCAGAAGCTGCTGCTTCATTGCGCGGAAACCGGCCGTGTGCTCGACTCGGTGAACCTCATGGTCCGCCGAAACACCCCGGTCACTTTTGTGATGGCTTCGCTGCCGCCCGCTGAACCTGCGGAAAAACCTTCAAAAAAATCTTCCAAGAACTAATGGCACGAAACGACATTCTGGTGGGAGTCGAGGTGGGAACCTCGAAGGTTTGTGCCGTGGTTGCTGAGTCCGGTCGCGACACCGAGTTGCGCATTTTGGGAGTTGGAATGGCCCCGTCACGCGGCGTGCGCAAAGGGGAAATCGTGGATCTCGCGATCGCCACGGAATGTGTGCACGATGCTCTCTCCGAGGCCGAATCCAACAGTGATGTCGGCATCGAGGACGTGTCGGTCGCAGTCACCGGCAGTCATATTGCCAGCTTTAACAGCCGTGGCGCCGTGGCCATTCCCAGCGAACGGCTGGAGATTGATGAGGACGATTTGAATGAGGTGGCCATCAAAGCCCGCGAGGTCAACATCCCCACAGAAAACACGTTTCTTCATTCCATCATCCAGCATTACTACGTGGACGGACAGGAAGGAGTCATCAATCCGGTGGGCCTTGTCGGGCGGCGGCTGGAAGCCGATTTTCACATCATTCATGGCGTCAAAACCCGCCTGCAAAACACTCTCCGCTGCATCGAAGAAAACGGAATGCAAATTGATCAGGTCGTCACCAATGCCCTGGCTTCCTCCCACGCCGTGCTGAATGACCATCAGCGCGAACTTGGAGCCGTGGTGATTGATATCGGCGGCGGGGTTTCCGACTTCATTGTGTTTGCAGACGGGGTCGTGAAACAAAGCGGGGTTTTGGCTGTGGGAGGTGATCATGTGAGCAATGATATCTCGCTCGGACTGCGCATCCCGCTCACCCGTGCGGAAAAACTCAAAGTCGATGAAGGATCCGCCCTGATTGGAAAGTCCGTGCCCGGCGAAATGATCAGCCTGAAAAATGATGCGGGATTTTCCGGCAAGGAGATCGAGCGGGAAATGTTGAATACGATCATGCACGCGCGGGTGCTCGAAATTTTTACGCTGATCCAAAAGCAAGTGGCTGCCGAGACGCCTTCCCACAAGTTGGGGGCGGGGGTTTATCTCACGGGGGGATGCAGTTTGATGAAGGGCATTCGGGAAGTGGCGGAGTCCATCTTTGAAATGCCCGTTCATCTGGCACGTGATGCCGGCGTCTCGGGTCCCAAGTCGATCCTTAACAACCCCCAATACTCGACCGCCATTGGCGTCGTCCGTTTTGTCCAGGCCCGGATGGCCGAGGAGGAGGAACCCACACTTTTAGGCTCGATTCTTGGTCGAATCGGGGGGATTTTCAGCAGAAGGTAATCGACCACTATGCTGCCCTACCCGAAAAACGAAATTCCCCGGGCCTCACTCCCTGCACGAATTATCGGAATCGGCAACGCGGGCGTACAATTGGCAGACCGGTTGGTGATGAATTCGCCGGGCCTCGCGGAGGTTGTTGCCATGAACTCGGATGCCCAATCCCTCACTTCCACAGTCGCTCCCCGCAAATCCAATCTGGGACCACGGGCCACGCGCGGACTCGGGGCCGGCGGTGATCCCGAAGTGGGGTTCGAAGCCGCTCAGGAATCGCTTGAAGAAATCCGCTTCGCCGTTGAGGCGTCCTCCACCGTGATTCTGCTGGTTGGTTTGGGCGGTGGAACCGGATCAGGGGCTGCTCCGGTGGTTGCCGAAGCCGCGAAAGAGGCCGGCGCATTTGTCCTCGCCCTGGTCACAACCCCCTTCTCGTTTGAAGGCCGCCGCCGGGCCGCTCAAGCCGCCGAAGCCGAAGCGGCCTTGCAGCGTCATGCCCACGCTGTGATTCGTTTCGAAAATGACCGCATGGCGGATCTGTCCTCACCCCGCGAAGGTATCAGCGAAACCTTCGAGGCTGCTGACCGCCTCCTCAGCGAATGTGTTGCCTCCTTTTTGGAGATGCTGAACGGAGACGGGCCCATGCCGGTCACCATTGGAAATCTACTATCCGTGCTGAGGGAAGGCTCGCCCTCTGCGCTTTTCGGACGCGGGGAAGGCCAGGGGGACAACCGGGCCCATGAAGCCGTGGAACGTGCGCTGAAGAGTCCCCTGCTCGATCGCGGGCGCATGTTGGATGATGCCCATGCCGTCATTGTTCACGTGGGAGGACCCCCAACCCTCTCGTTCTCAGAAACAGCCGCCATCATGCGCGAAACGTCGAAACACGTGCCCGATGACGCCCATCTTTTCCTCAGCGTGTCAGTCACAAAGACCGCCTCCAGCCCGGTCACGGTCACCGTGTTTGGTAATCATGAGGGGGGTCCCCCCTCAACGCCGCAAACCCGGGTTGCCCGACCAACCCCCGAGCCCAAAGCCGCTCCGGAGTTCACTCCCGCAAAGGTCGCAAAAAAAGAGGTCCAGCAATCCCCCACGCCCGACCAAAAACCCGACCCGCTCCGCCCCAGCCCTCCGGGGCGTCTGTTTGCGGATGACACGGAACCCACGCCCCCGATCTTAAGTCAGCCCGGCGTTCCTGCCACCCCCCCGGCCACTCCAAAAAAGACCAACCCCGCCAAAGTCCGACAAGAAACCCTCCAGTTCGAACCAGCCGCCCGCGGCCGCTTCGAAAAAAGCGAACCCACCATCGTCGAAGGAGAAGACCTCGACGTCCCGACCTTCCTCCGCGCCCGCCCAAAGACTTAGGATTGGAATGAGATCTTCACCATGAAGAGCTTGAAGGACATGAAAGGGAGGAATCCAGAAATTCTAACCACGGATTGCAGGGAGTACTCGGATTACAAGAGGGATGCAGAGATCTGGAATTGTGCAAGCGAAGCGCTGCCATCTCATGATACAGTTGGCCTTTATGCATGCGTTCTGAGTAATCCGTGGTTCGTTTCCAGGGCTTAAGTTCCGACGCATCTTTCACAGAAGGAAACGAAGGGAACAAAAGATCGGACAGTGTTTACACATTATGGTTGATCGCGATCTCCGCGCGCGATGACAATCCCAACGCGGCTTCGCAGCCAGAATAACTCACGCAAAGACGCAAAGAGTAGCTTGAGGAAACCAATGGCGTGTCACCGCTGTCTTTTGGAGGAGAGAATTTCCACG
>JBGSPC010000288.1:0-4094 GCA_041738805.1 Terrimicrobiaceae bacterium | reverse complement strand
GTCGTGGGCCGGGATCACCCATGTCGGCTCATCCAGGATGGCCTCGGCTTCCTTTTGCGCCGCCTCCACAAATCGGGATTCATTGGTCAAGCCAGCCGCCAGTGCAAAAACCCCCAGCCGGTCGAGCCTTTTGCGGAATGGCACCCCATGGGGTTCCCGACTTCCGGTTTTGCTAAAGGCCAGATAATCCTCGGTGGTGATCTCCGGGGTTGGGAGGGTCAATTCGCTCTCGGCAACCTCAAGAATGTTTTCACGGTCCAAGCGGGCTTTCTTCCATTCCTGCCGATCCCCAATCCTGGGCCCCACTCCAAATGGAAGACTGTAGGCTTTACTCGAAGCAGGAGAGGGGATCTCCGGCTCTGTGGGGGCGTCTCGTTCTGTTTTGATTCCACCCGGCATCCCAGCAATCGCCGATTCTTGAGGCTGGCGTTGAAGTTCTCTTGCGGCCATCGCCCTGGCCTCCCCCATGGCCTGCTCTGCTGCCTGCCGCAGGTTGGTTTTTTCTGCGGGAAGCTTTCGGGCACTCCCACTCAACATCAGGGTCACCACCACGTCATTGCCGCTGCGTTCGACGTCAATCAACGCTCCGATCGCCCCGGCAGGCTGGTTGACCTGGCCCACCTCGGCTCCCTCAATGATGATGGGAAGGACAACCGGAGAAACTATGCTCAGACTGCGTGGCCACTTTTTCCGGTTGGGTTCACCCAGGATCCAGGCGATCGGTTCAGGAAGCGATTCAGAGGGTGACTCCTCGATGGGGGGGCTTGTGGGCTGGGGCGACGGAGTGGGAGATGGCGGAGGGGGCTCAGGAGGAGGTTGCGGTGTCGCTTCTGGCTGGGTCACGGGATCGGGTGGCTGGGGGGGGCGCTCACAACCGCTCGAGAAGGACATAAGAATTGCGAGCACTGTGGAGCGGAAAAGAAATTTTTTTTGATTGTGGGGATTAGTCGAAAAAACCATGACAGCAGGAGGGAGAGTCTTATATTTAGCCTAGGAAGCCGACACTCAAAAGTGGTCAAAAGCTTTACTGTAAAATCATGGCAAAAATACTCCCACATCCCGGATGACGGTTTGTAATAAATATCTTTACGATAAAATTACTCAGGGATTGAATGGGGCGATCAAACATGTCAGCCTATCTTTAATGAGTTTCCCCCGCACATTCCAATCGCAACTTGGCAACCGATTTTCACGGCGACCTTCACTCCAACCGTGGAAGGCGTTCACGTTGATTGAGCTTCTCACTGTTGTCGCAATCATTGCGGTTCTGGCGGCCCTGCTTTTTCCTGTGCTGGGATCTGTGCGTAAGAGGGCCAATGCCGCGATTGCGACCAGCAATCTCAAGCAGACGGGAGCCGCGATTGCCTCCTTTGTGGCGGAGAACAATAGCACTCTTCCGGCTTCGGGGAACACCGGCACTTCGCCGTCGTATGCGTATGGCCTTCAGCCCTCGGTACACACTTGGGTGAGGTTGCTGGCACCGAACCATCAGGGCAGTGGTTCCTGGAGTGACCCTGGAACCCGCCTTGGCGCTCATCTGGCACCCTACCTTGGCATCAGTGGTCCACCGGGCAAAGAGGTTGCCATCCCATCCCTGCGGGACCCGGGTTGGTTGGCGGCCGCCAAAGCAAACGGGGCACCCACGGAGATTTATTGGAGCATGCCGACGTTTGTGCTGCGGAAGGAAATTCTTGCGGCCCAGAATCCCCAGTTACAGGAAACCATGTTCCCTTTCGGAACCGACGGTGCCTCGGCAAATAATTTGAAACAAAGCGCCAGCTATCCCAGGTTACTCCAAGAGTTGGGGATGGCGTCTAAAACCTGGGCGCTCATCCAGTCGGACAAGGGCCTCATTGAAGACTCAAAGCAAGTGATCACCGCAGGGATGGTGGGAGCGACTGCCCCCACAAAGCCGGTGAATGACAAGTTCCGTCTCGCTCTCATGTTTGATTGGAGCGTCCAACGCATCCCGGTCGGCACTGATTTGCGCAAGCCTTTGAATTGATCTGACCGTGAGACCCTGCAATGTCCTGGCTTGGGCGAGCTGTTACTCCGCATTGATCCCGACCATGATGGCCGCGACCCTCTCGCTGAGCCAAGAATCGGCCACCGTGAAAATCGAACAGGATCGGGGAGGTGCGATCACGTGGCTTTCCAGGGGCGGAGGCAAGAATTTGATCAACCGTCATGATCTTGGTCGACTGATCCAGCAGTCCTATTATGCGGGGAAAAAGCGAGATCGCCGGGATGAAGGGCAATCGATTGCGTGGAGCCCGTGGCAATGGAATCCCATCCAGGGAGGGAGCTTCGCGGGAAAGCCATCGGAGGTGGAGGAATTTGGGAAAACAGACGATACGCTCCACAGTCGGACCGTGCCGAAACTCTGGGACATGCCTGATGAGACTGCGGCGGCAATCATGGAGCAATGGACCTCCTTTGAGCCCGGCAGCCCGCATGTGCTTCGCGTGCGGAACAAGCTTGTCTGCGAGAGATCTGCCGACGACATCTGGGGCGGGGCCACGGGCCAACACCAGGAACTTCCGGCGATTTATCTTGTTCGTTCGATGCGGCATGCGCGCGTCTATCTTGGAGGGGGGGAATGGGAGGACTTTGAGATGCCCGAGCTCAGCCCATCGGGGTGGGGAAGGGTGAAGCCCCCTCACAGAGCCATGGCGTTTTTTGATGACCAAGGCCGCGGACTGGCCATCTACAGCCCTCGCGGCGATCAAGCTTGGAACTGCGGGGTGGTGGGAAGTTCGAAGACCGAAGATCCCGCCGCGGCAGACACCGTGCATGTTGCACCGCTCGCCACAGTGGCGCTCGGACCAGATTCGGTCTTTGAATTCAACTATTGGATCATTCTCGGTGACGAAGAGACCATCGCCAGGAGCTTGGATGAATTGATTGCAAAGTATCCGCAGGGTGATTGACCCAGTCTCAATGATGGCAGCGTCACCGCCAGCATGAAGGCGCTTGTTTTGTTAAGGCTCGCGCTTTTCCCATGGATTCCCAGCGCTGTCGCACCAGCTCACGCGAGCACGATGCCTGAGCTCGCGGAAAACGCTCCACCTCCCGCGGATTCCTATGACGCCATGCGGGAGGCTTGGTTTGATTCTTTGACCGGGGGACGGGATTACGATGACCAGGATCCGGAAATTCGCAAGGTCGTGCAGGAAATCAACGAGAAAGCCCGAGACCACTGGGCTCTGCTCAAGGCTTCCCGGCCCTTCCCCGAAACGAATCAATGTTTTGAGCCGCTGCCAGGTGATGGGCATTCTAAAAATCTTACCGCTTGCTACAAACGCCTGGAGGAAATGGCCAAGGCGTATTGGGCGAAAGGGGGGGAGCTTTACCAGAATGCCGGACTCCTCGCCGATACCATCGCCGCCTGTGATTGGCTCTACGCGCATCATTACAACGAGAAAACGATCCCTTACAGCAATTGGTGGGATTGGGAAATTGGCATCCCCCGTCACCTGACGGCCATCACGACGATGCTCTATGACGCACTCACGCTGGAGCAGCGCTCGAACTACATGAAAGCGGTTCGTCATTTTACACCGGACATCGAGACCACGGGCGGGGGCGCCGGCGCCAATGGGGCTTGGGCCGGCGTGAATATTGCGGTGCAAGCGGTTCTTGAAAAAGACGCTGAGAGACTGGCTTATGCACGGGATGCCCTGGCGGCCCTGGCCCACATCAGCACAAGAGGGGATGGCTTTTATGCGGACGGCTCCTACATTGGACACAATTATTTTTCATACACCGGGGGGTACGGCCTCTATGCCCTGGATGCCTTCGCCGATGCGTTTTATCTGCTGGGGCCGGAGACTCCCTATCCAATGCCCACAACAAAACGCGGCATTGTCCACGGCTGGATCCGCAATGCCTTTTGGCCCCTGGTTTTCCGCGGACGGATCCCGTATTTTTCCCTTGGCCGGGAGATTGGGCGATCCACCCACAGCGACCGCAGCACCACCATGGCCAAAGCCATGCTCAAGATCTGTGGAAACGACGACTCAGCCGAGGCGAAAAACACCCGCCGCATCGCCAAAAGTATTTTTGCCGAGGGAAGACAGAGATATCCCCAAGAA
>JBGSPC010000134.1:0-3895 GCA_041738805.1 Terrimicrobiaceae bacterium | reverse complement strand
AGAGTGAAGGTGTGCTCAAGGTGGCAACCATTGGTGGGATAAAGCAGCATTCCCTCCACGCTTTCCCAGCCTTGGGTGAAGGCCTTGTTGGTAAGGTAGGCATTCAGTTGATAGAGGTTCGACGAATGGAATCCTTGCGATCCAAATCGGGGGTCAGATCGGGATGTTAGCGCGTCAGGGTAATATTTGCAGTCCAGAATGAGTTTCCTGTCCGGCCAAGCGACGGTGACATCGGTTCTCATTCCAGGTAGAAGTGCCTCGGTGGCGGCTGACAATTCGCTGGCCTGCCATTGGATTCCCATGGCTGACACACTCGCGCCGCGGAGGTGTCGTTTGGCAAAGTAGAAAACAAAATGCTCGAAAAGGCGGTGCATCACTGTCTCGTTGCGCAATATGTCGCGAAATCGGTGCTGTCCCGGTTCCTCCTCGGGCAGGAGACATTGATGAATGAGGCGGCAAACGCTCAGGACCAGACGGTAGGACCGTGTATTGCGGTGGAACTGCACGCGATGAAAGCAGGAGCCTGTGACTCGAACCGAAGTTACGCAGGGAATCAGGCTGGAGGAATGGCGTAAAAACTTCCGATTCTCTGCAGTCAGTTCCCGGCAACTCAGCAGAGAACGACAGGTAGCGGTCAGAATTCGATTCGCGGGCGTATCGAAACTCAGTTCATCGAACTCGCATTGCATCCGACCATTGAGGTGCGTTCCCCGCCGATAGCTCGGCATGACGAGCACCCGGCCCCGCAGTCTGGAAATGACGTCTGTCTGTTCGAGATAACGTTTATCGAAACCAGTTCGCGCGATGCCATTAATTCCCGAGGCAAGCACCTTCGCCAGCAGATTGGCCAGATCGGGGCAGGAGTTGGCAGGAATATCGATCTGCTCACCGGGACGGAACAAATCCCAAGCATACGAAAGCAGGTAATAAAGGTTTTGGATGGGAATGGCGGATGCCATTTTTATCAAATGCCGATGGGTTCCCGCAGGAGCGTTTTCGCGGTTTCAAGAGAGGCAGGATCATCAATCCAGTATTCCTCCAGCAGAGGCAGGATCTCGTATTCCACCACCCCCACATACCAATCTTTGTATGAGATCATAATTTGGTCAGCGCCAGAATCCTTGCCAGGTACAAAGAAGCTATGCCCAATCCTATAGCCGCGCCCGAGGCTCGTGCTATCGGCGGCGATCATGCCATTCACTTGGACCATCCGTGAGACAATGGCGTTAATCAGCGCATCAGGGACATCACAGTCTTCCAGAAACTCATGGAAACCAGGCGAATCGAACGCAGGATCGCATTCGATAAAGGCAAATCGCCTCCGCAAGGCGTAATCGACCATCGACAGGGATCGGTCCGCTGTGTTCATAGTCCCAATGAGGTAAACGTTTGATGGGACGTGGAAGCGCTCATCTCGATTTACAGCGTAGGCCAATGGCACCCCGTATTCCTCATCTCGTTTGTCCGGCTCGATCAGCATCATGAGTTCACCGAGAATTTTTGAAAGGTTACCCCGGTTGATTTCATCAATAATGAGCACATAGGGTTTGGCCGGCTCTTCCAGTGCCTCCTTGCAGAAGGTGTAGAAAGTGCCGTTCTTCAGTTCGAAACCGCCTTCTCCGTTGGGTCTGTAGCCTTGAATAAAGTCCTCGTATGAACTGCTCTGGTGGAACTGCACCATCGGGGCCCGGTTTTCATCAGCAAAGCCCATGAGCAAATAAGCCAGCCTCCTTGCCACGAAGGTCTTCCCGGTTCCTGGGGCACCTTGCAGGATGATGTTCTTCTTGCGCTTCAGCAACTCGATGATGGTATCCAGCTTTTCTTCCGGCATGAACAGGTCCGCAAGAGCGTCCTCCTTGGTATATATTCCCCTTTCGACAGGATCGGGTTTTTCTAAGCCGTAATGCTTCGAGAGTAGGTCCATTAATTCTGGGCGTCGGTCAATGGGGCTGAGCGTCTGGATGGGCAGGTTGATTCCCTCGGGCATTTCCAGCCTGTCCAGACTCTTCCACTGAACTTTACGCAGGTGCTTGAACGGCTCCTTTTCCGCATCGAAATAATAGCCGGACTCGACAATGCCGTAGCCCACGACCGCGCCTTTCCCCTCCTTGGCAAAAATGAGGTCACCCGGCTGAATGCTTTTTGCGAAGTCACGGAGCATTTTTCCTACTTTTGAGGCTCCAGAATCGGGATGCCGTTTTCGAACGATTTCACGAAAATCCTCGGGAGTTTCGAGCTCCGCAAGATCGCCGGTCTCATTCCATCCCATAGCCGCAATGCCATTGTTCTCGAAATCCTGCCACTGGTCAGCGCTGTTTCCGGGTGCCAGAAGCCACGAGCTAGGAAGATGCCCACCACTGGATACCCCATCTCGGAAGCCCTGTTTGAGGAATTTCTCGCGGAAGTCGTCATCAAAAATGGCTTTGAAAGTCTTCGGTGAATGGGAAGCCGAATAGTTGCTTTGACGCCAATTTTGGAATCGGCCCAGCACATCATCGAGAGTGCTTTTCACGGCCGGCCAAGTCTCTGGATCTGGGATAACCTCGCGATCAAAGCGTGCGATGCAAAAGGGATGTCCATCGATGAGTTCCTTGAAATCCCACGACTTGAGAGCCAAATTCATCAGTGGACCATCCTTGCGCGACAAGACCTCGAACATCCCATTTTTTCCGAAGGAGCACATGACCCAGTTACCGTAGTTCAAACGGATGATCGGTCTTCGGGGCAGCAAACTGACTACAACACGGGGGTCATGCTCCTCGCCCTTCTGGAGATGCGTGATAAGCGTTTTCAGAAAATCCAGGCACACGTTGGCTTCTTCCAAATCGGAAAAAATCTTATCAAAAGGAGAGGCTAAATCCGAATCCACCTCAGGGGTGACCCCTTGCTTCTGAGCACTTACGTGTGCTTCGTGAGAAAATTCCGGGATACTGGTGCCAATATCCGAAATCACTGCCAGAACCCAGGCCTTGTATCCTACTGCCGTTGCATCCGGGCTATTGATCCCCTTCTTTATTGCCTTGGCAACATTCTTACTATCGCAGGAAACCCAAGTCTTGGGCCGAGCCCAAAACATTCCCATGGTCAAGTTGGCGAGGCCTACTCTGTCAAATTGTAAAGCCTCCTCCATCAGGTCGGTGTCCAAGCTATCAGGACTTGCACTCATGATGTGCTC
This sequence comes from Terrimicrobiaceae bacterium, assembly GCA_041738805.1. Classification (GTDB taxonomy): domain Bacteria; phylum Verrucomicrobiota; class Verrucomicrobiia; order Chthoniobacterales; family Terrimicrobiaceae; genus JAJTZA01. Next base: position 720 of record JBGSPC010000134.1, on the reverse strand, counting down.
ATAGAACATCCACAGCGTGGCGACATGCCCTGGGCTGCGCCTCTTTTCGTAGGGCATGAGCCAAGAACTCATAGAGTTGGCCAAGGGCAGCCCAGAAAAATCCTCAGGCAGGGGCGACTCCAAATTCCAGCTTTGTTTCAACGATTCCCAGAGTGCTATCCGGTTAGGGACCGTCGTTCCTCGATTGAAATTGGCGAGGAAGCTGAATGGATCGATCTCTTTGAGGGGAAATTCCGAACCATCCTTTCCCTGATCGATGATCGGCATGGTCCTGAGCCCCTTCTCACGCATCTGTGCGATCACTTCGACCAACTGCTGGTTCGTGTCTTTGTAGGCGAGCAGTCGATTGGCGGCTTCTTCGTAAATTGGAATCCAGGTGAACATATTAATGGGTTTGTCGGGTGTGGATGTTGGCTGTTTTAACGTGAGGGCTCCCACCGCCCTTGGTGAAGATGATGTTCGAGGTGTTGGGGAGTTTGGAAATCATTGGATTCGGAGCATTCATTTCCCAGCCATCGGATGACTTCCTAGATCGTCAGGAAAATCGTCTAGCCGTTCGGTGCAACGCTTGGTGAGAACCACCTCTCCGGTTGTCTGCCGGGAAGTCCAATAAATGCCTTTTAACTTGGCAACCGGATCCCCAATGATTTCCAGAACCATCGTCCCATCGTGAGCAGCACTTCGATTCTGGACCAAGATTTTCGGGGAACTGGTGTAGGA
>JBGSPC010000121.1:0-4088 GCA_041738805.1 Terrimicrobiaceae bacterium | reverse complement strand
GAGCCGCACCTTCGATATAGCTGCCGTATTCTCCCGGGGCGATGCGCACCACGTTTCCGCCTCCGCCTCCGGGTTTTGCCGCCAAGGCAGTTTGCATTTGTTCCAGAGTCGCCCAAGGCTTGGACTGGCTGCCGTCGGGGTTCGCGGCGGTGCTTTTCTGGTCCAGGTAAAATATCTCGGCCTGAAGAGCCGGCATCAGCAAGAGGGTGAGTAACGTTGGAAGAAAAGTCTTTATCGGGGAGATTGATTTCATAGATTTTTGGAAAAGACTCAGCCCGGGATACTTGCGAGCATCTCGGCGTTTGTCGAGTATTTGCGAATGAAGAATAAGAGGCGCTCGATAGCTTCCATGGGTTTGTGCCCGGCTAGCAGCCTGTCGGACTTTTCCCAATCTGAAGGCTTGAACAAAGCTGGGAGAAAAAGCAGGTCGGAGAATGGGTGCACGATTTGTGATAGTAGATCGGGACACACAGCTATTGATGCCGCCGGACATGAGAAGCTGGGTGCCAGAAAATCATTTAAGTCATTTCATTCTGGAGGCGGTGGAGGGCTTTGACACCAGTACGGCAAAGGTCAACCACAGAGGGAGCGGAGATGCACAATATCCCCCTGCGATGATGTTGGCATTGCTGATTTACAGCTACAGCAGCGGGGTCTTTTCAAGCAGGAGCATAGAACTCTCGACTTACGACAGTGTGGCCACGCGGGTGTTGGATTTGGAAGTCGCCGAGTTGATGCAAAAGGCCGAGACAGCGGACAGCACGCCCTTGGAAGATGGCTTGAGCGTGCCCGATGAGATTGCACGGCGCGAAGCAGGCAAAGCCAAACTTTTGCCGGGCATTTGCAGGTGAGGAACTCTGCAATTCTCAAGGCACGAGCGAAGAGGGTTAACAATACTTCACGTTTTTGCCAGGCTCCATCTCATGATCCAGGGCCAGGCGCTCGACGACGTTGGGTTTGATGACTTCCTCCACAAATTTCATGTGGATCGGGTCCTCAATATAAAGCTTCAATTTGTCGAGTGACTCAACTTCCACCACCAGAAAAAATGGCCACGCGAGGTCGGGAGCAATGCGTTTTCCGCAGCGGACACTGAGAACTTCGGGAATTTTGAGAAGTTGAATGCGGGTTTCCCGCATCATCCACTCCAATTTTTCTTCATCAACTTCGGGCTTAACCTTGAACAGAACGAGATGGTGGATCATGCGATAACGATACGAAACTCCCAATCGAATGGATTACTTCCCGCTCCAGTCGAGCGCACCTTTTTTGATGGCATAGATATAACCAAAAAGGAGGATGAGGATAAAACTCAGCATGCTCCAAAGGATGATCGGGCCGAATTGCTCGACAAAAGGCCGATAAACAACAGCCCAGGGATACATAAACACAATCTCGATATCGAAAAGGATGAAGAGCATCGCCACGAGGTAGAACTTGACGCTGAAGCGGGGCTGTGGCCCGGCTTCAGGAATCATTCCACACTCATACGCCAGGTCTTTGGTTGCCGTGCGGGTCCCCGCGCGTCCCACAACAAGGTTCGCAACCAATGCCGCCGTGGCAAAACCAACGGCCACCAGAATGTGCAAAAGCACGGGAATGTATTCCTGAATCATGACCTGATTTTTACGCGGGAAATTTTCACACTGCAACAGTTAAGGTGATGACTCATCATTTGGCTCTTGCGGGCCAGGTGCCGTCGCAGGCCGCATGAGACCGCGACCTGATTCTTCATCCCCCGGAGTCCTGGAACGCTTTGGCTTTCTGGAGGGTGGTTCTTGTTTCCATGATGCAAAAAGCTCCTGATCCTCAAAAAGCTCCTGGGGATCAATTGCGTAGTGCGGTTTTGCCAGCACACCTTTGTCGGCGTACTCCGGTTGGGCATCGAGACAATAGGCTGCCAGCTCGCTGCAGATCCAGCGGTCATCGCGGTTTAACAGGCGCCCGAGAAAATGATCCGGAGCTTCGCGGAAGGCGGAGTAGATCCAACGTCTTAAAAAACTCCCTTCCAGGACCTGAGCTGCCAGGAGGAGGTGATCATAGCGAGCCCCCACCTGGGCCAAAGCCGTGCTTGCCATGCGGGCGGCCACGTCATTTGTGAGTTTTCTGGGCTTTCGGAAAAAGATCCGTGTGTGGGAGTCCTGAAAATATTTAGAAAGGTGAATTTTGACAACGCCTTTGTCGGCGAGAGCTTCTACGGCCTCATTTTCTCCTGTGACAACAAGGACATGCGAGACCCGGATATCACTGAGACGTGACCACCGGGTAAAATGCGCGATGCCGGCCGAAACCACACTTTTGTCCGAGTGGGTGAAACCAATGTAACCCGGCTTGTAGTTGTCCCCGTAATCCGGAGGAACGCAGTCCACACAGATCCTGTGCGCACCGAGCCTTGAGGTGTCGATTCGTTTGGGAGGTTTGGGCATGGGATGATTTCATAAACCCAAAGCCTTTTCACGGCAAGCGGAGCATTTTATGGAAAATGTGCAGACTGCTTCTTGGCAATGCCTGCAAAATCCGAGTATCCTTGCCGTTTCCTATGCAAAGAAACCACGTCAAACTCTTCATCCCGGGCCCCATCGAGGTTTCGGAGGCCACCTACAAAGCCATGTGCGAGCCCATGATCGGGCACCGCAGTGGCGACTTCAAATTTCTTTACTCCGAAATCCAGCCAAAACTGCAGGAGCTTTTTGGAACATCACGGCCTGTCTTTTTGTCCACCTCCTCGGCATGGGGGGTGATGGAAGGGGCCATCCGCAACCTCTGTTCCAAAAAAGTGCTCAATGCCATGTGCGGTGCGTTTTCAGACAAATGGTTTGATGTCAGCAAACGTTGCGGCAAAGACGCCGGCGCATTGCAAGTCGAGTGGGGGCAACCGATTCTCCCGGAACTTGTGGAGGCTGAACTCTCCAAAGGCGGATACGATGCCTTCACCCTCATTCACAATGAAACATCCTGCGGAGTCAGGAATCCCCTGCCTGAGATCGCAGCCGTGCTTCGCAATTTTCCTGAGGTCCTCTTCATCTTGGACTCTGTCTCCTCGTTTTCCACAGAGGAAATTCCCATGGATGCTCTCGGGATTGACGTGCTCCTGACCGGAAGCCAAAAGGCCTTGGCCCTGCCGCCGGGACTCGCACTGTTTTCTGTCTCAGAACGCGCCCTCGCCAAAGCCAAAACCCTTCCTGATCGCGGGTATTATTTTGATTTTGTGGAATTCGCAAAAAATCAGGAAGGTGATATGACACCCAGCACGCCATCCATTTCGTTGATCTTTGCTCTTCGCTCGAAATTGAATGAAATTTTTGCTGAAGGCCCGGCAAACCGGTATGCCCGTCACAAGCACCTCAACGCCCTCGTGGGAAAATGGGCCACAGATCGGGGCTTTGAGTTTTTTGCTCCCGAGGGTTATCGCTCGCTTTCGCTCAACTGCCTCGCCAACAACAAAGAGGTCGATCTGGCGGCATGGGTCAAACGCCTTCGCGAGAAACACCGCTTCGCCATTGACGGGGGATACGGCAAACTCAAAGGCAAAACCTTCCGAATCTCAAACATGGGCGACGAAACCGAGGAGACAATTTGCGAGCTGCTGGCGGCTCTCGACGACACTCTGGAAAACGGGTGAAATTAATTCACAAAATCTAGTTGTGTGCCGGGGCGGCATGGCGTGTAATGGTCAGCCTCTCCCACGCTAAAGGAAAAATGGAAAATATTATCGAGTCACGAGAACTCCAAGTCGAACGCAAACACTTTTTTATCGAATTTCGCGAGAACGATCGCGGACGTTTTCTTCGGATCACAGAAGAAGCCCACGGACGCCGCAACACGGTCATCATTCCCAGCACCGGCCTGGCCGAATTCGGGCAAATGCTTAATGAGGTTCTCGCCGCGGAAGCCGTCCATGCCTGAACCCTTGAGGTCCCGCCGGCCTCACTAAGCCCGGAACCTTCCGGCCGATCGGGTCAAAACAAACCCCGGTTGTCACCATTTCAACTCAAAACCACTCATGTCCAAAAATACAAAAACCGCAAAACCCGCCACCGCCCGCAAAGGAAAATACGTTTACACTTGGGGCAATGGAAAAGCCGATG